>NZ_JBSEDY010000009.1:0-242528 GCF_053570945.1 Paenibacillus sp. CMM36
CAGTGTACCCAGTCTCGAAACCACCGCAAAGTGGTGACTCGGCATGTCTGGGAAGACAGCAAAGAGTGGGTACGGAGCAACCGGCTGAGCCCATCTGGTAAAAAGCTGTACCGCAAACGAAAAGAGACGATTGAGCGAAGCTTCGCGGATGCCAAAGAGCTCCATGGGTTTCGCTATTGCCGTTTGCGCGGTCTTCCAAACGTCAGGGAACAAGCCCTTATGACGGCAGCCGTGCAGAACATGAAGAAGATGGCGATCCACCTAGATCGCCTGGAGAAACAGGGGTAACCCCCCCCTGCTTCTCCAGAGACCAGAGCATTATGATGTGAAAAAGAAACCCACGTCTCAAAATGACGGGGTTTCTCGACAATCTGGGCCGTCAATAGACGGTCTTTTTTGTATTCTCTTCTCTATGAACACTCTTATTCATATTTCATAAACTACTAGTGTAGCAAATATGTCTACAGAAAGAGGGTTAATTCAAATGAAACCAAAGAAAAGTGGAAAAGGCGTAGCCCCTGTCATATCCTCCCGCACTTTCTCAATCTCGGGAAATTCAAGAACTGTTTCCAGAGATTTAGTGTTCCGTGTTACAGCAGAGGATACCTTTGCCACAATTCTTTTAGATGATGTATCGATATCCTTATTAAGAACATAAATTACTTCGTATTGTAGGCATTTAGTCGTAAACTCTCGCAAGAGCAACTTGATGGCGCGATTGATACACCGTAAGCTTGCCAAAACAAAAACGCCTCCCCGTATGTTAACGGTGAGGCAGAAGGATTAATTCCTTACTGCTCTTTTTGCCTTCTACTAAATACAAATTCGTTATCCGCCGACCACTAGGTTAGCGGGTAAAAGGATACACTGTATACATTCTTAATGACTCTCAGGTTCTGAATAAGCTTGGACTACTTTTTTATGAGTAGTACCTTAGGTTTAAACTGTTCCATCCGTTCCCGCTCCTCACTATGAATTAACAGAACATGGTTATGAAGAAAAATTCGTGATAATATCTATGTCATAGTAAGTAGATATGAATTAATTGTTTGGAGGGATAATTTTGACTAAAATTCACCAAAAGTTGACTGAATTAATTGGAAATACTCCTTTGCTAGCACTGTTGAACTACAGCCAAATCCAAAATATTGAGGCAAACGTGGTAGCAAAGTTGGAATATTTCAATCCGGCTGGTAGCGTTAAGGACCGCATTGGATATGCTATGATTAAAGACGCTGAGGAGAAAGGCTTAATCAATAAAGACTCCGTTATTATTGAACCAACAAGTGGCAATACTGGAATCGGACTTGCATTTGCAGCTGCGGCTCTTGGATATAAACTTATAATTACACTTCCTGAAACGTTTAGTATCGAACGTCGCAAGCTTTTGACTGCGTTCGGTGCTGAGCTTGTGTTAACACCGGGATCCGAGGGGATGAAAGGCGCTATCAAGCGTGCTGAACTATTGGCTGCCGAAACACCAAACTCTTTCATACCACAGCAGTTTAGCAATCCTGCCAATCCAGAAATCCACCGCAAAACTACAGCTGTAGAAATCTGGCATGATACGGATGGCGGTGTAGATATTTTTATTGCGGGCGTAGGTACAGGTGGAACTATTTCGGGCGTTGGCCAGGGATTGAAGGAACGAAAACCTTCTGTAAAAGTGATAGCCGTCGAACCGTTCGATTCACCAGTGCTGTCTGGGGGTACTCCAGGTTCACATCAACTACAAGGACTCGGTGCTGGTTTCATTCCAAATAACTTTAATGAAGAATATGTGGATGAGGTTTTCAAAGTTAAAAACGAAGATGCATTTGAAACTGCACGCCTGCTTGCCAAAACAGAAGGGCTGCTTGTTGGTATTTCTTCTGGGGCTGCGGTTTATGCAGCAACACAAATTGCGAAGCTTCCAGAAAACAAAGGCAAGACGATCGTGGTCATATTACCTGATACAGGTGAGCGTTATTTGTCCACTCCGCTTTTCTCAGACGTAGAATAATAACAAAAGAGACAGGAATCCCGCTGCCTCTTTTGTTAATTTTCCAAGTACACAAGCAAGAGCTCATAGAATTGTTTCATTAACCTGAATTGATTTCTTTCTTCGCTAGCGGTCCATTTTTTGCACAACAAATGGACCGTTAGTGAAGAAAAAGTTACCTTGGTCCAGCGCGATGTTGTTGGAGCTCATCAGGATTTTCTGTAAAAAGTAGGCTTCCCCATAGTAGTCTTGTACCAATCTGTATGCCTCTTTCTTTAACTTGATGCGGGTGTAGTGCATCGTCATCAGGAAGTTTTCGATTGCGATATGAGGATTGATCTGCTCAGCTAAAACACTAGCATCAAATGCTCCTAGAAAGACTTCGGCTGAATTGTCGTAGATAAGGCAGCTGAGACATTTCTTGTTTGTTGAATAACATCAGTAGAATATTTACTACCCTTAGATTTTTGCTAGATACTTGCTGAAAATGATATCCTCCAACTTGATCCAACTAAAATCATCCTCGCCACGAAACAGTTTCACTTCCCTGCGAGCAGTATTTATAGACGTGATTACACCTGTGAGTTCTTCGTCATCGAACGGGCTAAAAACCACTAGTGTTATAGGTTGACGTGTGTTGTAGGACTCTATAAGCGCTTGCTCGATCAACTGGACTTCCTGATCGTCAAGTTCCGGCTTGCCTCTCCGCTGACGGTCTTTCATGAGTTTTAAGTATGCTTCCTTGTGTTCTGGTATGATAATCCTGCTGCTTTCCCATAAGCCGTTACCTTCTAATTTTTTCGACATGTATGTAGCCTCCTGATGTATTATGTAGAAATTATATTCCGAACATACGTTCTAGACAAGGCTTTTTGTATACCGAATCCAAAACTTTTGTCCTAGAAAAATATTCCTAGGTCTGATAGACTAGACGAAAATACAAAATCAGAGGGATAAAATGAAAATTTTGGAGCATTAAAATTGGCTAACCACCGCATATTCACCTGGTTAGATCAAGTTTTGAATAATGATTAAGTTTCTTTCCCTCAAATTCATCTCCTATATTGTCCCATACGATTGTATCGACATTATTCCATGCATCTTTCGAATTGTCATATCGCTATTCTCCATAAAATAAGTTTTAGACGGACTTTGAAATTGGAACAGTGACAACCAGTACGAGAAAATAATGTCCTAGACTGTCGCTGTTCCATTGAACTAACGTATCCCGTTAGCGGAATAACATATACGAAATTCTGATATTTTTGTACAATAGTCTTAATGTTTGATTTTCCTTGAAGTCTTTTTTAAATAGAAATTGTAGTCTGGTGCAATATGTAGGTTAGTAATATTACGTTGTCTATACCTACTATGTATTTCTAAAAATCCATATATCTCTTCTTATTCTCTATATCGAATTTGCGTCTAACCTATTTTACGATTTTGGCGGTAAACCATCTGTTGGCGGGAGTGGTAAAGAAGTCGATAGTAGAGCTTGACCGACCGAATATAAAATACGCCGTCGTTATGCCCCTCGTGAATCTTATCTATCGTTTTATTCTGAATGCGGACATTTGTGCCTCGATTGCATGAAACGACGGTTAATCACAGCAGAAACCGACATCCGCCCTCAAATAAAGGACGCGATGTCGGCTTTAAACTTAACGGCCAAACTCCTTATTGATTATTTTATTGTGAGCAGGCTCCACTTCCGGAGCTACCGAGTTGATGCACGTTACCAAAATATGCTGCCCGCCTAGAGATCCGAAGGCTCTCGATTCAAATCCGAAAGTACCGCCAGCATGCCCCCAGTATGATTGCCCGTCAGCTGTTTTTATTTCATAAATCCCTAGTCCAACTTTACCTATAGGTGAATCTACTGTCGTGAGCATCTGGTCCATTATCTCTTGATTTAGAAGCTTTCCGCCCAACAGCGCACTGAAGAAGGTGGTCAAATCTTTGGTTGTTGAGACTATATCTCCGGCTGCATTTGCCCATGATTGATTCATCTCTGTTAAATCATACAAATGACCCGATCTGTCCATATTATATCCTGTGGCATGCTTACCTGGAATATCGTGACTATTTTCCATTACAAATGTCCCTGTCATCCCGAGCGGTTCGATCAACCGTTTCCTGATCTGCTCCGCATACGTCTCTCCTGTTACCTTCTGAATAATTTGACCGGCTAGTATAGTATTCATGTTCGAATAGTTCCAGCCCTTCCCTGGCGCATATACAGGCGGCTTAGCTAGTCCCATGCTGATAAGCTCGTCGGACGAATAGTAACGGAATGGATTTTGAGGCAAGGTAATATCTCGAAAATCAAGATCAGTATAGCTCGCAAGCCCGCTTGTATGGTTCAATAACTGACGAATCGTAATTTTGTTGCCGTCATACCCATTACCCTTTATGACCCCCGGCAGCCATTTTTCGACCGAATCATCCAGGTTCAATTTTTTCTCCTGAGCCAACTGCAATACAACGGTAGCAGTGAATGTCTTCGTGATGCTTCCAATACGGAATGAAAAATCCGGCTCCACCGGGCGTGGTACTTCGAAACTGGCTGTACCCGTAGCGTAGGACCAGCGTTCCCCATCCTGTAGCCCGCCTGCCACGACACTTGGAACTCTTTTGTTGGTAACTACTTGATCCATGACGCGTTTGACTTCTTCCCGATGCTTTCTTTTCTTTTCTTTCTCGTTGAGTTCTTTTTTGGGTTCTTTTGCGAATTCCGACGATAAAATATTGTCGGTATTGGCAGCTTTATTGATAGCTTGATAAGTTGCCGTCTGACCCTCTGCGTGGACAGTTCCATAGGCCACTGTACCCGCCAATATAGCTATTAAAGTAAGTGCAACTCCTTTTCGAATGGTGAATGATTTCATAACGCATCGCTCCTATTATTTTGAATGTTGTTCTGCTTTACCCCCTCACCTTACCTCTGATATTGTTAAATCGAACAGTGATAAAACCGTCTAGCTTTTGATGACATCGTACTTGGACTTGTCACATATACCGCATGACAAACTATCAACTGTCTTATATGACGTGCTTGCTAAGCTACGTTCTAACCGCCGTTACCCCACCCTCTTTCGCTTGACGGATCGGGAAGTTATATTGCATGATAGGTCTGAATCATTCGGAATTTGATTTGCAAAAAAATATAAGAAGGTGTGCGTAATTCGTGTTCTCGATAATGAAAAAAAGGGTCTGGTATGATTGGATACTTGTGGCCATACGAACGCTTTGGCTGGTCATTATCGCAAGCGCTGGTTTTGTCGATCCGTCATTAACCGTTGTGTCGCTTTGGGTTGTACTTTCTCTCGCTTTCGTCGTTTATCTCGTTCCATTAATCATCCTCTATAGGAAAGAAGACTGGTATCTCACAATCGAAGTCACGGTAACGGGCTTTTTTTATCTTTATTTAGCTTACACAGCCCCGGGATTGCTTTGGTCTTTTGTTTTACTCGTGATTACTATCGGCTTGACGAGCAGTCGAAGAAACTATGTGTGGACAGGTATCCTTAGCGGAATCGTATTCCCGGTATTGAACGGTTGGATTGCTGATCGTCTCCCGTATGAGTTTATCGTTAGCTGCAGCCTTGGTTTTGCCATCGGCTTCGCGTTTAATATTTTAATTCAGTCCCATAAGCAAGCCCGAATTATTCAAGAGCAAAAGCTGTTGCTGGAGCAGCATATTAAGCGGATTGAGGAACTTACGCTGATGGAGGAGCGCAGCCGGCTGTCACATGAGCTGAATGACACGATTGGCCATACGCTTACCTCGCTCATCGTCGGCGTCGAATCACTGCGATCGTCCGTACCAGATGCGCAAATAGAGAGGATCAATTCGCTTGTCGGAATCGCCCAACACAGTCTGGTTGATATCCGAAAGCATCTGCATCAGCTCTCTCATACTCCGTTGAACCATTCGTTAAGTGAATCGCTGCGGCAATTAACTGAAGATTTTATGAAGTCAACAGGTATAACGGTCAAATTCCGTGTGATCGGCAGTGAGACTCTTGTTATGCAAAAAATAAACAATTGTTTATATCGTTGCCTTCAAGAGTCTCTAACCAACGTGGTTCGGCACGGCAAGGCGAGCATGATATCCGTTCAGTTACATTTCAATAGTCAGCAGCTTCGATTACAGATCGAAGATAACGGCATCGGAATGGAAGAAATCCAATTTGGATCTGGGCTCAATGGAATGAAGGAACGACTTGAACTATTTCACGGCACGGTGTCCGTGCATTCCGAGTCAGGACAAGGAACTTTCGTCATATGTGATATTCCGTTGCAGACAGAGCCTGTACATGATGCAATCCGCCTGCTGATCGTTGATGACCAGGTGATCATTACCGACAGCTTGAAGCAAATTTTGGATCAGCATGCTGATTTTAACGTCGTTGGTACAGCCAGGGACGGGCGCGAAGCATTAGAACATTGTGATCGCTCCCAACCAGATATCGTGCTAATGGATATTCGTATGCAAGGAATGGGCGGGATTGAAGCTTTAGTTGAGATGAAACAACGATGGCCTGATATGAAGGTTGTATTCATGACAACGTTTAAGGATTCCTCGCAGGCAGCAACTGCATTGGAGCGCGGGGCAGAAGGCTACATGCTGAAGTCGATTCATCCGCGGGAGATGAAGGAAGCCTTGAAACTTATTTATAATGGAGGAACCTGGATTGACCAATCGGTCGCTACGCGAGTCTTCGAAGAGATGAAGCGTCAACGTGAGCAGTTGGAGAAAATCGGTTCAAGTCAGGGAAACTACCCGTACGGGCTTACGAAACGCGAGATGGAGATTCTGGAGCAACTGTCGAGCGGTCTGCGCTACAAATCGATTGCCGCCAAGCTATTTTTATCGGAGGGAACGATCCGCAATTACTGCTCGATTCTCTACTCGAAACTCGGCGTCAACAACCGTGAAGAAGCATTAGAAATGGCGCGAATGAAGAATATCGTGTAGCTGGAGAACTTCCCGATGGTACTCACGATATAGGGGTCACGTGCTGTTCTTTCACAAAATGGGCCAGGTTCAACCAGTAGTGGTCGGTTGTTTCCATGCCAACGATGACGTCCTGGAACCCTTGCTCCGTAGCAATCTTTCTGAACCAGCTAACGAACAATTCAAAGCCTTCACGGTCGTTCTCAAACGTAATAGCCTTCTCGAACTCGACTCCGCGGTAGTCTTGTGCCCGGGCGACATGTTTGAATTTAGCGATGTCTACACCGATAATTAAGGTAGAAGAAGTGATTTGATTAATACGTTCATTTTGAGTAGAATTCATCTTGTAGTCTCCTTGGTTTGTTTTTGGATCCCGTCGCTGGCCAGCATCTTGGACCCATTTACATCATACCAAGGAGTCTTTTTCATTCTGAAACCTCTTATTTCAACTTACGCTCATATAAAAACTAAACCCACTTCATTATCAATATAGGGGACAAACTTGATAAATAGTGATTACTTTCTTCGTTGCAACGGCATTTTAAATTGACTGATTATTTATGTATTTGAAAGTTTATCAAGGGTTGGGTAGCAGCAACTTCCTCGTGTAAATCTTCATTTGTAAAATGAAAATGCTGGCTGTACTGAACCACGACTTGTTCTAAACCAATTTTCCTGATATCGATTCATAATAACCGGCCTGATTTGCAGCGTCCCAATACGATCCGTAGCCGGAAAACCTTCAGTCACTGGGAGCCGGATACGGTCATTTCCAGCCGAGGAAAGAGTAAGCTTGCGTCGACACATCGTGGAGGCAAAAACACGTTTTTACCAAGTGATTATATGACGATCGCACGGCATTATCGATGAAAGCGCGACCGTGGGCGAGGGAAAGAATTCGCCTGTCACTGAGAGTTGGAACGACTGTACGGCGTGGGCGTCTATTTCGCCGACCCGTACTCATCCTGGCAACGAGACTCCAACGAGAATGCCAAGTCTTGAGCGTGAATTTATCTCAAAGGGGCATAACTTCGCTCAGGTGACAGATGCTGATCTGGGACAAGCTCTCGCCCTGATTAACAACTGGCCCCGAAAAACTTAAGATGGAAGTCCTCTCACGAATCGTTACAGGAGGAACTGTTGTACTTGTCTTGACAATCCGTCTATTAAAAAAGGTGAAAGAAAACCATCATTTCACTGGTATTCTTTCACCTTTTACGGTTTAAGGCTTTTTCAGTAGCTTATATAATGACTCTACTTATTCAAACTGTAAATTTCCATCAGTTATTATAAATCCAAATGTTTTATTTAAGGCTTGTAACTCACTCCCATGAACTTCCGTTATTTTGATTATCTTATTGTTATCATCTCTAATCACTTTGAAATCGGATTTCCTTTAGCATCATAGTAAAAGTTATTTGATCTACCTTCATTTTTTATATCCTTATCAACAAACAATCTGACTTGCTTGCCATGGAAGAGAAATCTGTCCTCTTTCTTATCATAAGTTAGACCATAGGCAATGTAATCCTTTAAAGAATCGTAATTAAAATCGGCACCTTCACCAGCTTCTTGTACTGAGGTAGATGAACTGAGGCTTGTATCGTGATGATTTTCGATGGCTTGGATTTCAGGTGTACTCGGCGGAATGGGGAGCGCGATGAAGTCCAGCGGCAAGCCGATGAGCAAGACCAGGTATCCATACTCGGTTCAACTAACCCGATCAGGTCCATGAGCGTTCTCCCTCTTGTGCTGCAAAGTCCCGCCAGCCGAGACAAGCTTGTTTTGCGGCAAAATCAAATAAAAAAGTGCAAGAACCGCCAGTAAAGCAGCGCTGATGCTAATGGCAGCGGCATTCGTATACTGGCTGGCTATCCCTCCCCCGATGACCGGGCCAATCATAATACCGAGCCCTTCAATCCCGGAGAGTACTCCCCACCCGGTCCCCTTCTGATCCTCCGGAACAAGGTACGACAGCACCGCATTCCAGGCCGGAAGCACGGCTGAGTAAGACAATCCCAGCATAAAGGCAAACAGCATCGTTAATGCAGGCGGCGGCATGGATACGACTAACAGAGCCAATACGACCGTAAGCGATACGAAACCGGCGAACAGCATTTGCTTGTGCCCCCATCGATCGGCCAGCTTTCCCATCGGGACAAGAAACAGCATCGCGCCGGCCCCGCCTAATATGAGCATTAGCGAATATTGCGGCTGGCTCAGACCGAGTTGGTCAGCGGCAAAACCGGGCAGTATCGGCAGCAGCAGTCCCGCGGCGGTCATCTGCAGGACCATGCCTGGCAGCAGCCATTTCAGCTGAACGAGCCTTCTTCGCAGTCCTGCCGCTTGTTCGGCAAAGCTGACATTCTGGAGATGCAAGGGGGTTGTTCTGTTAATCCCGAACGATGCGATGCAGCCGACGGCGAGCAGCGCAACCATCAGCCGGAAGGCAGGTTCGAAGCCATAATCGAAGGTGAGATTGATTGTGACCGGCCCCAGACCGATGCAGGCCAACCACACGGTGTATATCGCTCCCATCTGGGCCGCCCGCTCCGTAAGTCGGACTTTCTCCAGACAAATGAGCCATATAGGCGACGCCCCCATCCCAAGCATCACGGAACCGGCAACAAGCCCCCAGGCATACGGACTAAAGAACACGGCGGCTAGTCCGGACAGCATCAGGACGAAAGTGGCGGGCAGCAGCCAGCGCAGCGAAAACCTGTCCAGCAAATATCCAGCCACACATTTAATCAGCGTATCGGCTGTATAATGAAGCGAGACGGCAAGACCGACCAAAGCAACGGTTTGCCCCGACTCGTTGACGGCAAAGTTCGGCAGGAACGAGAACAAGAAAGCGCTTCGGACAAACTCTGTGCAAAAAAGCACCGTGAACAGCGTCAGAGTAGAAAGCTTGAACGCGCTCCTCCCGCTCATCATATTCCACTCCTTCTTAAGGGACTTGCCTCAGGAAACAAATGCCGGACAATATGGTCCGCAGCCGCTTTCTGCCTTGCTGCGAGCAGCCCGTTCATCATCGACTGCTTGATCTGCTCAGAGGAGATCATCGCTTGTATCTGCAACACCAGATCATGAATCGTAAAGGCCACGACTGCCGCTCCTTTGCGCTGCAAATACAGGGCATTTTCCTTCTCCTGCCCCAGAAACGGATTTAGGATGAAAATTGGAACCCCGGCCTGAATCGTCTCGGATAGTGTAACGCCTCCCGCTTTCGTGACTACGCAGCAGGCGCTGCTCATCAGAACATGCAATTGATCGGTGAAGCCGAATACATCCACACTTGCATCATCCGCCCAGCTCTCCGCAAGCCTCCGTCTCCATCCTTCCTGCCGGCCGCAAATCACTTGAATGCGGACGCCTGACAAGAGCAGCAGCTTCCCGATGAGCCTCGATAGCGAATGCAATGTGCCGCAGACGTTAGCCATAAGCAGAATCACATGCTCATCTGCTTCTTTAACGGAGCCGGGACCACTCATTGCCGCATCATGAAATGACTCTCTGACCGGAATTCCGGTCACGGTAATACGACTCTCGGGGACGCCCTGCCTGACCATGGCCTCTTTCACGTCGCTGGCAGGGACAAAATAATGATCCGGCTTGGCGAACAGCCATCTTCGGTGAACGTCAAAGTCCGTTATGACAACAGCAGTCCGGGGACGGATCGCAGATAATGCCACGCTGCTTGGCAAGCTGCCGAACGGGAATGTATAAATGATGACTTCCGGCTGGTACTGGAGGATGATTTTCTTGAGCCTGTCGCCGCCAAGACTGTTCATCCAGGCTGCGATCTTTCCCTTCATGGGAAGCTGGTTGGTCAGATGGTAGGTCCATCCGTAATAGGGAATGCCCAGGCTGGCTGCATACAGGCTTTGCCGGTACAGATAGCGGATTATTTTGTTCAGCACAGGATAGGCTTCCCGGAACAAGTCGACAACCGCCACCTGGCAATAACCATTGCGGATCAAGCTTTGCTGCAACACCTTGGACACCTGATGATGACCTTCTCCGTAATCGGCCGTTAAAATTAAAATTTGCGGTTCCTGTCCCACTATTGTCACCTCATTTCCTTTGTCAAGCCATTTCATCCAGACGAACGAATTGCAAGTTGCGTCCCTGTAATTGATGCAGTACTTCCTCCAGAGCCCGAAGCATAAAATATGGCGCGTGACGGTCCGCTCCCGGCGAATCTCCGCTGTCATGCAGCAAAATAACAGATCCGTCCGTAATTCCGTTCAGCAGCGTTGCCTTCAGTTTCTTGCGGCAGCTTCTGCTGCGCCAGTCCCCCGCCTTCAAGGACCAGAGTACAATGCGGTACGATTTGGGATGAAAGAAATCGAAAGCGTTCATGAGCCCCCACGGCGGACGATAGTGATCCGGCCTTTTTCCAATTATGGATTCAATAATATCTGCGGTCCGTTTCATATGATCACGCCGCACCGTCCAGGGAAGCATCAGCCAATTGGAGATGTGATTGTAATTGTGGATTCCAATCTGATGACCTTCACGATCCATTCTTCTGATCAGATCCGGGTGCAGCTCCGCCTGCGAGCCAAGCACGAAGAATGTGGCCTTCACTTGATAATCCTGCAATAAATCCAATAATTCCGGTGTATACCTCGGATGCGGCCCATCGTCGAACGTGAACGCTACCTGGTTCTTGGTCGTTCCCTTACGAAAGGCTCCAAATTTGATCATTCTTGGCAGAAAACTAGGAATTATCATATACAGACTGATGAAGCCTATGAGCCCAATCAACAAATATTTAACAAGCAACGTCTTTATCCTCCTTAGTGAAAATTAAGCTTAAGCATACTGCTGCAAGGAGCAAACCCATTTTTCTTCCTGTGTATCGCTCTGCATGCTCAGAATTTGCATGACCGCATGTCTGGCGGAATCCTGCTGTCTGCACAGCCCTGCCTTCTCCCTCATTTCTTCCAATAGGGAAGGCTGTTGAACCAGCCGCTGAAGCTGATCCTGCAAATTGTCAATCTGACATAGATACGCTACTCCCGCTTGAATCAAATAACCGGCATTATCCTTTTCCTGCCCCAGCCGTGGCTCCAGCAGCAGCATGGGAAGCTGAAGCGCCAGCGCTTCGGAGGTCGTCAGTCCGCCCGGCTTGGTAATCAATACGTCTGCGGACGCCATCCATTCATGGATTCCCTCCAGGAAGCCTGTCAGTATGACGTTATCCCTGTCTCCCAACGCTTCACGCAGGCGGTACAGCAGCTTCACATTGCGTCCGCATACGATGACAAATTGCACGTTAGGGGGAAAAGAGTCAGATTGCATTTGCTCGATGAAGGATTTATCGATAATCCCGCAGCCGCCACCCATCACCAGCACGACAAAGGCGTCAAGAGCCAAGGCCAGCTTCTCGCGCAGCCGGTCTTTATTGTCATGCTGACTGTAGGATGGGCGAACAGGGATGCCCGTTACAGCGATTTTGTGGTCAGCAACGCCTTTTCTCTGCAGAGCTGCACGCACGCCTTCGGAGCCAACCAGATACAGATCCGTAGACGGATGTATCCAATAGCTGTGATCGGAATGGTCGGTAATGACCGTTGCCGCAGGCAGATCCGTCATCCCTTTTTCCTTAAGCAAGGAAATGGCGGCTGATGCCAGCGGGAACGTGCTGACAATCAACGTCGGCTGTTCCTCATTCAGAAGTTTGAGCAGCCGCTGCAGGCTGGTCGTGAGAAAATGCTTCAGGAAGAAAGTAAGTGTACTGTCCGTCCGGGTCTTCTGATACATATATCCGTATGAGGAAGGAAAATGCTTCACCCATTGCAGGAAGCAATACCGTTCAACCACATGCATGCGGGGATGGATCCATTGCATGAAGTCGATCACCTCTACTCCCTGTTTGTACAGCACCGATGCCTCTAAAATCGCCTTGGCCGCCTGCATATGTCCATCCCCGAGCGCGCCGGACAGAATCAGCAGCTTTTCCCGTTTCATGCTATTCATCAACAATCGCCTCCCTCGTGAAATTTAACTATGCATGAACAAAACAACCAGCACCGCCGTTAGGAATCCGACCATCCCACCAGCCACACAATCGATCGGATAGTGATAGCCCCAATAAACCCGGGATATGGCCACCAACAAGGCCAGACCAATCAAGACAAGCATAATTGCCGGCGATGAGGCCAACATAAAAGGTGTAACCAGGGCGAAAATAGCGGTAGTATGGCCGGATGGGAAGGAATAATCCTTCAACGGGAATTTGCCTACCTTCACCTGCTCCAGCTTGCGGAAAGGCCGGTCTCTGCGCACCTTTCTCTTGATCAGGACAGCAATGATATGGCTAACGGCCAGTGCGATCAAGCTTTGCAGCCCGATTCTGCTGAACTCCCCCTCGGCGAACCATGCCAAGGACACGGCGCAAATGATGGTAAACAAAGCTCCGCCCAAATGGGTAATCCATCCGAACAATCGGTCCATTGCCCTACTGCTCAGCCGCTGGTTGCACCAGAAGAACATCGTTTGATCAATTCGCCTTATCCACTGCATCCTGTTTTCCGCCTCCATTCCCTTTTTTTTCGATCGGTTGATGTTCATCCCTTATCTTCCTCCGCTCGCACAGCTTCCGTATCAAGAACCATATTGCCGCAATCGCAACACCAATGCCCACCAGCGTAATCGTGAGAACTTGGTTCACCATATTCTCTGCCGCACGGCCATATATATAGAAGAGAAAACCGACTACATAAAACTTCACCGCCCGGCCAATGGCCGCATAGCTGAGCAGCTTCCACAATGGATAATTCATGCATCCAGATAAAATCGTAAATATTTTAAATGGGATCGGAGTGAACGATCCGATCAGGATTGCAGCCTCGCCGCGGCGGGCAAATAAGTCGCTTGCCGAATCCAGCCATTTTTTCTTCATTACACCACCCATAACATGCTTTCCCGACACCTTGCCGATCCCATAACCGATCGGTGTCCCAAGCAGACTTCCTGCAAAGCCAACCGTAGCGAGCCATAAAGCCGACTCCGGTTGCACCGCGCTTAAAGAAAGCTGCAGGAAGAACGCCGGGATGGGGAAAATAATCGCATCGAGCATAGCGTGAATGAAAAGTCCCGTCGCTCCAAAGTTCTGTAAAAATTCCATAATTTTATCCATGAATGCCTATCCCGCCTTTGTTACAGAGCATGATGAAAAATAGGTTGCCTCCGGGCGGTATGGGTTTCCAATCGCTGTGTTTCCAACTCCATACCGCCCTCCAGGAACTTACTCACCACGCTCTTAGTTTCTTTTTTTTTAATTAATTGGAGCTTGATTTGGGTAGACATAACTCCTTTGAAACGGACCGTCACTTCACCGTCATAAATCGGTTCCTCAGCGAGCTGCGGGAGTGAATCAGCATCATCGGTATCAATTTTTCGGTCTTGCGGCCAATCCGCTTCTTGCCTTCAGGGTGCATGACGGATAACAATAATCGGAGATAAGCCGTTGTAATGCGTTGGAACAGATCGGATTTCATCGGTTGTTGTTCGAAACCAAGACCATGTATCAAACCACGATGAAGCAGCGTAACGCCGACTAACGCCTTCACCTCTCTGAACTCCGGCTGACTTGCGAATGCCTCGCTGATCTGCTGCATGGATTTCCGTGTAAGCCGGGCCGTCATGAGCGCTGCGCGGTCTGAGTCTTCGGATTTGATCAGCGTCAGAATCGTTTCATTATTGAGATGGAGTTCCCCGACCAGATCGCCTTTATTGATGATCGTGGAGTCCGCACAGACGATACTCTCCCCTCGGTGTTTCTTAATCATGACTTTGCAAATTCCAAAGTGCGATGTATGCGAGCCGCGAAAGCGTGAAATCCAATCGAACCCTCTTTCCCACACCATCCAGGCCGCCTGCATTGAAGATTTGCGTAAACGAAGCAACATTGATCCAATCATCCCTCATTCTTATTTTAATCGACAAATTTTATTGAAATTGTCCAACTGAAATAATATTCCTATGTGAATTCCTTATTTTTGTTACTTTTATGATAGAGGATTTAACCAAAAAAGCATCCGGGCTGAGGTACTGGATGGTGGCCCGTCTTGAGGGGGGCCTTCACTCAATTTGATGCACATCGCTGATCGCTCAAGTTTAATCTGATATATAAGTGCGACCAAAAATAATTTCGTTACATGCTAGTTGAGATTCATTTGCACTCCTAACAATCCAATCAGGTAATACTGATAAGATGGCTTCTCCTTCTGAAAAGTCCGGATGACCCGAATCACATCGGTACGATGCTGATCGGAAACCTTCAATTAAAGCAGTGTGCAGCGCGTGCCGGGAAAATGACGGAAAGTCCCCTCATAGACATCTTCTTCAACAAACCCTGCAACCTAAGGATTCGTCGCCCTCTTACGGCCGAAGCTAAACAATCCATTCAGTTCTGCGTACCACCTGTAAGAAATGTACAGCTGAATAAGAACGTGAGTTCAAATCCCTGAAGTAGCGAATCGTTAAAGAGCAGCGTTAGGAATCCGTCTCCAATATAGCTATTATAGTAAGTGCAACTCCTTTTCGAATGGTGAATGATTTCATAACGCAATCGCTCCTATTATTTTAGAATCTTGTTCTGCTTTACCCCCTCATCTTACCTCCGATACTGTTAAATCGAACAGTGATAAAACCGCCAAGCTTTTGATGACATTGACTTGGACCTGTCACATATACCGCATGACAAACTGTCAACTGTCTTATATGACGTGCTTGCTAAACTACGTTCTAACCGCAGTTACCCCACCCTCTGTCGCTTGACGGATCGGGAAGTTATATTGCATGATAGTCTGAATCATTCGGAAATTGAGATGAAGGAAGCCTTGAAACTTATTTATAATGGAGGAATCTGGATCGACCAATCGGTCGCTACGCGAGTTTTCGAAGAGATGAAGCGTCAACGTGAGCAGTTGGAGAAAATCGGTTCAAGTCAGGGAAACTACCCGTACGGGCTTACGAAACGCGTGATGGAGTTCTGGAGCATCTGTTGAGCGGACTGCGCTACAAATCGATCGCCACCAAGCTATTTTTATCGGAGGGAACGATCCGCAATTACTGCTCGATTCTCTACTCAAAACTCGGCGTCAACAACCGCGAAGAAGCAATAGAAATGGCGCGAATGAAGAATATCGTGTAGCTGGAGAATTTCCCGATGGTACTCACGATATAGGGGGCACCTCACGAAACGGAAAAAATCGTATGCTAAGCAATGCGTTGCAGAAAAAACCGGACCCTTACAGGGGAATCCGGTTCTCGTCATAGCAGCAAGTGAAGTTGAACTATCGTGTCCCGTTACTTTAACGATGTAATCGAACTGAAGCTAAATGCATTAGATCCAAATATCATTGACTGCTGTTAATTCTGACTCAGTCTCGCCAGTGTTTACTACGCCCCTGGGCTCTACTAACATGATATGATACTCCTGGTTAGCGAAAGTTTTGTGTTCGACACCCTTGGTACAATAAACAACATCTTGGGAAATCTTTACTTGGCTATCGCGGAAATCAATGAACATCTCTTCTTCGAGCACGATAAACACCTGGTTGGTATCTTGATGAGGAGACCAATGTATTGATCTTAGATAATTTCTCATTCAGACTATTACTTTATTTTTCAGTCTAGAACTTTAGACACCTACAATAAAGACCGCAAAGGCTTAAGCCCTTACGGTCTAATTTACTTCTGGCATCCTGAGTCCATTTTCACTTTTCTTGTTTCGTTTCGTCCCCCGTCCATAGTCGTTGGTGACAAAATCCAGTATTCGGTTGACAGCACCAAAAATGGCCAGGCGGACATTACAGATACCAAGAATGAAGCATCTAACGATTATGTAGATATGCCACAATGGTACATGGAGGAACTGGCCGTCCATGTTAAAAGCATGCGGAAATTAAGGTTTGAGACAAAGGCAAATGGGACATGGAAAGGCGGGGATCGTAACTTTGTTTTTCATTCAGGTACAGGGAAACCCTATTACCATACAACGCCGTCCCAGCAGTGGAAAAACTGGTGTGAGCGGCACAGCTTCCGTAATGTATCACTTCATGATCTCCGCCATACAAATGCAACGTATTGCTGGGCCAGGGAGCATCTATCGAGGAGATTCAACATCGATTACGACATTCCACATCTCAGGTGTCTTCAGATACCTATGCTCACATCACCAAGAAGCTTAGTCGTAAAACAACAGCACACCTCGATGTCTTCGATCCAAAAGTTCGTCCCCAATCCGTCCCCAGGAGCGAAAAAGGCGCTCGCTCCCTGTGATCCTGTGATATGGAAGCCAGGATTTCAATCACTAAAAAATAAAAAATCCCTTGATAATCAAGGGATTCAAAAGAAAAACAATAGTGCCGAGGACCGGGATCGAACCGGTACGGTAGTCACCTACCGCAGGATTTTAAGTCCTGTGCGTCTGCCAATTCCGCCACCCCGGCATAATCTTAGGAACGCTATTTTACACTTACTTGTTCTTGTCTTACAAGTATCTGAGAAGCTTACTTATTAAGAAGTGTTCTCGCTATGTAAATGTCGTTCAACCGGGCACCAACATATAATACGATAATTTCATCGGATTGTAAAGTTTTTTTTAAAAAAATAATAAAATTTCTTTTTGTATAACTTATGCACATTTGAATTACACTAATAAACGTCTTTCCAAACTACCAGAAGGGGTGTTACGAATGCGTGAAGGTATGATTCCAGCTGTTCTTGGAACGGTAGTATCGGCTTCAGGCGCTGTGTTGCTGAGCAGTAAGTACAAACTTGCAGCTACAGGCATTCTCGGTTTCGGACTGGCTCATGTTGTTCTGGGAGCGATTGATCTGATTGAGCATCGCTAGTTGTTTGGGAAGTGCCGGGCGGGATTACTCCCCCCCCGGTTTTATTTTTATCAACGTTTAGTCTGGAGTACAAACGTTTATGTAAAGTATAGAAGCTGATGTACCTAATAAAAGGAGCTGTGATGTGCTATGAGAGATAATAACTCTGAAAAGAATCGTACTGACGATCAAATTGAACATAAACAATCCCTGGACAAGCGCGAGCCAGGATTTAATCGCATTCCTGACACTGATGCAGATACACCTGCTGCTACCGATATGATTGATGAAGCCATAGGTCGCGGGATAGACAAGTTACGTAACGATTTCACAAAATAAAGCGTGGGTAATAGGACATAGGTTTAAAGTAGCCCTTAATGCATTTGTTTTGATATGTACAGCGATTTCGTAAAATCACTTAAAGATCAGCATGATCCAGCCAATGATCGAGATCCACAGCACGATGCTGATTAAGAGTCCACACATGATACCAAAAGAGAAATTACCTTCATTTTTTGGCATGGTACTGCCAAATTTCAATCTAAGCTTCATTTGATTCCAGTTCATAGAACCCCCTCCTTAAGTTCTATTTCGGAATATGAAGCTTGTTTTTGTAGACCTATAGTCATGTTTTTAAAAATAAAAAAAGGGTTTTTCGTCCTATCATCCTGATCGCGGAAACAGGATTACAGCTATACCGACCAAACAAATCAATCCACCAATGAAATCGTACAAGTCGGGTGTCTTTTTATCAATCCACCAGCCCCATGCAATGGAAAGAACAATAAAGACACCACCATATGCTGCATATACACGCCCAAAGGAGGAAAATACCTGAAAGGTAGCAATAATTCCATACACAGCTAAAATTAATCCGCCGCAAAGTCCGACATACCATGTCTTCCCTTCCCGCAGCCACTGCCAAATCAAATATCCTCCTCCAATTTCAGCGATGCCAGCCAATATAAAAAGTAAAGCTGCCTTTAGCACCATTTCACATCCCTAATTCTTTAAATTTTTTTTGATTTTTTTGGGATATCTCATTAGAGCACTCGACCTAAAATGATAATTAATGCAATCACACCAACCAGAATCAGCAGGTTGCTGACCTGACGCCATAAGCTAGGCACTCCCTCGGAGTGGAGCTTCCGCTGATTGGCATCAAAGTTCGCTTTTGCTCCTTCAGCATCTGCCGATCTAGAGAATGGTCTGTTTTCTTCATTCATAAGAGTACCTCCTTTTCAATCCACTTTAATCATACCAAACTTTTCCGTCGATTTCGCGTTGCTTTTATGTATATACTTACCACATATTTCTGATTGCATCTTCATATATGTGAAGTGTACCCCCTTATGTCAATATTTCGCTGAATATAAAGTCTGATGTCGAATCAAGGTAGAGTGGGTATTTAGACGTCTTTCATTGCAGGACGGTAGTTATGGTATAATTTAGTCAACTTGTTCAAGATCGTAACCAGTGCTCAATTGTTTACTCAACTTGCAATTAAATTCACATCCAAGAATCCACATTCCGTTTACAACCTGCATATTCTGTTTGTAAACCCAGGAGGAGGATACCGATGTCCCCAATCTTTTTAGCAAGTTTAATGATAATGGGTATATTTTTATTTCAGGCAGCCATCGTTTTCGGCATCATACATTGGATTTCGAAACGCACTCAACGTCCAGCACAAACCAAAATGTATCTCACTATGAGTTTGCTCGTTGTAATTTTAGGCTTCCTTGTATGGGACAACTGGATACACTCACAGGAATTCAATGGATGGGCCATGATTAGTCTGCTGATGATTATTATTAGTGCCTATATACAGCTTAGAAAGCAAAAAGAAAAATACTAATCCATTACCATGCATCAAAGGAGGAGCGCCATGAAATCTCACTCAACACGCTTTTGGTTACAGAGGGTGCTACTGCTAATGCTTGTTTTACTCTTCAGCGGCTCTCAGCAATCGTTCATTGTTGCCGATGCCGCCCCGCCAATTAATGTTCAGGCCTCTGCCAAAGCCAAGCAATTACTTGCCTACCTATCTAATGTACCGGATGGTATGCTAATTTCCGGGCAGCATGATTACTTAGAGGCACCGGATGAACAAAATAACAAGCTACAACAAATCAGCGGACAATACGCAGGGCTTCACGGCTATGAGTTTGGAGGATTAGCCAATCAGTCTCTTACGGCCCTACGAGAGCAACGTCAGCATGTTGTGAATAGTGCTATCCAATGGAGTCGGGGCGGCGGAATCGTAGCTGTTACCTTCCATCAGGCGCTACCGGGCAAACCCAAAACGTGGAAAAACGTACAAGCAAAAATTACTCAAGCTGAATTTAATCGTTACATCACGCCAGGTACCCCGCAATATAAACAACTGATCGCCGATCTGGATGAGGTGGCTCTGTCCCTTAAGACCTTACGAGACGCGGATGTACCTGTTTTATGGAGGCCCTATCATGAAATGAACGGCAACTGGTTTTGGTGGGGAGACAAGCAAAATTACGCCAAGTTGTGGAATTTAATGTATGATCGATTTACTCATGTCCATCATCTGGATAACCTGTTGTGGGTGTGGAGTCCCAATGCCCCAAACGCATATAGCACTCCTTATGATCTTTCCTTCCCAGGTATTAACCGGGTAGATATTCTTGCAGCTGATATCTATAACAATGATTACAAATCCTCTTACTACACCGAATTACTAAAGCTTGCGCAGGGCAAGCCTATGGGAATCGGAGAAAGTAATATTCTGCCAAGTGCGAAGGTGCTGCAGAACCAGCCAGCCTGGGCCTATGCCATGACATGGGGTAAGGAACTGTCGGCAACCAATTCACAAGCAGCAATCAGACATTTTATGAACCAAAATAATATCATTACACGAGACCTTCTTCATGAATCTCTGGACTGAAAGAAAAAAGCTTTCACTTCGCTCTAGAAGCAAAGTGAAAGCTTTTTTATACCAAAATCCAAATAAAGTTCTCTAACTATTCCTGATAACCTCTTCTAGATCAATATCGGCATATGCCTCTTCTCCAAGATGTACGGATACAATGGTGTAGATCCGCTTGGACAGTCTAGACATCAGCCGATCACCCGGTGCTACAGAGTATTCTTCCCGATAATCTCCAATTTTGTGAAAACCGCTGGACATATGGATGTACAAGTTGCCCCTACGTGTTTTACCATGCACCAACATCAAATCTCCTCCTGCTGTGTAACCAACCTAATCTCCCTGTTACATGTATATCGGTCAGAACAAGATAGGATATAAGTCCCTGGTATCCTTCTTTCGTTTCACATGTAGTGCACGTACACGAAACGGGTCTGCCAGTGATGTGACAGACCCGTTTTTGCAAACCCATTTTCGTGATTTAGGAAGAAACTATTCTTGATAGGATTCTGCTATTGCATTCGCTGCAATGATTGCATTGTACACGTCAGCAGGACTAACCGGGAACGGCATGTTGACCATTGTATCATTCGATGCACAAGCAGCTTCAGCCACTTGGCGCCATTCAGCCTCAACAAATTCCTCTACACCCAAGTCACGAAGTGTCAATGGAAGACCTACATCCTTAACCAGTTTAATCACGGTTTCCAGTTCTTCTTTCGGTGCATTTTCCAGCACTAGCTGGGTTAACAAACCAAATGTGACTTTCTCACCATGCTGTGCTTTATGAAGCGAAGGAACAGCCGTCATACCATTATGAATGGCGTGTGCTGCTGCCAATCCACCTGATTCTGCACCAACACCGCTCAGATAAATGGTAGCTTCAATCGTATCCTCCACCGCACGAGTATATACTTTACGATCCACAGCACGTTTGGCCTTCACAGCATTTTCCAGCAACGTATCATAACAAAGACGAGCAAGTCCCAGCCCTGTAGTGGAAGGCTTATTCAGAACCAGGTTATCCCCGTTGGCCTGATAGCAAGCACGAGCTTCAAAATAAGTGGCCAGTGCATCACCGATTCCAGCTGCAAAGAAACGTGCAGGCGCTGCTGCCAGAATGCCTGTATCCGCCAGTACAACGTCTGGATTAGTAGGCAGGAACAGATATTCATCAAAAGAGCCATCTTTTTTGTATATAACCGCAAGCGCGGTACAAGGAGCATCTGTAGAAGCAATCGTTGGGAAAATAACAACAGGCAGCTTTTCATAATAAGCCGTTGCCTTAGCGGTATCCAATGTTTTTCCCCCGCCAATGCCTATGATAATGTTCGAACCATGTTTACGCACCAATTCGCGGTTACGATCAATCTCTTCTTTTGTACATTCATATTGGAATTTCTCGAAGACCACTTGGTTACCAGCTGCTTCAATTGAAGCGCCTGCCTCCTTTTGGGCCCTTTCAAGTATGAACTCATCGCAGATAACAAAGGCTTTATCGCCATAATCCTTAATATAGTCATTTAACGACGAGAGCAGATTTTGTCCAGAAATAAATTTCTTGGGTGAAGTGATGGATCTTACAACGTTTGCCATGTAAATTCCTCCTCAGCTTTGACTCATACTCAAATTAATAACCATTTGGGCATGTGACCCCTTAACTATAAACCTCTTTTCACATTATTAAAAGGCTTATTATGGAATATTTTATGAACAAATTGTGTATCTATTATACTTGAACAGTCGAGCTCCATTCAGAATACAGGATACCCATCATGATACGATCATAACTGTTGCCATCACGAAGAACAGCGGAACGAACTCTACCCTCAAGCTGGAACCCCGCCTTCTCATAAGTTCGGATCGCTTGTGTATTGTACTCAATCACATCCAAGCCGACCCGATTTAAATTGAGCTCATAAAACGCATACCGAAGAATGAGACCTACAGCTTCTGCCCCAAAGCCCTTGCCACGGTACTCCGTATTACCTATACCTATTGCCAGTTGTCCGCTGCGATTATTCCACTCAATCCCGTGGATAGCAACAAATCCGATCAGGACATCATCTGCCAATATTCTTAATCGAAAATAGACCTCGTTAGATCTGGGAGATCCTTCTGACTCCATCTGTTTCAACGTGTAAGGAAGCGCTAAATCCGTATCTACATTTCGCAGATACTTCGCATCCTCACCCCATTTGAACATCACTTCGGCATCTTCTTCCCTGACTGCGGCCAGCTTTATTCGTTCTCCATAAAATAAATTTTCGATCTTAATGACCCTTCAGCTCCTATTATGAAATGTGTGCTATGTTTTCTGTCATAATTATCATGCTATCCGATGTCCGCAATATAAGCTCTCCCTTATGAATTCAATGTTTAAATTTTACAAAATAATCAAACATAACACAACCAAATCATTACAATTGTCATTGTGTGATACAAAAAAAGACCTTGCAGCTGCAAGGTCTTCGCATAACTAATATTTAAACAACATAGCAACCAGCTGATACCCAGCTCCAATCGTCCAGAACAGCACATAATCACCGCGCCGGATACGACCCGATTCAATACCTTCATGTAGAGCAATGAACGGGCTACTGGTTCCTGTGTAACCATATCGATCACCCACATAAATCATTTGGGCATCCTCTAGCTCCAAGTGATCCTGAATCTTTAATACATTTGCTAACGAGAACTGAGACAGACAATAAGCCCGTACATCCTGAGGCGATAGCCCATTCTTTTTTAAAATGCGTTCAAGCAGATCAAATGTAGGAGGCAAGGCCATATTAGCATCGAACGGAAGCCACTGAATATATTTTCCGGGGGCATTCCTTTGGAGTGTTGCCGCTAATCCCTGAGCCGGGTACAAAATTTTATCTATATTGACTGGGTCCGTAAAATACATAGAATCTATAAATCCGGTGTCTTCTTCTGTACGCTCCAAAATAACCGCACATGCAGCATCTCCATAGTTCGCATAAGTAATCTCATCCTCCGGACCGGAAATGAGTGAATTATAATCCGACCCGATAATAAGCGCTGTCCGCACGTCAGGATTAGATAACATCGACCGACTGGCTTGATCGACAGCGACTGTCATCCCTGCACAATTCGCGTTGGAATCCATCACGGCCACATCATGTCTGGCCCCAATCGCATGGTGAACAAACAAGGCATTCATCGGAAACAGTGACTCAGGAACTTGAGTGGAGAACACGATCATATCCACGTCACGGCCTGTCATACCAGCCTGTTCCAGAGCTTTTTGTGCAGCCGCAATTCCCATGGTTAAACCGTTTTCGTTCGGGTCATCAATGATATAACGCTGTCTTCTGCCCATATGCTCCATGAAACGTCGAATATCCTTGCCCCGCTCGTCAAAATGGCGAACATAGTATTCGTTATCCAACGAATGGGACGGATGGTACACACCCAGTGCTTTTATTTTGATATGGCTCATCAGGCTTCCCCCTTACACATACGTCAGCGCATTATTGTACAACAATATCTACGTTGTTTAATCCTGCTTCGCGTGCTACTCGACCAAGCTGCATTTTAATAATGGTTTGTTGAAGGCTGATACCAAAGATTACTTTGGCAAATCCGGTTTCTTTATAACGTACAAATGAGCCCTTCAATTTTTCCACTTCTCCCGGACCCAAAAGTGCCATCTGGGTACAATCTACCTTGAGTGTAAAGCTGGACGCCTGAATGGATGAGGTTTTGGCTACATAATCTTTTACAAAGCTATCATACTCCTCCTGGCTAAACACTCCATTCACCGCCATATGTACCGTTTTCATGGCTTGATCTACTTCGATAGTGTAAGGATGTTGACTCATTTTAGAAAGACTCCTTTAATTTCATTTTTTTGTCTATTAAGAGTATCGGAATAATAGGTAGAATTTTTAATATTAAATCAGATAAATCACCACTAAAATATTACAAATTTGCGAATATAAAAAACCGTCACTGCTCCTAAAGAAGCAACTGACGGCTAGAAATTTGCGTATTCTCATGTGAAATTAATTCGTAAACGTATGGCGACCGAGTGAGATGACAGCCGGGCGACTTTTACTCCATTTGGCTGTGGCAATGGCCGGGTTGTAATAAAACAAGGACCCATTGGTCGGATCAGCACCATTAAGTGCCTGTCTGGCTGCGCGGTACGCAGTCTTGTTGGGTTTCAGGCGGTATTGTCCATCCTGTACAGCGGTGAATTGGCCAGGCTGCAAAATAACGTCCGGGATCGAGCTTGGAAACTCGCCGGACTGAACACGGTTTAATACGACAGCGCCGACAGCCACTTGACCTTCAAACGATTCTCCGCGCGCCTCAGAATAAATGATACGAGCCAGTTGATCCAGCGCGGTTACGCGCACCTTACCGAAGGATTTCAGCTTGCCTTGTGTAGCCGCTCCGGCTACTCCATCAGGTGTCAGACCGTTATCCCGTTGAAAACGAGTCACCGCTTTACTGGTCAGAGAACCATAGTACCCAGTAAACCCGGCTTTGAAATAACCGAGCGAATGAAGCTGCTGTTGAAGCTCCAGCACCCGTTCGCTTTGAACCCCTTTCTTCAAAGCTGACGATTGTGCTTGTGCTTGTCCTGGTGCGGCTGAAAATACAGTACCTAACATACATGCGCAGGACAGGATTAAAATAGATAATTTTTTCATATTCCAGACAACCTCCTCTTTCATGTTCTGTCCGGTGCAACCATTCCGGCCTGTACAACTCAGGGACGTTTATCCGATGATGTTTCTTATGACATAACTTATGCCTAGCTGCAGAAATGACGCGTGGCTACATACGGAATGGGACAATCATGCTTTCACACGTCCGTTGCAGTATACCACAAGCCGCATTTACGTATCATCCGGCTCTGGTCCTAAGACTACCCAAGCAAATAAAACGCCATCCCTAAAGGAATGACGTGTATTAAAAGCAATGGAGCATGTTCTGGATACACTTGAATACGTGACTTTTTTCGCTATTTTTCGCTTTAACTTACCCGGGACCGAAGCCTGATTTCTATGAATTCAAATCACATTTCCGCGCACACATATATGGGCGTATGCATAGAGTAGCGTACGATCCTCAAATTTCGAATAACAGAAAGGCTGGAAACGACGCGTGAATTCATATATGGATTACACCTCTCCTACTGTACAATTCACCTATGATTTAAGAGACAATGTTTTGTTTCAGAAGGATGCTCAAAATTCGATCAACGAGCTGTCGATCCAGCAGCTGAATACATTGGCAAATGTATCGCTGCTGGATATTCGCCTCAGCACTGCTAATGTTGTGGAGCCTCACTATCATCAAAATGCCACAGAACTGGTCTACTGCATCTCTGGAGCCGTAACCGTGTCACTGATTAACCCCTTTACCCGCGAGTTACGGCATTTTCCGATCACACCTGGCCAAGTGGCTAACGTCCCTCAAGGATGGTGGCATTATCTGGTCGCCACGATGGATAACACTCATTTGTTGACGATTTTTGATGCCCCGACCCCTGAATTTATACTGGGATCTGACATTTTGCGCCTAACGCCAAATAACATTATGGCTCATACTTACTGCCTGGATGAGAATAAGGTTCAGGAAGCGCTCGTCCCTATTAAAAAGCCTGTCATCATCGGTCCTCCCAATGACTGCAAGCAGCAGCCCCCCCGAAAACCTGGGATACATGTGAGGCTTGCTGATACTTCACCACACTATCAAGCCGTCCCCCAAAGAGATTACGCCTATACTAACGGATATCCTGGCTTCTCTTTTAATCCCTATCAAGAATAGGCTAACTCTAGTCAGGTCCTAAGTTCGAGGGAATACCTTTTCCCTGTATGTTCGCCGTTACCATAAGACCGTCCCTCTCATAAAATGCCAATGTATAAGAGGGGGTGATGGAATGGACGCTTACTACAACTGTTTGAACTGCATGAATAAAAAGGTGCGTATTCTCACCATGGACGGAAAACAGTACGAAGGAACCATTATGGATGTGGATCGTAATAATGTGTACTTAAAAACAGAACGGAACGGACGTGTACAAACGTCTGCCTTTTACCCTGGCTACGGGTATGGGAATCAAATCTTAACATTGAGCCTGTTCACCCTGCTGGCGATTGCGTTAATTTAATCCCTGACCCATTGTCCGTTCCTGTCTATAGATGCCAATGTACCTCAAATGACAGCTGTCTCGCCCGGCACCATTTGTGTAGGGCTTGTACGCTGTTATTTGAGGTGTTTTATCATTTATTCCATCCTCTAAAACACTTAACCCCCCATCAGTTATATACCGATGGGGGGTTAAGCTACTCATTTTAAATTAAACCCATAAAGACTTCGTAATGATAACGAGCAGAATGAACAGTACCAGAATAGCTCCTGTCGATGTCCAAACTCCTGGGTAGCCTCCTACTGAACCGCCGCCACAACCTCTTTCACATTCACTCATGGTCATTGCCTCCTTCAATTCAAGGTACAACATAGCTTATGTATTGAGCTTTCCTATGGACCGGGCTTTTTGGCAATGTTATGAATGTTTTCGCTGATGGGCATTAGCCTACACCTTTCCTAGGCAGGAGCATAGGATAACACAACTAATCTTGAAGGAGTGAAGCAATTGAATTCAAATCAAATGCTCAATTACAACGTTAATCAACCTTTTCCTCACCATCCTACCTCTCATCACGTCGTGGTGCACCCTGTAGATCCATACGTCGTAGAAACATTAAAATCGGTGATCGGCAAGTACGTTGTACTTGAGACCACTCGTGGCAGAATTGATGGATGCGTAGTTGATTGTAAGCCCGACCATGTCATTTTAGATGTATATGGGAAAAAATTCTTTGTTCGAATCAGCGAAATCGTATGGATCATGCCCAACTAAACAAAACAGACATTAAAAATCCTCGCAGATCCTATTCCGGATTCGCGAGGATTGATCATGATATGATTATGCTAATCGAGCTCTCCTCCAAGTGAAGCCCGGAGTTCATCTATCGTTCCGTTGTATTCATCCAAATCCACTTGGCCTCGAATACCCGGAACACTGCCTGTGCTACTGTACTGCCAAGCCCACCAGTTATTCCAAGCTGGAACCGCGGTCGGCTTTTGCGTAGTGCTGTATCGGGCTACCCACAGTTTATACATAGAAAATGTAGGATCAAACTTGGAAGCAAAGACATTACCCGTGTATACGATCGGCTGACGTCCGGTAAGCCTCTCCATTTCATCCAAAAAGGCATGAGCCACTTCATTAATTTGTGCAGGAGTAAGACCTTTGGGGTTATTTTCATAGTCCATCACAGGGGGCAGATCCAGCCTGCCTCCTGCTGAATCTAGAGCCCTAGCAAAGTTAGCAGCTTCCTGACGAGCTCCATCCGCGGTAGTTGCGTTCAAAAAGTGGTAAGCGCCAACCAAGATGTTAGCCTCTCTGGCACCCTGTACATTTATCAAAAATTGATTATCTTGATATTTTGTGCCCTCTGTAGCTTTAATAAAAGCAAATGTTTTACCTGCCGCTGCCACTTGCTGCCAATCAATATTGCCATTATAGTGTGAGACGTCAATCCCTTGCGCGTGTCCATCGGAAGAAATCACAGGTGCAACAGGTATGGTAGGTAAAACGTTCTCGGTAGTTGATGGCTCCTCCGTTTCCTGATCCAATGCTATAACAACCTTACCATCATCTGCATTGAGTATATGAAAAGGTGTGCTGTTATTAAGATCAACCACAATACGTACCGATGCGGGAGTTGTACTAAACATGGAATATCTTACTTGGGAAACATCTGGATCTTCTGTGACTGGAAAACTTCCTTGTCCACTATTGTCAAATGATTGCGATGCTAGAAATTCCTCAGCAAACTTTGTATCCGGTATGTCTACAACAATACGGTCTGCATGAGTCAACGTAGTTACTTTGGGGGTTACTTTTCCATTAACAGCTATAGTCAATTGGTGATTAGCGAAGCTAATTTGGTTTATAGCCGTGCGCGCACTCTCTTTAGGATTACTTACAGCTGGAGTAGCAGAATGATCATGAGTGGACTCGCTATTCCCGCTTGAAGCAGGTGGAGTCGTCAGGAACACGGTTTTAAGCTCGTTGTTCCAGACCACATCAACCCCTGTCTGTTCGGATACAAAGCGAAGCGGAACATAAGTCGTCCCCTCTCTAAGCAAAGGCGCTACAGCCAATCCCATTTGATGATCATTAACAGAGGCCATGGGATTGTTGACCTGAAGACTGAGGTTAAGATTTTGCTTATGTATAGTTATGGTCCCTGTCTTGGACTCCCAATTCACGCTATAACCCAATTCCTCTACAATGAGACGGAGTGGAACCAGTATATTCCCCTTTACTTCTTGAATCTGAACACCTTTGCCAACACTTATATCTTTACCGTCTAACTGAAGATGTGAACTCGAAGAGGCAGCGTGACTCTCTCTTGGAAATGCTAGTAGAAACAGAAACAAAAAAGCAAATAAACAAATTTTCTTCATTATGTACCCTACCATTCTCTATATTTTCGCTTATGAAATTCTTGCACTCTATGATTCTCAGGACCTCCATTTTGATAGACGCGAATCATATGTAAAAAGTTACGATTGATTCAGTACATATTTCAGTTTTATCATACAAAAGTACTAAAAAACTCTACCAGCTATATAGCAAGCAGAGCTTTTTCCAGTTTTATTAATCTGGTTTACTAGCAATCTTATCACAAACGAATACTTCATGTTCATACTGTTAAAAATGTTAAACCTATAAGAATAATCGAGGTAACAGACAGTACCAGTAAGGGAAGCATTGCTTTCTCTCGCAAAGCCTTAAAGCTCACATTCAGCCCCATACCTACCATAGCCATCGTTAACATAAAGGTGGTAACTTGAGAAATTCCGTTTGTCAGACTAGATGGAACTACAATATATTTTCCAAAAACATAGCTGCCCACAACACTTGTAGCCATAAAGCCGATGAGGAACCAGGGAAACTCCACTTTAGCATCTGTACGAATTTTTCCGGTTCGTTTCATCCAAACCATTAAAACAAAGCTGAGCGGTATGAGCAAGAAAACACGCCCCAGTTTGGCTAATAAGCCCATTGCAAGAGCATCCTGTCCGGCAGGCGCTGCAGCTAAGGCCACATGTGCAATTTCATGTAAACTGACGCCCGACCAGATCCCATATTGCATATCCGTCAAAGGAAGCCAGGGTCGAAGCACGGTAAACAAAATGGCAAATATCGTACCAACCAAGGCAATGAGTCCTACTCCTATGGCTGTATCCTCATCTTTGGATTTTAACAAGGGAGAAACCGCTGCAATCGCTGCTGCACCGCAAACTCCTGTTCCAATACCAAGAAGAAGCGAAAGCGAAGCATCTGCCTTGAAACGTTTTGCCAGCCAAACCGTAAAAAAGATGGAAAATACAACGGTGCCCACATCACGCAAAAGTAAACCCAGTCCATGATGAATGACAACATCCATATTCAGCTTCAGCCCAAATAACACAATCGCTCCGCGTAGTATTTTCTTTGCTGAAAACTCAACCCCTGAGCGCACAGCTTCAGGGTATCCCCACAACTGTCGGTACAGAATAGCGAGAAACATGGCACAAGCCAATGGACCTACATAATGAAAGCCTGGCAATTCGTTCAGACCGTAGCCTGCCAAAGCAAATAACATCGTTAGGATAATGCCAAATATACGCTGGAATAATCGCCCTCTGTTCGAAAATAATTTGGTATGTTGTGTATGACTATTCATGGTGAACCCCTCCAATTCTACATACATCCAGCTTAATATGTTTTTTGTCATAAGAAAAATAAATCATTATAATTATGATAATAAGTAAATAGATATAATAAATTTGGAGGAATGGGCTTTGGACCAATCTTTAATCGTATTTGTTAGGGTCGCAGAGAAACAAAACTTCACACGAGCTGCCGAGGTATTACACATGACCCAACCTGCGGTAAGTCAGTATATTCAAATGCTGGAACGTAGCGTAGGAACCCGTCTCCTGGAGCGTAGTAATAAATATGTGCGCTTAACCAAAGCAGGTGAAATTGTGTATCATCATGCCCAGGAGATTATCCGACTCCATACACGTATGCAGTACTTGGTGGATGAGCTAATGCATACGGCAAAGGGTAACCTGTCTATTGGTGCAAGCTACACGTATGGCGAATATGTGCTGCCGCATGTGATTGCGCAAATGAGAATCCAGTATCCACTCATTCAGCCCTCCATTACCATCGGCAATACATTGGAAATTGAAAAGCTCGTGATCCATAATCAACTGGATGTGGGGATTATCGAAGGAGAATTTCAGCATGACCATCTACACATTGAATCATTTGCTGATGATCGAATGTATATCGTCGTTCCGCAAAATCATCGTTTGGCTGGTAAATCTCAAGTGGATATAAATGAGCTGCATGAGGACATCTGGATTCTGCGGGAAGAAGGCTCTGGAACCCGGGAGGCGGCTGAAAAGATGTTTGCACAGCTTCGATTTTATCCTTCTCATATGATGAATTTTGGCAGTACACAGATCATCAAAGAGTCTGTAGAAGCAGGCTTGGGGATTTCTTTGCTGTCCCAATGGGTCATTCAGAAGGAACTTGCTTTGGGAACATTAGAAGTATTGGATATTCTCAATCTCCCGTTCATTCGGAAATTTTCTTTTCTGACCCCTTCTGCAGTATTTGAGACGAAAGCATGCACCGCTTTTTTGGAGGTTTTGCGAAGTTATAATGTGAAAAGATAACGTGCATAAACAAAAAAGCACCCATAAAGGTGCTTTCAGCATTCATCATTATAATATTTTTTATGAAGAAAGATGATCCATACCATGATATAAGAAATGAGAAAAATCAGCGTAGCTTCCTTGGAACTGTTGCATATCATGAGCAGCAATACCTACAAAATTCCCTGTAAAACCACCGGATAAAAAGCTGATATCCTGCATTTCAAAAAGTCGCTTCCAAGCAGGTCTATCTCCGACTCCATAATAAAATTGCCCGTGGGATGCATGGACTTCCACAGCTAAATGTATAGGAAGATCGTCCTGAAGCGTAATCGCTTGGGGAACTAAAGTAAATGTATTGGCTTCACATCGCATCAAGCGTAGTACCTTCCCTTGTCCTTCCTCATAGCTAATATAGGCGTACAAATAATCTTCTTCATTAAGGTACAGTAGTAGCCCCGCCATCTGCAAATAGCTTGTTGGCTGGTACTCCAGTGCTGTTTCTACCCGGAAATGATGATCTGTTTGCCGAATGGCAAGCACGTGATGCTGGAACAGACTTTGTATGGATTCCCCAGCATGGATTCGAAGATAGCCCGGGCGCTGACTTAATGAACACCAGCTCTCGTTCGCTAGGATACGCAATGTGTTCCACGTTTTATCTAATAGGGCTCCCTCGAAAAAATCCTCGAAAATATTACTCTTTTGCTCTTGCTTAACCGAAATTGTCCCTTGAGGTGCAGGCACCTCCAATTGAGGCGTATGGCCCCCCGCGGTTAATCGCAGCCAGCCTTCATCATTCCAGTACACTTGCTGCAAGGCTGTTTCCCGTCCTAAAATGGCATATTTCCCCTCTACCGGACGTGTGCATAAATGAGCCATGTACCATTCGCCGTCCGGTGTTTGTACAAGACTGCCATGTCCTGCACATTGTAACGGGAAATCCTGTCGATCACGTGATGTAAGCATCGGGTTGTGCGGGTCTACTTCATATGGTCCGGTTATTTGCTTCGAGCGTGCTACGGTAACGGCATGCCCCGTACCCGTTCCGCCTTCCGCTGTAACAAGATAATAATATCCGTTTTGCTTGTAGATATGAGGCGCTTCTGTTTTCTTCAAAGGAGTACAATCAAAGATTTTAACAGGCTCCCCAATGAGCTGTTGTTGCTTGCTATCATACTCCTGCATGACGATACCGGAAGATTTATTGCTTTCCAACATGCGATAATCCCACAATGCGTTCAACAGCCATTTGCGTTCGTCATCATCATGAAATAAAGACGGATCAAATCCGCTACTATTCAGATAAACGGGTTCCGACCACGGTCCTTGGATCGTAGGCGCCGTCATCACAAAATTATGAACATCCTTGAACGGACGTTTGGTGCTTTTCACATCCGTATAGAGCAGATAAAAAAGGTTATCCGCATAACTAAGCTGTGGTGCCCAAATACTGCAATTTTTAGGATTACCTCTTAAGTCAACCTGATCGGTCAAAATATCTGTGCAGTGCTCCCAATGGGCCAAATCTTTGGACTGGTACACCCGTACTCCAGGCAGCCACTCAAACGATGACACCACAATATAGTAAGTATCCAGGGCTCGTGTAATACACGGATCGGGATTAAAGCCTTTTAATATGGGATTTTGGATCATCATGAGACCTCACTTCTCCTTACTTCCAAAATGTGACTTCAGCAAAAACCTGTTCCTTGCTCCATGCTTCTGTTCCCGCCTCAAAACAATCCGCCCACGGAACACGCTGCTTACGTAACGTAGCAACTTCATCGGGTCCGTTATATTCCTGATAACAGACGGTTTTCTCGTTCGCAACATTGTTCCAATTGTCCCAGCCACGTGGGTCAATATGATCGCCCATTTTACAATCGACAAATACGGTTTTGGCATATTCCCGCCACGGACGGCCCAAAAAAACCGGGGTAATATCAGGCTCTGCAGTTAGGTAGCATTGGTTGAATACATAGCCATACGCTTGTCCTTGCGGCGTAGAGGCGGCTGTGACGTAGCTCGTTTGGTTCTCATGATGGCGTAAACTGCGAATTTCGCAATCTTCAAAATAAGCGGTAGCCCCACCAAAAATAAAGTCCACCGTACCCTCTATATAACAATGCTGATAGAGCTGCCGATAGTGTCTATGGTGCTCCTTCAAATGGATTCCACCAAACTGGAGTCGTTCTTTCGGTGCAGGAGGTAGAGGGCCTGTAAATAAAGTATCCTGGTGCCCTTTAAAGGTACAGTTTCTAAAGACCGTTTCATCGCAATGAGCGTATACCGCAACGGCCTGCCCAATGGCTTCTCCCTGTCCTGCCGTGTTGGAAATCGTGAGATTTTCCAAGATCAGATGGCTACCGCCTAAAAATAAAGTGGGTGTCGCAAAGGTCCCTATTTCCTCACCCGCTTCATTCCGCTCCTTGGCATACCGATTCATTCGAATCTCTACCTGCCCGATGCCTATAATATGAAGATACGAACGGTAAATTCGCACCTCTTCCTCATAAATACCTGATAAAATAGTTAACGTTTCCATTTCATTGGAAGCCGACTGCTCCAATACAGCAATTGCCTCCTGAATCGTATGGAAATCACAAAAGGATTCTTTTCCAACTAGCATGATTACCCCGATCCTTTCATTTGATTTACAGGTGCTTGGCTAAAAATGTCTGCCACGCCGTGCGCATTTGCAGCGTCTCCATATGTCCACCGCCTGCAATCACAGGCTGCCAATGCTCTGGGTGACCTGCCTGCTGGTAAGCTTCCAGCAACCCTTTTGCCAAATGCTCGACTCCTTCAATAGGACACATCCGGTCATTTTGACCTGTTATACTCATCCGTGGACGAGGTACGATCCGCTTTTGAATATCAAGGGTGGTAAAATGCTTCAGCAAGCCGGGGACATAGGAATAAAAGCCATGATGGTCCAATCCCCGTTTAGCGATTAGCGTATGGGCATCTACCTGTCCACAAATATCAACCGTAACCTGTATCCGTTCATCTAACGCAGCCATCCACCATGCCATGAGTCCGCCCATCGACATACCGATTGTTGCGATACGGGAAGCATCAATGTCTTCACGCTGGCACATATAATCCACCAAGCGACGGTTATCATACAGCATCATGCCCCACAGCACTTGGCCCTGCCAGAGCATTTCCTTTACCAGCTCGCTTTCGGTTTTGCCCCCACGTTCATTGAAGCCCCACATGTCAATGCAGCATACGCAGTACCCCATGTCTGTCAGGGTTGTAGCAAACGAGGGCTGCTGCAAGTAAGAGCTGCTATGGAGCAGTTCCTTACGTCCATTCGTATAGTTGCCCCCATGCGAATGGTTAAAAACGACCATTGGAAACGGACCGTTCCCTTGCAAGGGTGTAGCTACATAAGCGGGTACAGATTCGATCCCGTTCAAGTCCAGCAGGAGACACTCCAGTCGGTACCCCTCACGCTCTTCTTCATTCAACAGAGTTGCCGTTATAGGGCGATCTGCCGGAAGGTCTCCCAACAATGCTTGTAATTTATCCACGTTGTACCTCCTTTCATGTCCTCCTAATTCATCCTATTTTGTTCAGAAGGTTGTATCGTTACTTGTTCTATCAGCTTTTCGGGCTCAGCTGTATTCTTCGAATGGCAACGATTGATTTCAACGTCTTCCCCATTCTCAATATAAAAGGCAGGACCTTGATGATTTTCAATCGTCACCTGTTGAAAACGAATATCCCTCACGTTACCTAGATAAAAACCACGGTTATTCATATCTTCGATCCCTGTCATCATGGCCGGACGACCGGGAATTGCATTTTTAGCCATAGAAATATCAATATTGGAGAATGTAATTTCAGCAATATATTGTTCTGCTAGTCCGTATAAGAATCCAGCAGCCGCATGAACCTGTCGTGCCGTAATATCGGAAAAATGAATTCGTCTAAAGCACGGGGTTTCATCGGTAATCGGATAGGGATTTTTGTCCCACACATATTTGTCTTTGCCCCGAGGGCCGCAGAAATAATACAGGTTCAGAATAAATGGACAAATGACCTCCTCCATCACAATGTTGCTGACGCGGATATCCTCGATGATTCCGCCACGTCCCCGTCTGGATTTCAGACGTATACCCCGATCTGTTTGCTTGAACACACAATTGCTGATCGTAACATTACGAATATCACCACTCATTTCGCTCCCCAGTACAACTGCGCCATGTCCATGCACCATCGTACAGTTGGTAATCGTAATATTTTCACATGGAATTCGCTCTTGTGTATCTTCGGTCCCCGCTTTGATCGCAATACAATCATCGCCCACATCTATATTGCAGTTGCTAATACGAACATTGGAACAGGATTCAGGATTAATGCCATCCGTATTGGGGGAGTCCGCCGGGTTAAGAATGGACAAATTATCAATCGTAACGTTATAGCAAGCGATGGGGTTCACAGTCCAACTGGGGGAATTTTTTAACATAACATCTTTAATGGTAACCCGCTGACAACGGTCAAAGCTGATTAATTTGGGTCTCGGATACTGTAACTCCTCTGGATGATTTCGGTGCTTTTCCCACCACGGCTGACCATTTCCATCCAGCGTTCCGCTACCTGTAACTGAAATATTCTCAAGATTCTGTCCATAAATGCATGACGCATGCACTTCCCGCTGAACGCCTTCCCATCTGGATTCCACTACAGGGTAATCAGCCAGATCCGTACTGAAGGACAGAGTTGCGCCAGGGCTTACATGCAGCTCAATGTTACTTTTCAGAAAGATAGCACCTGTCAGATACGTCCCAGACGGAACAACAACGGTTCCTCCTCCAGCATTGCTGGCCGCTTCAATGGCAGCCGCAATCGCTCCCGTAGCCAGCGTCGTGCCATCCTGAACTGCTCCATAATCTACAATGTTATACAATTGCATTTCGTTCTCTCCTGTCTTTTTTTTGTGAATACGAAAATGATTTATAGACTGGGCTTGAAAATACACTGGAAAACGGAATAGGCGGAATGGTGCTGGACAAGTGTCAGCGATGGTAAGCACCTTCCGCCTGCGTAGTGGCAATTCATGTACACTCATGCTCAACCTATATCTTTATTTTTTCGTTTTCTTATACGCTTCCTCATACTCAGCAGTAATCCGTGATCCACCGGAGTTTTTCCAGTTTTCTACGGCTGCTTTAAATCCGGCTTCGTCAAGCTCACCCATAATAAATTTGAAGGAGGCGTCGGTAATGATTTTCTCCAGCTCTGTTCCTTGCTCATTAGCGGTGACTGAATCCAGTGGCACGGTCGGGTCCAGAACAGCAAATTCATTATTTTCTCGGACTAATTCATTAGCCAGTTCCTTTTCTGGATTGGCATCTTTTAAGTTATAAGTCACTTCACTTGGTCTGGAGCTTGAAAATGGCTGAACATCTGCTTGCCACAAATCTGTATTCGTAATTTTGAAGGCTCCATCTTTTTCGATTTTATAATGAGTGCCTTCAATACCACCGGTCATATACATATATACATCTTTGTCAATTAAATCATCTACAAATTGCAGCAGTCTCTTCAACTCAGCTTCTGTTTTTACTTCGGATTTCGGAAATGCCAGCAAACCTCCTACCCCGCTTCCCTCAGACCATACGTGGTATTTGCCATCTCCATTCGAAATCTTGTTAACTGGTACCAGCTTCAGCCCCTTTTGCAGGCCTTGGGACAAGGTTCTGAGGTTAGAGATATCGATCATGCCTGTATAAATACCTGCTTTACCTTGTGCAAATTGTTGCTGCTGGTCCGTTTTAGCGGTTACAGCAAAGTCTTTAGAGAGATATCCGTTTTTGTATAACTTATTCGAATACTTTAAGGTCTCCAAATATTGGGGAGTATCAAATTCCGGCGTAAACTTTCCGCTTTCATCTACTTTCCAGCCATTAGGTGTGCCAAAGTAGGAACTTAAAGTTTTGAAGCTGCTGTAGCGTAGATCCGATCTGTCAACAAATCCAGTCGTATCCTTTTTTCCATTCCCATCCGGATCATCTTCTGTAAACGCTCTCGCAACTTCATACAACTCATCCAGTGTCGTCGGCACCTTCAATCCTAAGCGATCCAGCCAATCCTGACGAATGACCAGACCTGCCCGAGCCAGATTCTTCTGGAACGGAACGCCATACAGTACCCCTTCAATGGATGCGGCTTCTCGCACTTCAGGCGGGATCTTCTTCAAATTTTCATAATCATCCAAATACTTTCCTACATCCCAGAATAGTCCTGATTTCAATGAACTACGCACTGAAGAGTTAGTCATCATCGTCAGCGTCACCATATCAGCCAGTTCACCAGAAGCCAGTGCGGTGGTAATTCTCTCTTCTTTGGAAGCATCCGGCACCCAGTTGAACGTGATTTTAGAATTGGTGTATTCTTCAATTTTGCTTTTGATCGTTTCTGTAGGCGGAGAAGCTGTATGCAATACGTTTAACCAGGTAAATTCCAGTTTGGATTTCGGATCATAGGTTTGGCCGCTTTGATCCTCTCCCCCCTTATCACCACAAGCTGCTAAAAAAACACTCATGACCATTAGTACAGCAAGAAGGCCTGATACTCCCTTTTTCGTCGTGATTCCCTTTTTCATCGTGTTTGCTCCTTTTCTGTTTGTATATTCATGCCATATCTTCCTCTTTCACCAGAACCTCTCGCTCTATTTTGCTGAATACCTGATGCGTCATCCACATCACGAGATAGCCCATAATACTTGCTCCGGCAAAAGTTAGAATTCCTGGGTACAAGCCTAGAATCAATGCAAATAGCACGACAATGGCTACAAAAAGAACAAGCGTGTATTGTAAATACGAAAATCCAATCACGATCGACATCTTGACCTTCAGTCTGATGCCTCTCCAATCATAGTGAGCCAGCAGCGGGAAAATATAGGCCAAAGAGATAAGATACAAAAAGGCTCCAATAAGCGTCACCACACGAACATACCAGGACGAGACGTTGACGATATCCACGTAGAGCACGTAACCCACAAGGCTGTAAAGCCCCCCAATGATGGCTGCTTCTTTAAAGCTTTCTCTAAAGTAACGTACAAACGTCGAGAAAATGGCGACTTCCTCATTGCCCCGAATCCACTGTCTTAAAATACTAAGCATAGCAACGGTTGCAGGCCCAACGCCTATAAAACCCAAGCCCAGAATCGTCGCAACCGTCCAAAGCAAGTTAAGGTAGACCAGGCGTAGCAGGCGCATGCACCATTTGTTCATGTTTTCTACAAACCGCACCATTTTGCATCCTTCCCGTCGTCATTAGTAAACGCCGTCTTCACCAAATTTCTTGGCCAGTCGATTGGAGCCCATAATCAGGATTAAACCTACCACACCTTTAAAAAGCCCTACCGTTGTACTAAAACTTAATTGTCCATTCTTTAAGCCCGCAGTATAAATGTAAGTGTCAAAGATTTCGGCAACTTCGCGGTTTAAGGAGTTCAATAGCAGATACATATGCTCAAAGCCCAAATCCAACGTGCTACCGATCTTCAAAATTAACAATGTAATAATGACTGGGCGGATCGCAGGCAAGGTAACGTGCCATGTCTTTCTCAGGCGTCCAGCTCCGTCCATCTCTGCTGCCTCATACAATTGCGTATCTACCACTGTAATCGCAGATAGATAAATGATGGTAGACCATCCCAGTTCCTTCCAAATCACTTGCCCGATGTAGACTGTTCGCAGCCATTGCGGAGAAGTTAAGAAACTGATCTTCTCACCACCTAGCGCGGCAATCATTTCATTCAGCACCCCACCGTCTACGGTTAGGAATACATAAGAAATCGAAACAATGATAACCCATGACATAAAGTGCGGGATGTAGATAATGGTTTGGATAATGTTCTTAAAGAACATCTTCCTGACTTCGTTCAGCATAAGCGCCAAAATGATGGGCAATGGAAAAAAGATTACAATGTTCAATGCAAACAAAACCAGCGTATTGCGAAGCAGCATAAAAAACGTAGGCTCGGTAAACAAACGAATAAAATGCTTCATGCCTACCCATGGACTGCCTGTGATTCCCTGAAAAGCTTGATAATCCTGAAATGCAATCACCAATCCCCCCATAGGAAAGTACTTAAAAATAATGAAGTATACCAGTCCGGGTAAAACCATTAGATAGAGCAGCTTGTGTTTCTGCATTCGTAAAAGGCTTTCCGTCGTTCTTTTGTTCTTTTTCATTTTCATGTTTGGTGCGGGGACACTTGAAACTTTCATTAGTTCGACCTCCTTCAAACGTTCCTGTATACGTTTTCAAGAGTATGCGATTTTCAGCATTCCGCATATAATCACCAAATGATAGCGTTTACAAAATTGGGTGTGCAGCCTACTTTTCAACCTTTCACCTTAGCTAATGATTACTACACAACCTAATGATCATTCGCTTTTTTCCAGGCTTAGGGAACACCTCAAGATTTGATTATATACGGAATTCTTTCCTCTTGATAAGGTTGCCATGTAAACGATTACGAGGAGGTCAACCACATTGACACAGCCATTACGAAAACAAAAATTACGAAAAAAAGAATCGCTGGGCAGCCGTATCTTCAACATTGTAAACAGTACACTATTGATTCTCATTGCCCTCACATGTCTCTTACCTTTTTTGAATATCATCGCCAGCTCTTTTGCCTCAACCGAAGAAGTGATAGCCAAGAAGTTCATTTTATTCCCAGTTACTTTTTCCTTGGATGCCTACCGCTATATTCTGTCGACTCCCACCATTTTTAGAGGTCTCGGGGTTTCGGTCGGCGTAACGATCGTCGGTACAGTTGTAAGTATGATATTTACTGCTTTTATGGCTTATGGATTATCCCGAAGATATCTACTCGGCCGCAATACGATTAACTTCATTGTCGTGTTTTCTATGTTGTTTAGTGGGGGGATGATTCCAACATTCCTGGTTGTAAAAAGCATGGGGCTTATCAATTCGTATTGGTCCTTGATTCTTCCTGTCGCCATTAATGCGTTTAACCTGATTATCATGCGTAACTTCTTTCAGGCGCTGCCAGATGATCTGGAGGAATCAGCCAAGATGGACGGGTGCAACGATTTTGGTATCTTCTTTAAAATTATGTTGCCATTAGCCCTGCCTTCTATTGCAACCATCTCTCTATTCTACGCTGTTGCCTACTGGAATACGTATATGCACGCCATTCTCTATATCAATGATTCTGCCAAATGGCCGATTCAAGTCTTGCTACGTCAAATTGTAATCGTTTCCAGTGGTATGCAGGCAGAAGGAACTGCTGTAGATGTCATTCCGCCTGCGCAGACGATTAAGATGGCGGTCATTGTCATTGCGACCGTTCCGATGTTAATCGTGTATCCATTTGTGCAAAAGCACTTTGTCAAAGGAGCTTTGTTAGGAGCGGTTAAAGGTTAATTGGCTTGCTTCATCTTTCGGTAAGCTCCCGGTGTAACCTGTTCCTTTTTCCGAAAAGAGCGGATAAAGTTTTGCGAATTATGATATTGCAGTCGCTCGGCGATTTCCTTAATCGTCATATCTGTCTCAACGAGCCACTTCTTACCCATTTGCAGCCGGTAGCCCATCAGATATTCACTAAACGTCGTTCCGTATTCTTTTTTGAAAATACTGCTTAAATAATTCGGATTGTAATGAAGTCGGTCTCCAATGAGTTCTAATGATAATTCCTGGTCATATTCAGCACGGATAATAGCAGCAATTTTCTCCGAGAGACAGCGGAATTGCTGGTTGGTCTTCTCCTTCATGCTTTTTACCATGGGGAAAATAACTTGCTCTATCAGCATACGTTCTATCTCTTCCGGGTTACGGATGTCCAGCAAACGATGATACAAGGCATGATTGTCTTGCGTCAGCAGCACTTCAATCCCTAATAGTTGCTCTAATTGGATGAGGTTATTCACAAACCGTACCAACAGCACCTCAAAGTTCATGGAATGATTGTTTTTTACCATCATTTCCTCCAATAATGAGTGCACGGTATGATATACCTGCTCTTCGTCCCCTATTCGGATGGCATCAAATAGTTTTGATTCCAATTCCGTAGGATAATGGAGCAGCACCGGACCTGAAATGACCATGGAAATATCTTCATAAAAAATAATCGACTCTTTGCCTAAATTTAAACGGTGATGCAAAGCTTGCTTGCTCATCTCACAGGCTTCTTTACTTTCTAATAAGTTATCATACGCCGTACTAATGCCGATGCTGATGGAAACATTTAAATACTCTTTTACGTTTCGAACCAAAAGGGTCGCATCATCCAAGACTTGCTTTCTCATTTCCTGTTCGCTCAACCCTGTCAAAATTAATATGGTGGCCTGAGTGTTATCGTTCAAAATGATGGGAAGCATTCGCTGCTGCTCTGGAATCGTTTCTTCTACGATTTTGTTAATAGCCAGCAGCAAAACATCTTTATCCGAGGGCTCTCGATCTCCCAGATTATCCAGTTGGACTAACAAGGTAATATACATTTGATTCTCGATCTGCGGATAACCCAAGCGTGGCATTTTTCGTGCCAATTCCTCTGCAGAAATACGTTTGCGGAACAGGTTGAGAATCAATTGGGTTTCCAACTGTGGCATTTCGGACTGAATGAGACTTTCCAAGCTTTCCTTCTCGGTTACAATGTTATCGATGGAATTAATAATCCATTCAATTTCATTTTTAGAAGGTTCATTTTTGAAAGCGAAATTAGGATTTTTAGGCAAGCTTCGTTTTATTTGCTGAAATGGCTTTGTAAAGTAAATGGCAATGAAGTACGCCACTACCACCATTAAGAGCGTTAATACAAGTCCCATCATGATGATCCCAAATTTGGTCGTTTGAAAGGCATCCGCAATTTCTTTCTTATCTAATACTGTTAAGTAAGTCCAATTGTTATAGGCAGATTTGGCATAGATGACTTGTCGTGCAGGCTGCTGATCCGTTTTCTCCAAAGTTAGCATACCTGTGTTGCTCGGCTTCACTGTGGCTTCTGAAATATGCTGGAGCTGCTGGGTGGACAATAATTGTTCGGCAGGCTGGGTTTCATACATTAAATCGCCTTGATTATTCAAGATAAAAACAGCCATATGATCCTCGGTTTGAATCGTATGATTTAATGTTTGCAGCGAAATATCCGACAGAGCAATGGCTTGCTTCTTCTTAGAGAATACAGGCAAGGTATTAACAAAACGAATCCCTTTATCTGTTTTAACCCAGAATAGTCCCTGATTCTGATGGTCGATATAGGTATTAACCAGCTTCTCCCTTTCTGCTTTCGTCAAATAAGACAGGCTTCCATTGGAGATTCTCCAATTCTGATCCAGACTGATGAGTGAATATTCCGTTCCCTCTAATCCCATCGTAGCAATATAATTGAGCTGAGTATTCACATTCCGATACGCTATAAAATCTTTTTCTGTAATGGGATTTTTCACAACATCATTAAAGGAACTGGTCGTGCTATACGTATTAAAAGCATATTCAATCGTTTGAATTTTCTGCTCCAGGCTATTTCTGATCTGTGCCATATAGCTTTGCTTGGTATTGGAAACCCTCTCCACAACGGAGCTAATTGTTGTAAAATAGATGTAGCTGCCAAAACTGGCCACAAATCCTATTCCTAAAACCAGAATCGTAATAAAAATGGTGTAGAACATTCTTCCTTTTTTCATTGCGCTCCCCCTCTGGCTCTTTGCATCACATCAAAATTATAGCGCTTTCATAACAAGGTTTAAATCATTTTTTTCACGTGTGCATTATTTTTTACATCCGTATCATTCCAATTTAAGTCGATTTTGTTTGGTTGGCGGCAGTTAAAAAGAAATTTGGAGGAATTACTTATGTTACATGTTGTTAGTCCTAAAGAACCGATTGTAAAAGAAGAATTTCCGTCAGAAACTTCCTTTCTCTCCCTCTATCCCGTAGCAGTTGGTGAAGCTCGTCCTTTTATATTGGTATTACCTGGCGGTGGTTACGAGCATTTGGCCTCACATGAAGGAGAGCCTATAGCTCGGTGGTTAAACGATCTAGGTATTCATGCGGGTGTGCTGGAGTATCAAGTCGGTGATTTCGAGATTACTTCCTTGTTGGAGGATGTAGAACATGCTCTGCAATGGATTCGCCAAACATCGCATGACTGGCTGGTCATCCCTGACCAAGTGGGGCTCATCGGTTTTTCAGCAGGCGGTCACTTGGCCTCCATTGTCTCCACTATAGGGACGGTAAAGCCAGATCTTCTGTTGTTGGGATACCCTGTAATTTCATTTTATGAGCCTTATACACATATCGGAAGCCGTACGCATTTTTTAGGGGAACAGCCGACGCTGGAACAGCTTCAAGCCTTTTCATCCGATCGGCAAGTGACTTCAAAGACACCTCCAACTTTGATGTGGACTACAGCCAATGATGGCGCTGTACCGGTAGAAAATAGTCTGTTGTTCGCTTTTTCATTATCCAGGGAACGTATTCCGTTTGAACTGCATGTATTTGAGGAAGGACGACACGGCTTGGGACTGTCAGAGGACAACCATGAATGCCATCAATGGCTCAATCTGGCGGAAACTTGGCTTCAAAAACATGGATATGCTCGGGCGAGACAACAGATCACAACTCGACTGTTTATCGCCGGGGACTCCACTGCAGCTCAAAAAGGGGCTACCGAAAAACCGATGACAGGCTGGGGTGAACACTTGCAAAGCTATTTGGCACCGTCTGTTCATGTGGACAATCGTGCTGTCAATGGGCGAAGCACCAAATCTTTTATAGCAGAAGGCCGATTAGCTGATATTGAAAAAGATATTCTAGCTGGAGACTATCTGTTTATTCAATTTGGACACAACGATGAGAAAAAAGAAGACCCCACTCGCTATACCGATCCTGATGGAGATTATCGTCAAAACTTAATTCATTACATTCAGTCCGCTAGAGAGCGTGGTGGAATTCCAGTGCTATTGACCTCTGTAAGCCGCCGCCGATTCACCGCAAACGGTGAACCTGATCCGCTGGCTGTAGGAGCCTATCCCGCTGCCATGAGACAAGTAGCCGCGGAAACCAAAACACCCCTGCTCGATATTTTTGAAGCTTCTCAGCAGCTTTATCGTTCCATGGGTGAAAAAGAGTCCCAGCAGCTATTTATGTATTTGCCTGAAAAAACACATCCTAATTACCCCGCTGGTGTAACAGATAATACCCATTTCTCTGACGAAGGAGCAAGACAGATTGCTCAGCTTGTAGCAGAAGCCATTCGTCAGTGTGCGGAACTGTCTGCATTAAAACAGCGTATGGTAGAAAAGAATCCAGACAGCGGTGAGAGGATTGCGCACCAACTTGTCAACTGATATCAAGAACTAAATAGATATAAACACGAAAAACGGACTTGGAACTAATCACTCTGACGTCCGTTTTTTATTCGCTTTAGGTCAAAGATTGCCCAGCTATAGAGAATAGTTCAAAAGTATGATAAATCGAAAGAAATTACTCATTTATTATAATTTAATTTTTTATTATTCAATAGGCCTTTTGTATCATTTAATTGTCTTATATTGACAAAATTTGTCGAATAAAGTGAAAATAACAATTTGCATGGTATATTTTAGGAGCATGTATAAACACACCAGGAGGTATTTTTATGAATACTAAGAAAATCTTATTAACAACAGCAATGTCTTTGGGGCTAATTGGTAGTATCATCGTCCCTAGTGCGTCCGCAGCAGTAGGTCCTTCGCCAGTAATTACGCCTGTTGTAGAAGTTAACGGAGTATATTACAGAACGGCTACATTGCCACGAAATTATTCCTATGCGCTGTCAAATTACCCGGGCGATACTTATAAAGTGGCGAGCGGAAATGTCACAGTCTCCTCTTCCGGCGTGGTAACAACCACCACTGCAACGAGCGCAAGAGTAGAAATTTACGGCGGTAACGGTAAATTGAGAATGGTGTATACCGTCAAGGTAAACTAAGGTTGGAATAAGCGTTCCTGGGAGTACGGAGTCAACGATCATTATCAAAATGGTGATTTGATAGCGAGTTTTTTAAGCACTGTCCGTTTATTGGGACAGTGCTTCTTTATGGGGCGAGTAGAACTCATACTGCTATTTTATCAGTAGAACTCTATATTAATTTTCATTGAACTCTATTTAACGGCCTCTTGAGAAGTTTTATTTAAATGATCCTCAAAACTGCTCGAACGTCCTCTTTTCTAAACTTTCGTGAGATCAATAGAGATACCTAAAAAAATCCAAGTCCCCCTCGCTCCAATCGATCTTTCCTACTTTTTTAATCATTATTCCATCAATTTCCTCAAAGCCTATTCCATTTGTAATCATTTTTTCATTATCAATTTTTAACCATTTAATTTTGTTCTTTACAGGCTTATATCCATTTCTTAAATACAAGTTCATATTATCTGCACATAAAAGTATAAAATCAATATTTCCTGTAACGGATAATTTTTCAATTTCTAAAAGCAGCGCTGAAGCTATTCCCTGTGATCGAACATTTTTTGAAACACACAAATCAATTAAACCCAGTACTCTTATGGATTCTCCGTTTAGATTCATTATCCTATAATCTAATCCAACATGACCTATAAGTTGATATTCATGGTTAAAAGCTAGAAGTCTAAAATGAGGAAGTTGCTTGAAATAAATTCTATCCTTAGGGTAGATTTCTGAAAAACTGTCGATTAATAATGTTTGTATACTGGCTGCTAACTCTTCACTTATGTCATGTTCAAAAACTTGATCTATTTTCAAAATACCACTCCATCCTTGAACCCGCATTAGCACTAGCTTAATAAAGAGGCTTTGGCAAATTCAATTTAACATCATAAAAAAGCATCCTCGATGATCCGACCAGCGGTGGAGTACGAGCCTTATCCGAAACAAGGTCTGTCTCAATGAATCCGTGGGCAGTTCAAAATTTCCTTTTCCCTCTATAAACAACAAAAAAACCCTTGCTAAGCAAGGGTTTTTGAGGAAATGGGCCCTGAGGGACTCGAACCCCCGACCAATCGGTTATGAGCCGACCGCTCTAACCAACTGAGCTAAGGGCCCTCAAAAAAATATGTATACTCACGTCACACATTCATAACAGCAACGTTAATTAATATACAACATTTTCTTGTGTTTCGTCAATAGTCTTTCGAAAATTTTCTTTTTAAAAATTATTTTTGTGGACTTACGGAATAAACCGGACACCATAACGACCTTTGCGCGAGCGGTACACCTCCACTGCGCGGGGATCATTGTAGCCATACATCCAGCCGTCGTGCTCCAACCTTTTTGCCAGACATCCTGCCTGAAATTTAGTCGTGTACAGTCTGCCATAGTAAATCCAATACATCCGAGCTCCCTCTTTTCACATGATGGTAGGAGTTAGTGTAACCGGATCGAATTCGATTTACACGGCCTGGGCCATAACAATCTACAATGGTTAGCAAAGAGTACGAATCGCTCTAATCATTAGACCTATTGGCCTCTATAGCTCATCTTATTTACCAAAGGAAGCGGGGTCCTGGCGCCAGGAACGCAGCAGTTCCATCTCTTCTTCCTGAATGGTTCCTTCACGCAAGGCAACGTTCATCAGGGCTGTATAATTGGACAAGCTTTGCAGCTCCACACCCGCTTCTTCAAAGGCTTGAGTCGCTTTGTCTAGCTGGTAGCTGAAAATGGCCAGTACCGCTAATGGCTGAGCGCCTGCTTGTGCTACGGCCTGTGCTGCTTTAATGGAGCTGCCTCCTGTAGAAATAAGATCCTCGATAACCATAACCTTCTGACCTGCACTAATACGGCCTTCGATTTGGTTTTCTTTCCCATGTCCTTTGGCTTTGTCCCTTACATAGGCCATTGGCAGATTTAGCTTTTGCGCCACCCAGGCTGCATGAGGAATCCCTGCTGTAGCTGTCCCTGCAATGACTTCAGTTTCGGGGTATTGCTCACGAATAAGAGCAGCAAATGAGTCTGCGATCAGCTCGCGCACCTCCGGGTAGGACATGGTCAGGCGATTGTCACAGTAGATTGGCGATTTAATGCCGGATGTCCATGTAAAAGGCTGTTGTGGGCGCAATGCCACCGCCTGAATACGTAACAGATGGGATGCAATTTGCTCAGGTATACTATTGAATGTGGTCATACTTGTATCATCTCCTCAATAATGTGTTCCGCTGCGGCGCGTGGGTCTGCTGCTGCGGTGATAGGACGTCCAACGACAATGTAGCTGCTGCCTTGGGCAATGGCTTGGCCAGGTGTAAGCACACGCGACTGATCGCCTGTAGCACTACCTGCCGGGCGTATGCCAGGAGTTATCGTCTTAAAGTCTGATCCACATACAGCACGAATGGCAGGTACTTCCAAAGGTGAAGCTACCACACCATCCAGTCCCGCCTCACGGGTCAGTTGTGCGTAACGAACCACTGCATCCTGTACCGTACCAGGAATACCTAATTCCTTATTCATGGTCGTCTGATCCGTGCTGGTCAGCTGTGTGACTGCAATAATGAGCGGCATGGAAAGCGAGCTGTCTGCGGAAATAGCTGCTTCTGCACCAGCTTTAGCGGCTGACATCATATTAACGCCCCCAGCAGCATGTACGTTGAACATATCTACACCTAAGCGGGTAATGCTCTCTGCCCCTCCCCGCACCGTGTTAGGGATATCATGCATTTTCAAATCCAGAAATACGGAGTATCCTCTGGACTTTAGTTGTTCTACAAAAGCTGGCCCTGCACTATAAAACAGTTGCATACCTACTTTTATATAACAAGGAATCCCTTCTAGCTGCCGAATTAACTGCTCAGCCTGTTGTGCATTGGGATAATCTAACGCAACCATCAGCCGTCCTGCCATCTGCTGAAATGCTCCATTCACCGTTCTCCATCCCCTTTTTACGTCAATTCGGGTACATTTGCCCGTGATAAAGGACATCCGTCAGCCGAAGCTGATGAATGTCCTTCCCTGTGCTACTTATTTCCTCACATCTATTCGTAACGCATTATTTGCTCAGGACCGGCATGGATTCGGATGTGAAATTGATCGTTTCCAGCATTCTTAGCAAAGCGCGTACTGTATCCAGTGAGGTCATGCAGACAATGCCATTCTCAACTGCTTCGCGGCGGATACGGAATCCATCACGCTCTGGCGTTTTGCCTTTGGTCAACGTATTGAAGACAAAGTTGGCTTCACCCGTGCGAATCATATCCAGGATGTTCGGATTACCTTCGCTCAGTTTGTTGATCGTGTTCACTGGAATATTGGCCTGCTTCATAGCAGCCGCCGTTCCACCTGTTGCAATAATTTTATAGCCCAGTCTGTAAAAGCCCTGCATCAACTCGACAGCTTCTTCTTTGTCCTTATCTGCCACTGTAATGATGATCGCCCCAGTGGATGGAATTTTCATACCAGCTCCCACAAGTCCTTTGTACAGTGCTTTGGCATACTGAATATCGCGTCCCATAACTTCACCTGTCGATTTCATTTCCGGGCCCAGCGTCGGCTCTACACGACGCAGTTTGGCAAAGGAGAATACCGGAACCTTAACCGAGACATAATTACTTTCAGGCCATAGACCTTCTGAATAACCTGCATCTTTAAGCTTACCGCCCAAAATAGCCTGTGTAGCCAGATTCGCCATTGGGATATTTGTTACTTTACTCAAGAAAGGAACTGTCCGCGAGGAGCGAGGATTAACCTCGATCACGTACACCTCGTCTTGATGAATAACAAACTGGATATTTACCAGACCGATCGTTTTCAATTCCTTAGCGATGCTGATTGTAATTTCCACAATTTTTTGTTTCAACTCGGCAGACAAGTGCTGTGGTGGATACACCGCGATAGAATCACCTGAGTGAACCCCGGCCCGTTCTACATGCTCCATAATGCCTGGTACCAATACTGTCTCGCCGTCGCAGATGGCGTCAACCTCAACTTCTTTACCCAACATATAACGGTCGATGAGCACCGGGTGCTCTGGATTGATTTTAACCGCTTCTTCCATGTACCGCAGCAATTCCGTATCTGAGTACACGATTTCCATAGCGCGTCCGCCCAGAACGTAGGATGGACGTACCAGAACCGGATAGCCCAGCGCCTGTGCGGTTCCTACTGCTTCATCAACTGATGTGACCGTGTTGCCTTTAGGCTGTGCGATAGCCAGACGAGACAAAAGTTGCTCAAACTTCTTCCGGTCTTCCGCTTCATCGATACTTTCCAGACTCGTACCCAAAATATTCACGCCTGCCGCACTCAGTGGAGCTGCGAGATTAATGGCCGTTTGACCCCCGAACTGGACGATAACCCCAATCGGTTTTTCCTGCTCGATAACATTCATTACATCTTCGAAGAAGAGCGGTTCAAAGTAGAGGCGGTCGGATGTGTTAAAGTCCGTAGATACCGTCTCCGGGTTGTTATTGATAATCACTGCTTCGTAGCCCGCTTTTTGAATAGCCCATACCGCATGTACGGTGGAGTAATCAAATTCAATCCCTTGCCCGATCCGAATCGGTCCGGAACCGAGTACGATAACTTTCTCTTTGCTAGATGGAATCACTTCATTTTCCACCTCGTAAGAGGAGTAGTAGTACGGAGTTGTGGCTTCAAACTCGGCTGCGCACGTATCTACCATTTTGTAGACCGGACGCAGGTTTTGAGCTAGACGGAATTCACGTACCTCACGCTCGGTTGTCATACTGTCGTTTTGGCCCATACTGCGAATCTCGGCGATAGAGCGGTCGGTAAAGCCTTTACGTTTGGCCTGATAGAGTGTTTCGTAGGTCAGCTCAGATTCTCCAGCGATAATGGCTTCGAACTTGATGATTCCCTCTACCTTATCGAGGAACCACCAGTCAATTTTTGTCAAATCTTGAATCTCCTGCTGCTGCCAGCCGCGACGGAACGCCTCAGCTACCAAGAACAACCGCTCATCATCTGCTTTAATCAGACGATCCTTGAGCACGTCATCAGACAGCTGATCGGCTCCCTTAAGATGCAGACGGTGTACACCGATTTCCAAAGACCGTACCGCTTTCTGGATGGACTCTTCGAATGTGCGTCCGATGGCCATGACTTCACCCGTTGCTTTCATTTGCGTGCCCAGCTTGCGGTTGGCAGAAATGAATTTGTCAAATGGCCAGCGTGGTATTTTGCTTACGATGTAATCCAATGTTGGCTCAAAGCAAGCATACGTCTGTCCCGTTACCGGATTCACAATTTCATCCAACGTGTAACCCAGTGCAATTTTGGCAGCCATTTTAGCAATCGGATATCCGGTTGCCTTGGAAGCGAGCGCCGAGGAGCGGCTTACGCGCGGGTTTACTTCAATGACATAGTATTGATAGCTGTGCGGATCAAGCGCAAACTGTACATTACAACCGCCTTCGATATTGAGGGCGCGGATAATTTTCAGAGAAGCAGAGCGCAGCATCTGGTATTCGCGATCTGACAGCGTCTGACTCGGAGCTACGACGATACTGTCGCCAGTATGCACGCCGACTGGATCAAAGTTCTCCATATTACAGACAACGATGCAGTTATCATTGCCATCACGCATGACCTCATACTCGACTTCCTTCATGCCTGCAATACTTTTTTCCACCAAACATTGTCCGATTGGACTGTATCTCAAGCCAGAGCTGACGGTTTCACGCAGTTCTTCTTCTGTGGAGCAGATACCACCGCCTGTTCCCCCTAGCGTATAAGCCGGGCGAACGATAATTGGATAACCGATTTCGTTAGCAAATTCTAAAGATTCTTCCAAGGTTGTTACAATGACACTCTCTGGTACAGGTTGTTCCAACTCGCGCATCAAATCACGGAACAGATCACGATCTTCGGCTTTTTCTATCGAATTCAGTTGAGTTCCCAGCAACTTGACGTTTTCACGCTCCAGCACTCCGGCGCGAGCCAGTTCCACTGCCATATTCAGACCTGTCTGTCCTCCCAGCGTAGGAAGCAGACCATCTGGACGCTCTTGACGGATAATCTGTGTTACAAAATCAAGTGTAATCGGCTCGATGTATACTTTGTCTGCCATGTTGGTGTCTGTCATGATGGTTGCCGGATTACTGTTGATCAGTACTACCTCGACGCCTTCTTCTTTGAGCGCTTGACAAGCTTGTGTACCAGCATAATCAAATTCTGCTGCCTGACCAATGACGATAGGACCGGAACCGATCACGAGTATTTTTTTAAGTTCTGTATTTTTCGGCATATTAGCGCTCTCCTCTCACTGCGGCGGCGATAGCAGCCTGACGCGGTTGCTTTGGATAATTTCTTTTGTGCTCACGGATCATGTCCAGAAAGCGGTCAAACAGGTAACCATTATCGTAAGGTCCTGGTGCAGCCTCTGGATGATATTGCACCGAAAACGCGGGATACTTGGTATGTTTAAGACCTTCAATCGTTTTATCGTTGTTATTAATATGCGTCACTTCAAGCTCAGTACCTTGGATCGAATCCTCATTCACCGTGTAGCCGTGATTTTGTGATGTGATAAAGCAGCGTCCGCTCTCCAGTTCTTTCACCGGATGGTTACCACCGCGATGTCCGAATTTCAGCTTTTCCGTATCCGCTCCCGAAGCTAAAGCGAACAACTGGTGTCCCAAGCAAATTCCGAAAATCGGATATTCCCCTAACAGTTCTGCTACCGTACTAACGGCATGGGGTACGTCTTTTGGATCTCCAGGGCCGTTAGACAGCTGAATACCGTCCGGATCCAAGCGACGAATTTCCTCAGCTGTCGTATCATGTGGAACGACAACTACATCGCAGTCCCGTTTATTCAGTTCGCGCAAAATGCCGCTTTTTGCACCGTAGTCAATCAATACGATCCGCTCTCCGTTGCCAGGACTGCTGTACGGATGAGGTGTAGAAGTCATAGGAACCTGATTGCGCAGTTCTTCAATGGTCAAGTCAGACATCATTTCTTTCAGTTCTTCCAGCGGCTGGGAACCAGTCGTCAAAATGCCCTTCATCGTGCCGTGATGGCGAATAATCCGGGTAAGCATGCGGGTGTCGATGTCGCTAATGCCAATGATGCCATATTCCTTCAGCAAATCGCCCACGCTGTATTGAGCACGCCAGTTACTTGGCGCTGGCTCGTAATGTCTAACAGCAAAGCCATGGACATAAGGCCGTACCGATTCAAAGTCATCACGAGTAATTCCATAGTTGCCAATCAGCGGGTAAGTCATCGTTACGATTTGTCCGCAGTAAGAGGGATCAGTAAGCACCTCTTGATAGCCTGTAATCCCTGTGTTGAAAACGACCTCGCCTGTTTTATCACCTTCCGCACCAAATGATGTGCCTGTAAACAGCGTGCCGTCCTGAAGTAACAATCTTGCCTGCATCCCGTCTCACTCCTCTATATTGTTTCCTGCTATAAGGTTCTATTTTTTTAGTGGTTTCTATTTATTTTGCTTCGTCAGCAGACCATACCAGTTTGCCATCTACCCAAGTTTTCACAGGCCAGCCTTTGAGCTTCCAGCCTGTAAAAGGAGTGTTGCGTCCTTTGCTGGCAAACGTTTGCGGATCAACTGCCTGCTCCTGCTCCAGATCAATCATGGTCAGGTCAGCTGGAGCCCCTTCTTCCAGGCGTCCCGTATCAAGGCGGAAGACACGCGCTGGATCAGCAGTCATACGACGCACCAGAAAGTCCAGCGTCCACTGTCCGGTAGCTACGAATTTCGTGTACAACAGCGGGAAGGCCGTCTCAAATCCAACGATCCCGAATGGCGCCAGCTCCATCCCCCTTGCCTTCTCTTCCTCACTGTGCGCTGCATGGTCGGTTACGACGATGTCAATCGTACCGTCTTCCAGTCCCTCGATGCATGCCTGCACATCACGCGGGGAGCGTAGCGGAGGATTCATTTTCCAGTTCGCATCCAGCCCAGGGATATCCTCATCTGACAATACCAAGTGGTGCGGGCATACCTCAGCCGTTACCTTGATGCCAAAAGATTTCGCATGGCGGATTAACCGCACTGACTGCTCCGTGCTGACATGGCATACATGATAGTGTGCCCCGGTTGCCTCGGATAGTAAAATGTCCCGTCCGACGTGAATCGCTTCAGATTCGTTCGGAATGCCTTTAAGCCCGTGGCGCTTGGCAAATTCGCCGTCCGTCACTGCTGCTCCTTCAACAAGTGTGTTATCCTCACAGTGTGCAATAACCGGCATATCCAGTGCTTTGGCCCGCGTCATGGCGTCCTTCATCATTTGCGCGCTTTGCACCCCGACACCATCGTCAGTAAAGCCGATGGCACCTGCTGCTTTGAGCGCTTCAAAATCTGTCAGCTCACGACCCAGTTCGTTTTTCGTGATGGCTGCGTAAGGAAGAACCTTGGCTAGCCCCGCTTCCTGTCCCTTTTTCAATACCAGCTGAACTGTGTCCACATTGTCCGTCACTGGACGTGTATTTGGCATGCAGGCAATCGTCGTAAATCCGCCTTTAACCGCCGCGCGGTACCCGTTTCAATCGTTTCTTTATATTCAAAGCCGGGTTCTCTCAGATGCACATGCATGTCGATTAAACCGGGGATGACCAGCTTCCCCTGGGCGTCAACTTTCTCGACTTCGCGCTCCTGCCCAGATGCGCCTTCTTCCATAAGTAGGCTGATTCCAGCATCCGCACTTGCGATAGCCAAAATCTTTCCGTCGGCGATTAGGATGGATTTCAATTCAGCCTCGCCCTGCTCGTTCAATACGCTTGCATTCATAATTAATTGTTTCATCTGAAATATTCCTCCGCTCAGTTTTTTGCAACTTTTCCCTACGATCCTACTGACAGCTTCTACAGCTTCATTGCCCGTTCCATAACCGCCATGCGGATCGGAACCCCGTTTGCCATTTGAGGAAAAATTCGCGATTGTTCGCTTTCCACAACTGCACTATCAATTTCCACATTCCGATTCACTGGAGCTGGATGCATGATAATCGTTCCGGGCTTCAGGTTCGCTGCTCTTTTCTCTGTCAAACCGTACTGCTCTCGGTATTCATCCGCTGAGCGCAACATCCCTTCGGCATGCCGTTCCAGCTGTACCCGAAGCATCATGACCACGTCCGCTTGTAGTGCCTCTTGCATCGGAACATAAGGCGCGTAGGCCGCAAGATCAGGTGCTTGCATATTATCAGGAGCGCAGAAGCTTACCTTGGCTCCGAATTTTTGCAAGGCCCACAGATTCGAGCGAGCGACACGGCTGTGCAGAATATCTCCTATGATGGACACTCTCAAGCCTTTAAGCTCACCGAAAGTTTTGCGCATGGTGTACAGGTCCAGCAGAGCCTGCGTTGGATGCTCATTGTTGCCGTCCCCCGCATTAACCAGTGGGACACTGACCTTCTCAGCGAGCTCTTGCAGCACTCCGGCTGGCTTTAACCGGATGACTCCTGCATCAATGCCCATGGATTCGAGCGTACGTACTGTATCGTAAATGGACTCCCCTTTTTCCACACTGGAAGCCGCAGCGGAAAAGTTCAAAACCTGAGCGCCCAGCCGCTTCTCTGCCATTTCAAAAGAAAAGCGGGTACGAGTGCTGTTTTCAAAAAACATGTTGGCCGCAAAGCGTGATTGCAGTACTGGAACCAGTTTTTCTGGTTGAGATTCCCAATAATGAGCGCGATCCAGAATGGACTCGATTTCATTTCGGCTGAGTTCCTTTAACCCGAGTAGGCTACGTTCTTTAAGTTGACTGGCTGTGGTGATCATAGCTGTTCCCCCCGGTTCTGAATGATTGTCACTTCGTCCTTACCGTCCGTCTCTTGAAGGGCTACTACGATTTCCTCAGATTTGGAGGTCGGGATGTTCTTGCCGATGTAATCCGGACGAATCGGAAGCTCACGGTGTCCGCGATCCGCTAGTACTGCCAGCTGAATCATTTGCGGTCGTCCGCAGTGCATCAATGCATCCATCGCCGCGCGGATGGTGCGGCCTGTGTACAGCACATCGTCAAAGAGAATGACTTTCTTATCATGAACCGATACGTCAGCAGGATTCATCAAAAGCTCTTTTCCATTTCCTTTAGCTTCGGCTACGCTGTTCCGGTCATCCCGGTAGGCTGTGACGTCCAGCTCTCCCCATGGAATTGGTGCGCCTTCAATCTCAGCAATTTTTTCAGCCAGGCGTTGCGCCAGATGAACTCCGCGTGTTCGAATACCTACTAGCACACAATCGTCAATACCTTTGTTTTTCTCCAAAATTTCATGTGCAATCCGTGTCAATGCCCGACGAATCGCAATTTCATCCATCAGTACATGTGTTTCATTACTCATGCTTCCAGCCTCCTCAGGTGATGTTCCCTTCAGACCTGGTCCCGTGTTCGGATACAAAAAAGACTCCTTGCCCAAGTTTGGCAAGGAGTCTCGTGTGAACAGTCTTCTACTGTTCTCCGATCTCTCGGACACACTGAAGACATACCGCCGCAGCGGATGCACTGATCAGTGATCCATTCACGTTACCTTGCCAGCCTCACGGGACTGATTTAAAGGTGCTATTCAGGATTTCCTTTGTCCTGCTTCTCATAGTGTGAGATGGTTAGCCATCTCTTGGACAAAGTTCATCGCAACTACAAGAAGTATGACAGATTGAAAATCGTGTGTCAACACCCGTTCAACCGGAACCACCGGAAGCACTTTAATAATTATACAATGTAATTGTATAATTATCCATAGTTGTTTTTACCCATGCCTTGTCTCACAATAAAAAAACCGCCATTTAGGCGGTTTAACTTAATAATTTATTCAGGTTTGTGAATAGGAATGCAAATCACCATTGTTTTAACGACTACGCAAGGATGCTAACACATCCTCCATATCAGGAGGAATCGGTCTGCTGAATTCCATGTATTCTCCAGTGGATGGGTGCTTAAAGCCCAGTACCGCCGCATGCAGCGCCTGACCATCCATACGAACCCCTTTGCTGCGCCCATACATAGGGTCACCAACCAATGGGTGTCCAATAAATTTCATGTGAACACGAATTTGATGTGTTCGTCCTGTTTCCAATTGAAGTTCAAGGAGGGTATAATCCCCCAATCGTTCAATGACGAGAAAATGGGTGACGGCATGCTTGCTGTTACGTTCCGTCACTGTAAACAATTTGCGATCACCCGAATCGCGGCCAATCGGAGCATCTACCGTTCCCTGATCGTGGCTCAAATGACCGTGAACTAAGGCTATATATTTCCGAGTCACACTATGATCCTTAAGCTGTGCTGCAAGTGATGCGTGAGCCTGATCATTTTTAGCCGCCATTAGCAGTCCTGATGTATCCTTATCAATACGGTGAACAATACCAGGACGTAATTCCCCGTTAATGCCCGAAAGATCGTGACAATGGTACATCAGTGCGTTAACTAATGTTCCCGAAGAGTGTCCCGGTGCAGGATGCACGACCAGACCACGTTGCTTGTTAATAACAATAACGTCCGAGTCCTCGTAAACGACATCCAACGGAATATTCTCTGGAACAATATCTACAGTTTCTGCTTCCGGTACTGATAATACAATCCGGTCTCCTTCAGCCAGCTTGTAGTTCGCCTTAATTGTCGTACCGTTCACCAGCACACGACCATTTCCGATCCACAGCTGTATCTGAGAACGAGACACTTCCTTCATTTCTTCGGCGATATATTTGTCAATACGCGTTTTGGCATCCCCGGAAGCCGCTGTCCATTCCAGAGATTCACCCTCCAGTTCGTCCTCATAAGACAGACCTGCGGCTTCGCCATTTTCATTCACTTCGCTCATGCTATGACTTCCCTTCGATGCTATCATTGCCATTTCCCTTTTCCCGACGCGATTCCAGCAATGTATCCAAAATAATCAATGCTACACCGATGACAATTGCCGAATCTGCCACATTAAAAATGGGGAACGTATAGCTTCCAAAATTAAATTGTGCAAAATCAACCACTTCCCCTGAAATAGCCCGATCCAGAAAGTTACCGACTGCTCCCCCCAGCACTAAACTTAGCGCAACAGGAAGTAGCTTTTGTCCAGCCTTAACTGTTTTTCGCAGATACCAGACGATACCAATCACCACTACAATTGTAATCACGATAAAAAGCCAACGTTGACCTTCCAAAATCCCAAAAGCAGCTCCACGATTACGATGGGAGGTGATTAAAAAGAAATTGCCGATGACTGGTATTTGTTCGTACAATTCCATTCGTGTAGCCACCAAATATTTGACTCCCTGATCAATCAAAAAAATTATTAGCGCAATACCAAAATAAATCACAGTCCTTCGTCACTCCGATCCGCTTATATCCGTTGTTGAACCCATTTATTGTAGCATAAGCGTTCTCAGATCGTCCACGAAACCCGCAAGCTATCAAGCACAGACCATCCATAAAATGAACTCCTTCGCATTTGATTAGAATTTCCTATGTAAAAGAGGTCTTCCCGGTGCAAACTACAAGGAGCATACTCGACACAACGCATGCGCATGAAACCTAGAACAAGGAGAGGATTCCATGTCCCCATTGACGGAGCAACAATTGCAGGGTCTGCGTAACGAACTGCTGGAACGCAAAAAGGAAATTGAGCATCGCTTGCAAAACAACGACCATTACGGACTCGGTGATTCACAGCGCGATCAAACCGGTGAGCTTTCTCCCATTGATAACCATCCAGGCGATCTGGCTACCGAAACCTACGAGCGAGCCAAAGATATTTCCTTATTGGAGCATGATGAGTTTCAATTGGAACGTATCAAATCAGCCTTGATGGCAATGGACAAGGGGACCTACGGCATTTGCGCCGCCAGCGGTAAACCTATTCCCTATGAACGGCTACTGGCTGTTCCCTATACCATTTACTGCAAAGAGTACAGTCCCGAAACAGAAGTGTCTAACCGCCGCCCAGTGGAGGAAGAATTTCTCGCTCCCTCGTTCGGCAGAACGAGTCTGGATGAGCGTGATGATCAAAACGGCTTTGACGGTGAAGATGCCTGGCAGATCGTCGAAAATTGGGGTACCTCTAACACCCCAGCCATGGCCGAAAGCGGAGAAATCCACAGTTATGATGATATGGAAATTGAAGCAGGCGATGATAATATGGGCTTCGTAGAACCATACGAAAGCTTTGTTGCTACTGACATTTATGGACAAAATGTATCCGTTATTCGCAGTTCCATTTATCAGCGTTATATCGAAGATGGCGAGGGCGAAGGTCTACTGGAGCCGGATACGCACGAAGACGAATCGTGAACTTCAAGGTGGAAATCGCTTCCTAATAGGTAGTAAGCTCCAATTGTCGTTGTACGATCCGTACAATATCAGCGATATAATCACCGATAATCGGCAAATTCAACGCTCCGAGCACTTGCAGCACATAAATAATGGTAGCGGCAAAAAAAGTAAAACCTAGCGCAATGCCGATTCCCCGGGAAACGCCTGATATTAGATTTAGCCAGAGCAATCGCCAAGGCTTATTCAACAGCAAAGCGTAATCTGCAATACGTGTCCGTTCCATCTGCTCTGACACAGCACGTATCAGCTTTTCAACACGACTTAATCGCTCTGTCTGATTACCTATTTTGCTTTTATCTGTGGCTATGGCAGCTCCTTCTCCGTTCATCCCTCGGAGACTCCTCTTCTGTCTACGCCTTGATCGTGCCGTCATGTGCACAATCCCCCTTTTCCCATGGCTGCCCTGAACGCAGCAAACGAGCCGAAGCACGTAACGGAGAAAACCCGTTTCCGATGCTTAGGCTCGTTTTTATATGCTGCCTGTTATTGTATTATGGGACAGGGGGCTTGTAATTATTCCCCAATATGAACGCCGATGGTTTTACCGTTCACTTCCACATGTTCTGCCGGTTCGGCTTGACCAAATGTCACAGTCGTAACCAATACGTTCTCACGCAACACAGTGTCGAAGCTTGCGATGGCCTGGCGCAGCTCGTTATCTACATCCAACGTCAATGCCACATACTTTTCAATCGGCAGATCCAGTTTTTTACGGTAATCCTGTACCGCACGAACCACTTCACGTACCCAGCCCTCTTGCTCCAGCTCCGGTGTAATGTCCGTGTTCAACGCTACCGTTAAGCCATAACCGGAAGCAGAAGCGAAGCCTTCTTTCGCTTTTTTCTCTACCAGCAATTCTTCAGCTGTAACTTGCAGCTCTTCACCTTCTGGAGAAGCGACATTTAACATTCCCTGTTCTACAACAGTACGGGTATCCTCAGCAGACATTCCTTTGAAAAAGTTTTGTAGGAAACCGACATTTTTGCCGTATTTCTTGCCTGCTACTTTCAAATTCAGTTTCAGTGTAAAATCTACAAAGCCGCTATCGTCCGTCTCAACATGAATATGCTTCACGTTAATCTCATCTTTGATGATCTCCTCATAGCCACTCAGTTCAAAATCTTGATCCATGGATAGAATCAACTCGGACAACGGTTGACGCGTTTTCAAACCCGTTTCGTTGCGGACGTTACGCGCCAATTCAACGACACGACGTGCCGTTTCCATATCTCGTTCCAATTCCAGATCGATCAAGGATTCATTGGCAGTCGGATAATCATCCAGATGAACACTTTCCCCGTTGCTCAGGTTGAGGTAAATATCCTCTGCAAGCAGTGGTGTAAACGGCGCAAGCAGTTTGGCAGTCGTTAACAGCACTTCAGTCAGTGTACGGTATGCATCCAGCTTATCTTCTGTAAGACCATTGCCCCAGAATCGGTCGCGTGAACGACGGATATACCAGTTGCTCAGCTCATCCACAAACGACTCAATTGCTTTGGATGAGTTCAGGAAGTCATTTACAGCCAGCGCTTTGTCCACTACCAAAATCAGGCTGTTCAGACGGGACAAAATCCAGCGATCCAACTTATGAGCCGATGGTTTGAACGGGTGCTGTGCCGGATCAAATCCGTCGATATCCGCATATAAGGTCAGAAAAGCATGTGTATTCACAAGCGTATCTACCAGCTTCGATTTAGCCTCACCTACGATTCCTTTGGAAAAACGTTTGCTATTCCATGGTGCACTATCGGACAACAATGCCCAGCGGAAAGCATCTGTACCATACTCGTCAATCACTTCCCACGGGTCAATAACATTACCCTTGGATTTGGACATTTTCTGCCCCTGCTCATCCAGTACATGGCCTGTTGCCATGACAGCTTTATAAGGAGCTTTGCCAGTCAGCATAGTCGAAACCGCAAGCAAGCTATAGAACCAGCCACGAGTCTGATCAATCCCTTCACAGATCATATCTGCCGGAAATTGTTGCTCGAACGTTTCATTATTTTCAAAAGGATAATGATGCTGTGCAAACGGCATGGAGCCGCTATCAAACCATACGTCGATCACTTCCGGTGTACGAGTCATTTCGTATTTACCGCATTGGCTACGAACCTTAATATCATCTACATATGGTTTGTGCAGCTCGATGTCCGCTGGTACGTCGCCAATCGCACGTTCCCTCAATTCAGCAATACTATGCGGAGCAAACTGTTCTCCAGTTTCCTCACAAACCCAGATGTTTAGCGGTGTACCCCAATAGCGATCACGACTGATGTTCCAATCCACCAGTTCCTCCAAAAACTTGCCAAAACGTCCTTCACGTACATGACCCGGATACCATTCGACTTCGCTGTTGTTGGCAATCAGTTGATCCTTGATCGCAGTTGTTTTGATAAACCAACTGTCCATAGCATAGTACAATAATGGAGTATCGCAACGCCAGCAGAACGGATAGCTATGCTCGTATTTTTCCTTGCTGTACAGCAGGCCTTTTTCGGACAGCATTTTTACAATATCTACATCACAGTCTTTCACAAAACGACCTGCAAAATCAGTGATTTCCTCTACATAGTTACCTTGAAGATCCACCACGTTAATGAACTCAACACCATTTTCACGACATACCCGGTAATCATCCTCACCATGCGCTGGAGCCATATGAACGATACCTGTACCGCTGGAATCTGTTACGAACTTCGCACCCAGAATCTGATTACCCTTCTCAACCTGAAAATACGTAAATGGCGGGGTATAGGTTTGGCCAACCAGTTCTGAACCAGATAGCGTGCCAATCACTTCATGCTCGCCTTTAATGACGTCTTCAACCAGATTTTTAGCAACGATGTATACACCGTCTTCCTGCTTCACACGTGCATATTCCAGTTCAGGGTTGACGGCGAGCGCCACGTGACTCGGCAAGGTCCAAGGTGTTGTCGTCCAAGCCAGTACATATTCACCACTGCTATGCAGCTTGAATTTGGCCGTGGCACTCAGATCCTTTACATCTTTGTAGCCCTGCGCTACTTCATGAGAACTTAGCGTTGTCTGACAATCCGGACAATACGGACTCACACGATGACCACGATACAGCAGATCTTTTTCATGAATGGTCGCCAAAATGTTCCATACGCTCTCGATATAGTTATTATCCAATGTAATGTACGGGTTATCGAGGTCTGTCCAGTATCCGATCGCTTCGGTTAGATCACGCCATTGTTGCTCGTATTCAAACACGCTCGCCTTACATTTTTTTATAAACTTTTCAACGCCGTATTCTTCAATTTCAGGTTTATGGGAGATCCCCAGTTGCTTCTGTACACCTAATTCTACCGGCAAGCCATGCGTGTCCCAGCCTGCCTTACGTACGACGCGGTATCCCTTCATTGTCTGATATCGGCCCACAAAATCCTTAATTACACGGCCCAGCACGTGACCGATATGCGGTTTACCGTTAGCTGTTGGTGGGCCCTCATAGAACACAAAATTTGGCTTTCCTTCACGATTTGTGATGGATTTACGGAATGTGTCCTCCTGCTTCCATTTGCTCAGGATGCGCAGGTCACGGGACCGTGCTTTTTCTTTAACATCCACTCTGTTCATACTGTCATACTCCCTCTCTGCTCATCATTGATTTCCCTAGCATTTCCTAAAAAAAGCAACAAAAAAAGCCCCATCCCTGTAAAGGGACGAGACTGTGCTCGCGTTACCACCCTGATTCCGTAAAAATAGACCATTCTAAAAATACAGTCTCATCACGGCTCTCTGAGCCCCACTCAACTACAGCAGGGCGCCATTATAACGCATGGCAAACGGTGATTGCTTACACACGCCATACATCTTAAGCGCTTCAGCTCACTTCTCCGGGAGGATCTTCGGTCATGTTCTGAACGTTGGCTTGCACCGGAAGGCCAACTCTCTGAGGGACAAATCATGACGTACTCGTTCCCATCAACGAATTAAACATGTTAAATTCATCGAATATTAAACAGCAACATCGTTACCTTGAATAACAACCATCAGCCGACGGACGGATAATCATTGAATTCAGTATAGTATTTACAGTTATAGCCTGTTTAAAGTGAAAAGTCAACCCTAACAACGTCTAATAAAAGCTTGTCAGAAATGAAATTAGTAAATTTCTTTCATCTCACGCTCGCGTTCCAGTACTTCGCGTTCCCGGTTTTCAAGAGCTTCCCAGCCGTCTTGGCTTAACAAGTCAAGCTGTGCTTCCACCAGTGTACGAAACCGTGCTCGGTAAATCGATGCCTGCTTCTTCAGCTCTTCAACCTCCAACGCGATCTTGCGGGATTTGGACAATGCTTCGTTCACAATACGGTCCGCATTTTTTTCCGCTTCCTTCACGATCAATTGGGATTCTTTCTTGGCGTTGTTACGAACTTCATCTGCGGCTTCCTGCGCTACGATAATCGTCTTACTCAGCGTATCCTCAATGGTCGCGAAATGATCGAGCTTCTCCTGTACGTTCAACAACTCGGTGCTCAGTTCTTTATTTTCACGAATAACGCCCTCGTAATCTTTGATCACCTGATCCAAAAATTCATTAACCTGATCCTCATCATAACCGCGAAGCCGGCGGGCAAATTCCTTGTTATGTATATCCAATGGCGTTAATGGCATGCCGTCCACCTCCTATAAGATTGACAAAAAATACATTTTCCGCGTCACGACGCTCACTATCATCTATCGGTCATCATACCCCGTTTTGTGAATACTGTACAGAGCAAAATCGTTCCAGTTCTTCGCTATAGCTTAATTCTTTCGACAGAAAGCTCGTGATTCCTGCCTACAGCTATACAAACTTACCAATTTTGACACGGAATCTTCCCTTTTTTGTCATCCCGTCTGTTTCAAGCACTTTGAAACGCCCAAAACCCTGCATGGAAATAACGTCTCCAGCTTTAAGTGGAGTGGATGGATTCTCCTCCACCTTCCAATTTACCCTGCACCGTCCCGCCCGAATCGGTGTTAATATTTTACTGCGGCTTAGCTTGTACACATCGCTAGCAATACCGTCCAGACGCAAAGAAGCGACCGTCAGGTCTAGCGTCTCTAATGCAACTTCCTTCGTTCGCAGACTCGCTACAGGCAATAGTTCTGTCCATACATGAACACGGTGTACCTGCTGCAAATGCATCGTCATAAAATCACCGATCTCTGAAGCTACCAATACATGACACCCATCATCCAGTACATGAATATCTCCAATTTTCCCACGTTTGATTCCAAGTCCCAGTAGGGCACCTAGATAATCACCGTGCTCAAGGGTACCTATTTTAAGATCGTCAGATGTGATGGAAAGGACCTGAATCCCCATCTCCTCACCGTCCAAATACGAATAATCGGGCGCAATCAGCGCCCGCTTTCGTTCCGAAGCCATGTATCCGCCATCTACCCTAATCGTGACCTTGTCTTCCTTCGAAGCAAGTGTCTCCAATATGTACTGTTGGCGCGGGTCCAAAAAATCAGTCAGCTTCTGCTCATGATAAGCCCCCGCATGACTGATCCATTCGGAAGCACGATCCACATAATCCCGTTCATCCGGGTGAAAATGCTCATAAATCTCAGTTCGCATAACTCCTCCTAGACGAGCTTACCAATTAAAGAAATCAAACCGTACGACGCAAAACGCAGAGCAATCAGCGCAACGATGGGAGAAATATCAATCATCCCGAAGATTGGCGGTATAAACCTGCGAAAAGGAGACAAATACGGCTCCACAAACTTGGCAAGTAAATCACCAATCACACTCTCTCTAGCATTAGGAAGCCATGACAGCAGAACATATGCAATGATCATGTACGAATAAATCTGAAATAGCCAGTAAATTACCTCGATCAAGAAAAGTTCACCTCATTCTGTTAAGTTCTTGTTCAGTGTCAGCCAGTATTTCCGTAATAGAGCCTTGAATCTCAACCGTATCTGGTGTACACAGAAAAATATTGTTCCCGACTTTGGAAATACCACCACCCAGTGCATACACAGTACCACTCAAAAAATCAATAATGCGTAGCGCCTGATCCTTGCGAATTCGTTGCAAATTGACTACGACGGTGCGATGGGAACGGATATGGTCGGCAATTTCCTGTGCTTCATCATAAGAACGCGGCTCATACAGGACAACTTTCACATTTTTCTGTGAATGGATGCTGACAACATTAGTGCCCTTCTGGTTCTTACGTTTATCAAAGCTTGGGGTTTCAATTTCTTGATCTTCCTGCGTATTCATAACCTCTCGCTCTATAACTTCCTCTTCTTCCTGAAGCCCCAGAAAGTTCATGAACTTATTCATTACGCCCAATGGAAATCCTCCTCTCGTCCGACCAGTACGGAACCAAGCCGCAGCCAGGTCGCTCCTTCTTCAACCGCCACTTCAAAATCATTGGACATCCCCATAGACAAGTGAACGATGGGTTCCCTGGTCAAGGCTTGTCCATTTAACCTATCCCGTAATTCACGCAATCCCCGAAACACAGGCCGAGTTTTTTCCGGGTCTTCCTCATGAGGAGCCATCGTCATCAAGCCAATCACGTCCACATGTTCCAGCTCGCGAATTTGTTCCAAAAAGGGGACAACCGCCTCAGAGGACAAGCCATATTTGGACATTTCCCCAGAAATATTGACTTGCACAAAAGCTTTAACTCGCAGTCCCAGAGCAGCTGCCTTCTTATCCAATTCCTGAGCGAGTGATAAGCGGTCAAGCGAATGTATAAATTTAAATTTTCCAATTACATCTTTAACCTTATTCGTTTGGAGATGACCAATAAAATGCCACGTTCCCCGGTCACCCAGCTTACTCCATTTATCCGCAGCATCCTGCCAGCGATTTTCGCCCACATGCTCTAAGTCGCTATCCAATACCGATGTCATTGTCGCCGCCGAAACATATTTCGTGACAGCGATCACATTTACTTCATCACGCGAACGTCCGCTTCGGGCACATGCCGCTTCTACACGGGCATTCACTTCTTTAATTCGTTCCTCCAAAGACACGGGAGGACTCACCTCTCTTCCAGACCAATCCAACTCGCCATTCTTCCTGTGACGCCGCCTTCTTTGCGATATGAAAAAAACAAATCGCTACGGCTACTCGTGCATAAGGTTGTACATTCGATATGGCTCGGCAATATTCCTGCTTTCATCATAATGTGTCGATTGCATTGTTTCAAGTCAAGTAGTGTTTTACCGTCGGCTAAGGGGAAGTAAACAGAACCTTCCCATTTATCATTACCCGGGCAATCATGCTCCAAAACCCGAATTTGGTTCATCACGTGCTCATCCACCTCATAGGATTCAGAACCAATGGAAGGACCAATAGCTGCTAGTATATCAGACGGCTGAGATCCATATTCGTTTTGCATGGTCTGTACCATTTTCAATGCGATTTCCGCAACGGTTCCCTTCCAGCCTGCATGCGCCAACCCAATCACACGGCGCACTGGATCACAAAAATATAAGGGTACACAGTCTGCATAAAAAGACGTCAGCAAAATGCCAGGTACATTCGTCAACAGTCCATCTGTGTCCTGAAAAGCGGATGCACGATCTATAAAGCCCCGCCCGCGGTCAGTAGCCTTGACCACAGCAACATGATGACCATGAACCTGCTCACCGCACGTCCATGCTTCAGCAGCAAAACCAAGTTGCTCTGCAATGAGCCGCCGGTTACGAATGACTTTCTCGGGGTCATCCCCTACATGAAACGCACAGTTCAGACTAGCGTAGGGAACCTCACTGACACCTCCATGACGACCTGTAAAACCCGCTGTTAATCCCTGAACCTGTCGTTCCCAGGATTGAATATATAACAACTCCGGTACGGGACGTCCGCCATCTTGCATTGGCATAGCCCCCGTAGCCTCGGTATTCATTACAAATGGTTCCATTCATTCTCACCTCTACTGCCCAGTGTACCAAAAAGCCGCCGCTGTGTCTTCACAACATACTAAATTACGAGTCCCTCTTGTTCAAAAGACCCGTCGGTCATTCCGCTCCTGACGTTCGATATACGGCTTTTCCTCCCTTTCATCCGGTGGATCATGCAATCCCTCCAATCGAACAAGCACAACATCCGAACCAATTTTCACAATGTTGCGCCACGGAATAACCAATTCGCTTCCCCCTCCAAACCAGCCCATGAATCGACTGCTGCCCGGAACCACAATAGCTTCAATTTTCCCTTGTCGTACGTCAATCTCCAGATCACTGATTTGTCCCAGACGTCGCCCATCTACAATGTTAATGACATCCTTGGTTTGAAACTCGGAAATTTTCATGGCTCTTACTGACGTTTCCGGTGCACTCACACGCATCACATCCTTTAATTCACTATATGAGCGAAAGAGCCCAAAAAATGTCCTGTAAACGCAAAAACGATCCGGATAGGATCGTTTTTATCGCTGAATCATTCAAGCATTCATTTCATTAGGACTTTACATGTTTTTGCATTTGCTGAATAGCCGACTTCTCTAATCTTGAAACCTGGGCTTGAGAGATACCGATTTCGTCGGCAACCTCCATTTGCGTCTTTCCTTCATAAAAACGCATAGACAATATCATCTTTTCACGCTGGCCCAGGCGATGCATCGCTTCCCGCAGAGCGATTTCCTCAATCCATGAGACGTCTTTATTTCTGTCATCACTGATCTGATCCATCACATAGATTGGGTCGCCCCCGTCGTGATATATCGGCTCGAACAGCGAAACCGGATCCTGAATTGCATCCAACGCGAACACAACATCTTCTTTAGGCACATTCAGTGCCTCTGAAATTTCAAAAATCGTTGGTTCCCGCGAGTTCAGATTCGTCAGACTGTCCCGCACTTGAAGCGCCTTATATGCAATATCCCGTAACGAACGGGATACACGGATCGGATTGTTATCCCGCAAATAACGGCGGATCTCTCCGATAATCATCGGCACCGCGTAAGTGGAGAACTTTACGTTTTGCGAAAGGTCAAAATTATCAATCGCCTTCATTAGGCCGATACATCCTACCTGAAACAAATCGTCCACAAACTCTCCCCGATTGTTAAATCGTTGAATCACACTCAGGACGAGTCGGAGATTGCCGTTGACCAATTTTTCTCTGGCTGATCGTTCATTATTTTGCTGAAGTGATGTGAACAACTCGCGCATTTCTGCATTGGTTAATACCGGCAGTTTGGCGGTATCCACACCGCAAATTTCCACTTTGTTTCGGGTCATCGTGTCTTACCTCCCAAGGAGCAACATTAATGTACATTATCTCCTGAGGGCATTTTTTTATTCGCCGTTTCCATCGCTTCCGGATATACCCATGCATTATACCATTTTATTAAATTCTTTTCGTAAGCGCTTTATTATTCGTTTTTCCAGACGCGAAATATACGATTGCGAGATACCCAACAGGTCAGCAACATCCTTCTGTGTCTTCTCTTCTCCGTCTTGTAAGCCGAAGCGCAGCTCCATAATCAAACGCTCTCGATCCGTCAACTTATCCAGTGCTTTATGCAATAATTTACGGTCTACCTGCTCTTCAATATTACGGTAAATGGTATCATTTTCCGTCCCCATCACATCGGAAAGCAACAACTCGTTACCGTCCCAATCAATATTCAGAGGCTCATCAAAAGAAACTTCCGTTCTTGTTTTACTATTGCGACGCAAATACATCAAAATCTCATTCTCAATGCATCGGGACGCATAGGTGGCAAGTTTGATTTTCTTCTCCGGATCAAAAGTGTTAACCGCTTTGATTAGTCCAATAGCACCGATGGATACGAGATCTTCAATGTTGATGCCCGTATTCTCAAATTTGCGGGCAATATATACGACTAACCGCAAATTTCTTTCGATTAGCATCGACCGTACTGCCGCATCTCCAGAAGAAAGTTTTCCCAGCAAATATTCTTCTTCGTCTCTCGTCAGCGGTGGGGGGAGCGCCTCGCTGCCGCCAATATAATAAATTTCTTCACTTTTCAGCCCAAGTAAAAATAAAATACGATAATATTGCAGTTGCAACGCTAGCCTAATTTTCATCTTCAATTTCATCTGTTCTCGCATATCATTCTCCCCCTTTTGAAAATAGTGCAATTCCTGCTGTGCTCCGTGCATTTCACCATTGGATATTTCTTGTCGCCTTCAAACATCATTTTGTGTTATGCTCCATCATCCTGATTCTGTAAAATGTTCACTCAAATGTGCATCTCGTTTCTGGTTGGTATCAGCACTGCCCCCTTCTTGTGCCGTCACATCCGGGTGGATGATGGCGCGATACTTCCCCTCTGCCGACAATGTTCCCCCGTCCAAGCCAATCAACACTCGATGATGTACAAAATGAACCCCATTCATCACCACCTCTACCCGGTCTGGTTTAAGGGCAAGCATAAAGGAATGACTGCGGTTAATTCCACGATAGGGGACGAGACGAACACGATCCTGCCAGCTAAACGATTCGTCTCCCAGTTCCATCACCAGTTGGTCAGCATTACCCTCAGAACATTTTTGGAGCCAGGAAGCGGGCAAATACGACTCCCACAATGCTGCCTCCATGACCATCACCGGGGTTCGGGTCAAAGGATCATGGAGCTGGTTACCTGTATCCAACAAGCCTGTACACTCAATATGATCCTGCCCAATCCACACCTGCACTTGTCCCAGAAACCCACTCATCCTTTCTGTGCGCTGCTTTGAGGACTGCACAATTCGAAAGAAAAGCATCACTCCGCCAAATGCGCATAAAATAAACCAGAATGCAATTTTCAGTTCAAAAGACATTCCTCCTGAAGCGGTGTACCAGATGCCATTAAACAATTCCCCCGTATTTTGGAGAAAATAATGCATCCCCAAAATGCCACCTGCAGCTACAAAATTGATCATGTAAAAGGCACCCATTGTACGAAGATACTTTTGCATGCTGCCAAATCCAAAAGCCACCAGCAGCATTATGACCGATAATGCCAGTTTGATCAGGAACGTAAATAAAAAGGACAGTTCCGGCACAAACATCATGACCACGTACATTGCGCCGATTCCAGCTGAAGCCATCAACCTCCACCACACCGGACGGATTTTTCTCATCCAAGCGGTGACCATCAGCAGCACAGCATCAATGAACAAATTGGCCAAAAAAATCAAGTCGATATAAACAACCAAGGCTTCACCCGCCCAGCGTTTGCAGGATAGGCTTAAGTATAGTAGTCATGCTGTTCAAAGTCTGTCTAACGGTGGGGACGGTGACCGACTAATTTTGTCGGAAAGAGGAGAAGCACCTGAACTGCAGGATACGTAAAACAGAAAGAAGCCCGCATCTCCAGGGAGAATGCGGGCAGTCTGAATTGAAACTAGTTATCGTTATTATTATTGCGCGAACGGTTACGTAAAAATGTAGGAATGTCTAATTGATCACTGCTTTGAGTGTTACCAAATGGACGCAAGTTAGGAGAGCCTTTTTCCGCCGATTCAGAAGTAGCCGGGTTAGCTGCCGGTTTACGTCCCGGTGCTGGTTGACTTGGCTTGCCTTCAAAGCCAGTGGCAATGACGGTAACCTTGATCTCTTCTTTCAACTCTTCGTCAATGATAGCACCAAAAATCATATTTACTTCCGGATCGGAAGCCGATGTTACAATTTCAGCTGCCTCATTAACCTCATACAGAGACAGGTTGTTGCCGCCAGTGATGTTCATAATCACACCACGAGCACCTTCAATGGATGTCTCCAACAACGGGCTCATGATCGCCTTGCGTGCTGCTTCAGCCGCACGATTTTCACCAGTTGCTTCGCCAATCCCCATCAAAGCGGAGCCACGCTCCGTCATGATCGTCTTAACGTCAGCAAAGTCAAGGTTGATTAGACCCGGTACAGCGATCAAATCTGAAATACCTTGTACCGCCTGACGCAGAACATTGTCCGCTTCACGGAATGCTTCCAACATCGGGGTTTTCTTGTCCACAATTTCAAGCAAGCGGTCATTCGGGATTACAATCAAAGTGTCTACTTTTTCTTTTAATCCCTCAATACCAAGTTCAGCTTGATTGGAGCGCTTACGCCCTTCAAACGTGAACGGTCGGGTTACCACGCCTACAGTCAGCGCGCCGCATTCCTTGGCAATTTCAGCAATGACAGGAGCCGCTCCGGTTCCTGTACCGCCACCCATTCCCGCCGTTACGAATACCATATCCGCACCTTTGAGCGTATTCATAATGAGCTCACGCGACTCTTCAGCCGCTTTTTTACCCACATCCGGGTTAGCGCCGGCACCCAGACCGCGGGTCAGCTTATCGCCAATTTGAAGCTTATGCTCAGACTTCGCTAAATGAAGTGCCTGGGCATCTGTATTGACTGTAATGAACTCCACACCCTGAACACCATTTTCGATCATTCGGTTAACCGCATTGCTGCCGCCGCCTCCGACGCCGATCACTTTAATTTGAGCCAAGCTCTCCATTTCAAAATCAAATTCCAACATACTATTCCATCTCCCCCTCAATGTGCATGGATGGCCCGTCCATGATTGGCATAATTAGCAATGAACGTTATATAAATTCACTGAACATATTTTTTAAGCGTTCAATCAACCCCTGCTTTTGCTCGCCTTCCGCAACGGGACTACTGCTTTTGGTTCGGTTAGTCGGCTTCTTGGCACTTCCGCCACTGTTGCTAACGCTAGTCGATCTTCCGCGATAGTAACGAATAGCATTATGCAAGATTCCTACTCCGCTCGTGTAGCCCGGATCCCTTACACCGATAAAATCAGGTACGGCGATCCTTACGGAAGCAGCCAGTTCGCTTTGTGCCACCTGAAGTACACCAGGCATGGAGACGGTGCCTCCGGTAAGTATATAACCTCCCGGAAGCTCTGTGTAACCCAAGCGCTTAACTTCCGCCTGAATGAGTTGAAAAATTTCCTGCACTCTCGGCTCAATAATAGCAGCCAAATCCTGCTGGTTAAACTCCTTATCCACATTACTGCCGATACGTGTCACTTTAAAGACGACATCGACTGCCGCATCATCATACCATGCGCAGCCGTATTTAAGCTTTACTTTTTCGGCTTGATCGGTAAGGGTTCTCAGTCCGTAGGCAATATCATTGGTTACAAACTCTCCACCAATCGGAAGTGTTGATGTGGCAACAATCGTTCCTTCCTGGAAAATGGCAACATTCGTAGAACCTGCACCAATATCCACCAGAACTGAACCCATCACCTTTTCATCCTTCGAAAGAGACAATTGTCCGGCTCCAAGAGGCAGCAAGACCAGATCTTTAATCCTCAAGCCAGCTTTCTCAACGCAGCGCAACAGATTATGTATCGGGGTCTTGCCTCCAGTAACAATCGTAGCCTCTACTTCGAGACGAACTCCAATCATACCGCGAGGGTCCTGAATGCCTTCAAGGCCATCTACGACGTACTGCTTGGCTACCACGTCAATAATTTCTCTCTCCGGTGGTACGGCAATAACTTCAGCTGCCTTCAGTACACGCTCAATGTCCTCCTCACCGATTTCACGGTCCTCGTTGGACACAGCTACTACGCCATGACTATTTTGCAGGCCAATATGATTGCCTGAAATCCCCACATACACTTCTGTTATTTGAATACCAACCATGCGTTCTGCGTGATCCACGGCGTTACGGATTGATTGCACGGTTTGATCAATGTCTACAATTGCACCTTTGCGAATCCCTTCCGAGTCGGCAGATCCAACTCCAATAATATTAAAGGTTCCATTATTCATTTCCCCAATAATAGCCCGAACTTTGGATGTACCGATGTCCAAACTAACAATGATGTCATTGTTGCTCAAGTCTGTGGCACCTCCTGACTCCAAAATGAATTTCGTTCTTTAAACACACTCTGTACATATTCAACAAACTCCATGCTTTCCCTCTTTTTTCTACAAATTTTTTAGAAGCCAATTTATGGTTGCAGTCACATAAAAATTTGAAGAAAAAGAAGGAGGCAAGTCTATTACCCATAAAATCAATTCTAGCATTTTTTCACATCACTGAGTAGTATCTTTTTCTTGGCTCTCTTCACTCGTATCTGGTTTGAACGGAACGTAGGAATCCGCCTCCAACATGGTGATCAAACCTGGATCTTCTGTTTCTAGCACCTGATTCAAATAGCTGATTTTAGAATTCAGTAGAGAAACGGTTGTTATAACCTCAAACTGGGAACGTGTGTACATTTTGATGCGGTCCGGAAAAGAAGGAATCGGCGCAGGAATGATTTCCGAAATATCGGCAGTCCATTCCCCCGGAATGCGTGATAAAGCATCACACAGCTTTGCTTTGTACGGATCATCAGATTTCCATTTGGTCAAAATAGGCTTCTCAACGGCTATTCCGCTACTCCCCACGCCCACGCTTGTCCCATTCGCTAGAATAGCACGAAGGCTCCCGTCACTCTGCAACTCGTAAGCGACCGTAGCAAACTCTTTAATGTGAATAGCAATAATACCCGGAAACTGCTTGTCCACTGTGACTTGCTGTATCGATTGAATTTCCCGCAACTTCTCAGAGATGTCAGATGAACTGACTCCGAAATACTGATCTCCAACAGCCAGACCGCTTCGGTTAAGAAGCTGGTCTCGGGTCGAAAATACATTACCATCAAAACGAATTTCAGAAACCCGACTCAACGAAGAACGGAAAAAGAGAACAGCGAGCAATACGATAAACAACAAAATGAGAAGAATAGTAATCTTCCGGCTTGTTCTTTTTTTCGTTCTGTTCTTTCTAAGAACAGGTATTTGAGCATTTGGCATAGCTTCTCTCCACAAAAGCCTTTTGTCCCCCCGTTAATGGAGGGACATTACAGGCATTAATTTACGAAATCCAGTTGCTCCGGCACCGGAGACTGACGGCTCATTCGGGCACCCAGTCCCTGAAAAAGACGCTCGATCCGGTCATATCCTCTGTCAATATGATGAACCTGCTCGACAACGGTACGTCCTTGAGCCGCTAGACCCGCTATGACCAGCGCAGCCCCTGCCCGCAGATCGGTAGCCTCTACCGTAGCCCCGTACAGACGTGAAACTCCTCTTATAAAGGCAGCATTTGCATCAACCGTAATATCAGCACCCATTACATTTAGTTCATCCACATGTTTGAATCGGCTTTCGAAGACGGTCTCTTTCATGACACTGAATCCGTCCGCCAAAGAAAGCAGAACCATGACCTGAGATTGCAAATCCGTCGGAAAAGACGGGTAAGGGGAGGTAACGATCCTCTCCACTGCTTTGGGACGACTCATACAACTTACGGTCATTATATCATTCAAGATGCCGACTTGAACACCAGCCCGCCTGAGGACATGAATCAGAGCAGACAAGTGGGATGGATTGCAGTGTGTCAACGACACACTTCCTCGTGTAGCTGCAGCTGCGATCATAACCGTTCCAGCAACTATGCGGTCAGGAATGACCTCATACGTACACGGATTGAGGCAACTGACCCCCGTAATTGTAATCGTGTCGGTTCCAGCACCGATAATGCGGGCTCCCATGGCATTCAAGAAGTTTTGTAAATCCTGAATCTCCGGTTCCCTCGCTGCATTGGTGATCGTTGTTCGTCCTTCAGCCAACGCAGCGGCCATCATAATATTTTCCGTTGCACCTACACTCGGGAAATCCATGTGGATGTCCGAGCCGATCAGCTTGTGGGCTCGAAACGTGATTTGCTCGTCTTTTTCCTCTATCTCTGCGCCAAGAGCTTTTAAGCCCTCTAGGTGAAGATCAATTTTGCGCTCGCCTATGGCACAGCCTCCGGGCTGGTAAATAGAAACTTCTCCATATCTGGCGAGCAGCGGTCCCATCAGAAAGATAGATGAGCGCATTTGCTTCATCAAATCTTCCGGAATTTGGAACGTTCGGACGGACGACGTATCCACGTATACCGTTTCCTCTTCATGTCGGCATGTACAGCCGAGTCTTTCAAGGATGTGCAGCATGACCTTAATGTCTAAAAGATGGGGCACATTCCGAATTTCTACCTTACCTTGTGCAAGTAAGCTCGCTGCAAGAATAGGTAGTGCCGCATTTTTTGCCCCATGGATACGTATGGTGCCTGACAGGGGACGGCCTCCCTCAATCACCAATTTGTCCAATGTATCACCTCCGAGTTTACCGCTCACCCACTACGAAAACCTCCGGAACTAGCTTGATGCCGGTTTGAGATGATATTGTACTTTGAATATGCTTCATTAGGGTAAGCACGTCCTCTGCTGTCGCTTGACCGGTATTTACAATGAAATTGGCATGCTGTACAGATACCTCTGCGCCTCCCGCCTTCAAGCCCTTGAGACCTGCGCTCTCAATAAGACGGGCAGCATAGTCTCCTGGAGGATTGCGGAACACGCTTCCTGCACAAGCTAACTGTAGCGGCTGAGTCAGCCGACGGCGGTCTTTAAAAGCCGCAAGCGCTGCTGAAATTTCCTCGCGGTCGCCCCGCTTCATCCGAAACACTGCCTCTGTCACCATTCCACGTTGCTCATGCAACACGGAGTGACGATAGCTGAAATGCATATTCTCGGCATCGTACACAGCCAATTCCCCTGTATCCAGCACAATCTCAGCGGACTGGAATATTTGTGACACATCAGACCCATGGGCACCGGCGTTCATGTAGACAGCCCCACCGACCGATCCTGGGATACCACCAGCAAATTCAAGACCGGATAGGCCCTGTTTGCTGGCCATAACGCACAGTTTGACCAGTGAAACGCCTCCTCCAGCAACGATCTGTTCATCTTCAAAATGAACATAATCAAATCCTGGTCCCAGCTTGATCACAAGTCCCCGTATCCCTTTGTCAGAGACGAGCATGTTGGAGCCCCGCCCCAACTGCATCCAGGGAATTCCGTGCTCGCTAGCCAGCTTCAAAACTCTTGCCAGCTGCTCTTTGGTATCCGGGATGACAAGTGCATCCGCAGGGCCTCCAATCTTCCATGTCGTATATTTGGACAGCGGCTCATGCTCCAGCACTTTTCCGATATCATGCTCCGCTAATAATGGCATCCATTGCTGCATTGTACTGAAACCTCCTTGTTGCTTGCCCCGCATGGTTATAAGGCTCTCACCTGACAACCGGCAGCCTGAGTGATGGTCACAATCTATAGGGTATCCTATGTAAATACCATCCGGTGTGTGACAACCGCCCAATTCTACGCTGCAAACTACCTTTTACGGGCAAGACGTTCCATTTCTTTTACTAAAATATCCGCTGAGTCAGGCTTGCCAAGCGCAGACGCCGACTCCGCCATGCGACTCCGCCATGCCTTATCCTTCATAATTCCCGCTATAGATTGAAACAGGGCCGGGCCACTCAGTTCCTTTTCTACAATCATGACGGATGCGCCTGCCTTTTCAAGGGTACGAGCATTAGCCTCCTGATGGTTATTCGTCACATTAGGTGATGGGATCAGAATGGACGGAATGCCGAGCGATGTAATCTCTGCCAAGAAGGACGCACCTGCGCGATTAACAATTAAAGAAGTACAGGCCAGCACCTCTGGCATATTGTGAATATAGGGAAGCACATGTAGATGATTGGGCAATGAGCCGATCTGATTCCGTATGCTATCCAGCGTTTGCTCGTAATAAGATTCTCCGGTTACATATACAAAATGGACGTCTTTCAGTTGCGAAAGTTGCGGAGCCATTGCAATCATGGCGTCATTAATGGCCTTCGCTCCCCTGCTGCCACCGACCACAAGGACAACTGAGCTGTCCATCGGAACCCCAATCGTAGCAAATCCCCGATCCCGGTTAGCCAAACGAACTGTTGTAGCACGCGGGTTTCCGGTGTACAGTACATTTTTAGCTTTGGGAAAAGCTCCTTCTGAGCCTTCAAAGCTAACAGCCACTGTATCCACATAGCGACTCAGAAATGTATTAGTCAGCCCTGGAATTGCATTTTGCTCATGAATAATGCTGGGAATTCCCAACTTGGAAGCTGCATAAACGACGGGGCCACATACATATCCCCCAGTTCCAATAACGACATCTGGCTTAAATTTCTTTAATAATGCTTTGGATCTGCGAACCCCATTGAAAAAACGCATGATCGTTTTTATATTTTCCACAGACAAGCTGCGACGAAATCCTGTGATATCAATAGCCTCAAATGGAATTTTTTCCTGAGGAACCAACTTACTTTCGAGTCCTCGTTGACCGCCAATGTATAAAAATTCAGCGTCTGGATCAATTTCTTCGCACTGTCTGGCTACGGCCAACGCCGGATAAATATGCCCTCCGGTGCCGCCGCCGCTCAACACGACGCGCATAAACGTTCACCTCGCATAACGTGATAAATTTAGTAAAATGCCCAGAGCAGTTAGCATTAAGGTCAGAGAAGAACCTCCATAGCTGATTAAGGGCAGTGTTATTCCTGTCACCGGCATTAAACCGATAACGACACCAATATTAATGACGACCTGTACGGCAACCATTGCGACAATACCCACCGCAAGCAAACTACCATAGGTATCCGGAATGGTTATAGCGACACGCATTCCTCTCCACACGAGAACCAAAAAGAGCCCCAGCACCGTCATTCCACCGATAAAGCCAAGCTCCTCCGCCAAAATGGAAAAAATAAAATCAGTTTGCGGCTCAGGAACGTAGCTATATTTTTGTCGACTCATGCCGAGTCCCAAGCCCGCCAGCCCGCCAGGACCAATCGCATATAGCGATTGAATAATTTGATAGCCTGCGCCAAGCGGATCGGACCAAGGGTCCAGAAAAGCTGTGATGCGCTGGAGTCGATAAGGCGCAGCTGCAATCAGTGCAGCAAACCCCGCTGCTCCCGACAGAGCTAGCAGACCGAGATGCTTCATACGCGCGCCTGCCGTAAATACGATGAGCATGGACGCTCCCATCATTACCGTACCTGTGCCCAAATCGGGCTGGAGCATAATAAGCCCAAAAGCCAGTCCCATGAGTCCAAGCGGCGGCAACAGGCCGCGCGTAAAAGAGCTAATATCATAATCAGGACGACTGAGCCAACGAGCGAGAAAAAGAATCATACCTAGCTTCATAAACTCGGAAGGCTGAATGCCGAAAGAGCTAATACCGAGCCAGCTTCGTGCCCCGCCTCTTACTACACCAATGCCGGGAATTAATACGGCAACCAGCAGCGCTAGACAGATCAACAATACGACCTTGGCATATTTCTGCCAGACCCGGTAGTCCGTTCTGGCAGTAAAGTACATCGCTACTAGGCCGAGCCCCGCAAACAGCAATTGTCGCTTAACAAAATAGTAGGAGTCCCCGTACTCGTGAAAAGCGAGGACGGCGCCCGCACTATATACCATAACCATGCCGATGGCTAATAAGCTTACAATACAAACGAAAAGCCATAGATCCGGCGCTGGACGAGACTGCTTCATCAGGAGGCCACCCCTTGCATAAAAGTAGGGGCTTATCCAACCCCCCTACTTACAATTTATGCGCCGCCTCTTTAAAAATACGTCCACGCTCTTCATAGGATCGGAACATATCCCAGCTTGCACAGGCGGGTGAGAGTAATACCACATCTCCCGTCTCAGCAAATTCAGAAGCCTTGTTCACAGCCTCCACGAGCGTAGCGGCGGCATCCTCCCCATTATCGACGACCTTGACATGCTCTATTCCGGCCTGCTTGGCCCGCTCAGCCAGCTTATGCCGTGTCTCACCCAGGAGCACAACGGCTTTCACACCTTCCTGTAAAGAAGGTACGAGCTCTGTATAATCAGAGCCACGATCCAATCCTCCGGCAATGAGTACAATAGGCTGCTTAAAGGAAGATAAGGCCATCATCGTTGCTTTCGAATTGGTTGCTTTGGAATTATTGTAATAAGCTACACCAGCGTGTTCTAAAACATATTCAAGCCGATGTTCTACGCCGCGAAAAGTACTTAATGGTTCCGCCAAATTTGCTGGTTCTGCGCCTGCAGCAATGGCGATTGCGCAGGCAGCAAGAGCATTTTCTACGTTAAAACGACCCGGAAGTCCAATCTCAGCTATGCCTATAATGGGATGCAGCACACCATTTCCATCGCGGTATACGATGCTACGTTCAATATCGTCCGTCACATCCGGTATGTATGGCGGATCAGCAAACAACCCTTCCTGCAAACGTTCTGTCGTAGAGAACGGAAGCAGCTTCGCTTTTATATAGGGTACCAGCTCCCGGCAGACGGGGTCGTCCCAGTTCACCACCGCAGTATCCGCCGCCGTTTGATTGGCAAATAGACGCGCCTTGGATGCAACGTAGTCCTCCATGCCTCCGTGGTAGTCCAAATGGGTCTCTGCTACATTGAGCAGGCAGGCCACAGCGGGCTTGAAATCCTTTGTTCCTTTTAACTGAAAGCTGCTCAGCTCCACAACCATCCACTCATCCGACTTGGCGTCCACAGCCGCCTCACATAAGGGCGTACCGATATTACCAGCCACGATTGGATTCATGCCGGATGCCTCCAACAGCTTGCCTACCCAAGTGGTCGTGGTCGTCTTTCCGTTGGAGCCAGTAATTCCGATGATCGGAGCTTTACATAGATGGTAGGCGACCTCAACCTCGGTCACAACCTCAATGCCGAGCTCGACAGCTTTCTGTACGGGAGGGGCCGTATAAGGAATGCCTGGATTTTTGACAACCAGCTTCACTCCAGGATGAATCAACCCCTCTGGGTGACCCCCGCATAAAACGGAAATTCCCAAAGCCTCTAATTCAGAAGCTTCGGGACATTGTTCCCTATCTTTTTTATCATTGACTGTCAGCTTCGCTCCGGCCTGGTGCAGCACCTTGGCAACTTGCACGCCGCTTTTGGCCAGACCGATAATGACGACTTCCTGATCTCTGTATGCGTCTGGATGGTTCATTGGTCTACAACCCCTTGTTGAGATAAAGTCCGAGTCCTGCCAACAGCAGTCCTACAGCCCAGAATGTAATAACTACGCGCCATTCGGACCAGCCGGACAGCTCGAAATGATGATGAATCGGGCTCATTTTGAAAATACGCTTGCCACGTGTTTTAAAGGAAGCTACCTGCAAGACCACGGACAGCATTTCAATTACGAATACACCGCCGATAATGAGAAACAAAATTTCGCTTTTCGTAACGATGGCAATGGCACCTATGGCGCCGCCGATTCCCAGCGAGCCTGTGTCACCCATAAACACCTTGGCAGGATGAGCATTATATACGAGAAATCCTAGTACAGCGCCAATCATAGCTGCTGAGCATACTGCTGCCGGAAGCGAGGTTGCCTGAATCGCGACAATGGCATAAGCAGCAAAGGCAATGGCACTTGTACCGGACAGCAGCCCGTCCAGCCCATCCGTGAAATTGACAGCGTTGCTAATTGCCAGCATCATGATAATAATGAACGGATAATAGAACCAGCCGCCCCAATCAAATGACCATGACGTTCCAGGGATGCCGATCGCAGTACTATGATCATTGCTAAGCAGAAGCCAGCACATGATCGCGCCAAACAATAATTGTCCAAACAGCTTTTGACGCGCCGTCAGGCCTAACGAGCGTTTGAATACAATTTTGATATAGTCGTCCAAAAATCCGATCAGCCCAAAGCCGAGTGTAGCAACCAGCAGAACGTAAAAGTCCGTATTTTTGATAGCTGAAAACTTAAGAAAGGTCAGCGTAAAAGCCACCAGAATCACGATACCGCCCATTGTAGGCGTACCTATCTTTTTAAGATGGCTTTGTGGCCCGTCATCCCGGACCTGCTGGCCAAATTTCATTCGCCGCAGCAGCGGAATGAGCAGTGGAGCGGCAATGACCGCCAGTATAAACGATACGACGATCGTCAGCAGTAATAATTGAATATCCATGGGAGTCTCCCTCTCGTCAACATCAGTTCTGTAGCGGACCGTTTTTCAGCGCATCCACAATTTCTTCTAGTCGCATCCCTCTGGATGCCTTAACCAGCACAATATCATTGGCGTGGAGATGAACCCGCAAATGCTGGATCAACTCTTGCTTATCTGTATAAGCGTGCACGTTAACAGCTGGCATCAACCCTTGCGCGCCCTGTGCAATCGAAGTGCCTAACGCACCGTAGGTAAACAGTACCTCTACGTCGTGCTTTGCCGCAAAAATTCCAATTTCCTCATGGAATTGCTTTTCCTCAGGTCCCAGCTCCAGCATGTCACCAAGTACGGCGACTTTACGTCCATCCGTTTTATACGCAGACAACGTCTGAATTGCAGCCTTCATTGAAGCCGGACTGGCATTATAAGCGTCGTTTAGCACAGTAAGTCCATTAGGACAGTTCACGACCTCAATACGCATGCCCGTCAGTTTTAAAGACGACAACCCTTTACGTATATGGTCTGCATCGACATTGAAATGACGCGCTACCGCCAGTGCTGCCAAACCATTTACAACATTGTGCTGTCCAAGCAAGGGAAGTCGGAAAGCCTCTTTGCCAGATTGGGCTGTTATGAATAAGCTACCTTCTCCATCCGAAGTGATTTCAGTTGGATAGTCATCGTTGCCTGCAGCTAGCCCGAACGTAAATAATTTTAAACCTTCAGGCTTGACCGTTTCAGACTCCGCCAACACTTGTGAAAGCAGTGGTTCATCCCCGTTGTAGATCAGCAAACCACCGGGCTTAAGGCCACTTGTGATTTCCAACTTTGCACGAGCGATTTCCGCACGAGAACCAAGCTGCAGTAAGTGCGATTCGCCTATGTTCGTTATGATAGCTACATCTGGTTGGGCAATATTAGCCAGCAGACGAATCTCTCCACGTCCACTCATGCCCATCTCCAGAATGAGAATATCTGTATCCTGCGGCATGGACAGTACCGTTAAAGGCAAACCGATATGATTGTTATAATTTCCTTCGGTTTTGTGTACTTTAAAAGTTGTGCCCAGCAGAGCGTTTACGATGTCTTTCGTTGTCGTCTTGCCGTTGCTTCCCGTGATCCCAACGACAGAAACGCCAGTTTCGCGTAAGTATACAGCTGCTAGATGCTGAAGGGCTTCTAACGTATCCTCTACCTCAATAGCGTTCTCAGCCGGAGGTACGCCATGATCCTTTTGCCATAAAAATGCAGCTGCACCTGCCTCACTTACGATCTGCTGCACATAATTATGCCCATCAAATCGTTCGCCCACGAGTGGAACAAACAACCCTTGGCTCTGCGGCCTGCGAGAATCTGTAAAAACGCCTTCGACTATCTGTTCGGCGTCCGCTTCTCCGTGAAGTGTTCCTTCACACATAGATGCAATCTGACCGATTGTTCTTTTCATCACTTGGATAAACCCCTTATCGCTTCTTTGGCTACGATGCGGTCATCGAATTCATGCACCGTTTTTCCGATCAACTGGTAAGTCTCATGACCTTTTCCCGCAATCAATACTACATCGTCAGGGCTTGCCATTTCAACAGCTTTATGAATTGCAGTTCTGCGATCCACGATCAATTCGTATCGTTCTGCGGGTATACCTTCATCAATCAGCCCTTGTTCGATGTCTTTCAAAATCACTTTCGGGTCCTCTGTTCGCGGATTGTCGGAAGTAATAAACGAATGATCACTGTAACGCGCAGCAATTTTCCCCATCAACGGACGTTTCGTACGATCCCGGTCACCGCCGCATCCAAATACACACCATACTTTACCGACCGCAAATTCCTTTACGGTGCGAAGGACATTTTCCAATCCGTCCGGTGTATGGGCATAGTCTACAATAACAGCAAAGGGCTGACCCGCATCTACAGGCTCTACCCGCCCATCTACGCCCGCGATAGACTCTAGACTCCTCTTGATATCCGCCAGCGAAATTCCCTCCAGCAGAGCTGCGGTAATGGCCGCCAGTGCGTTGTACACATTGAACTTGCCCACCATTCGAAGCTCAATATCGGTATCTCCTTTAAAAGTGGACACATGGAAGAAGGTTCCCTTGGCACCAATAGTGATACGAGATGCCTGCACATCAGATTCCTTTTCCACGCCGTATGTAATCACTTGGGCCGCAGTTTGAGCCTGCAAATAGGAAGAAGCCGGATCGTCTGCATTCAGAACAGCATATTTGCTATCTGATGCATCACGCGAGAAAGCATTTCCCAACCTAGAGAACAAAAGTCCTTTTGCAGCACGGTACTCCTCCATTGTGTTGTGGTAGTCCAGGTGGTCCTGCGTCAGGTTTGTAAATATAGCTGTGCGAAAATCAGTTCCCTTGACGCGACCCTGCTCCAACGCATGTGAGGATACTTCCATGACACAGCATTGAACCCCCTGCTCTGCCATATTTCCCAGATAACGTTGAAGTTCCACCGCTTCGGGCGTAGTGCCAGACATTGGATAAGACTGACCACCGTAACGCATTTGAATCGTACCAATCAGTCCGGTGTTCACCCCGGCGTCCTTCATGATCTTTTCAATCAGATAAGTTATCGTTGTTTTACCGTTGGTTCCGGTTATGCCGATCATGCGCATGCGTCGGCTCGGTGAATCAAACATATAATCCGCCAAAACCGCCATGGCATGTCGTGCATCCTTAACTACAAGCTGCGGAACAGGTACATCCAGTTCCCGTTCAACGACCAAAGCTGCCGCTCCGGACGCAATTGCCTGCTCGGCATATTCATGTCCGTCCACTGTAAAACCTGGCAGACACAGAAATAAATCTCCCGGTTGCACTCGACGTGAATCCGCCCCGATTCCTCGGCAATCCACTGTACCGTCACCCACGACACGGGAGACGGCCAGCAGTGAAGCCAATTGTTGAAGCTGCATCTTTCATTCCTCCATTGCTCTCTCGTTATTCATAGTATGGTATAAAATGAACCTATCAATCCCCCATGTAAATACGGATCGTTGATCCCCGCTCCAATCTGGAGCCCGGCTTCGGCGCCTGACTCACGACCGTCTTGCCTGACCCGGATTTTACGAGCATAAAGTTCATATTCATATCTTCGTACAAATCAGCTGCAGTAGCACCTACCAGATCAGGTACCGTTTCGATCGGATTTTCTCCATACTTGTACTCTTTGGCAATTTGATTGGTGCGAGGTGGTATTTTTAAGGCAATCAGCGCGTCCTTTAAAATATTTTGCACGATTGGCGCAGCAACAACCCCGCCGAATTGAATGCCCTTCGGGTTATCGACAGCGGTATAGACGACGATTTGCGGATCATCTGCCGGTGCAAAACCAATAAAGGATACAATATGCTCCGAGGAAGAATAACGCCCGTTAATCACCTTTTGTGCTGTCCCCGTTTTACCTCCCACCCGGTAGCCTTCAATAAAAGCAGGACGACCTGTACCTTTAGCAACGACACTTTCCAGCGCTTCCCTTACCTGTCGGGAGGTGTCCTCTGAAATGACCCTACGTACCAGTTCTGGTTCTACTTTTTCCAGCACTTTTCCGGTTCCCGGCTGAACCCAACCTTTTGTAATGTGAGGCTTGTAAAGATTACCGCCATTGATTGCCGCTGATACAGCCGTAACCTGCTGGATCGGGGTGACAGACACCCCTTGACCAAAAGCGGTCGTCGCCAGTTCTACAGGACCTACCTGAGGTAGCTTGAACAAAATGCCGTTGCCCTCACCAATCATGTCGATCCCCGTTTTGCTGCCGAAGCCAAAATTGCGAATGTACTTGAACAGTGTTTCTTTGCCTAACCGCTGCCCCAATGTTACAAAACCAGGGTTGCAAGAATTCTCCACCACTTGAAGGAAAGTTTGGCTCCCATGTCCGCCTTTCTTCCAGCAACGCAGACGTGCTCCACCGACTTCAATATATCCCGGATCAAAAAAACGGTCATTTTTGAGATTGACCTTCTTTTCTTCCAAGGCAGCCGCCAATGTAATAATTTTAAAAGTAGACCCAGGTTCATATGTCATCCAGATAGGCAGATTTCGATTGTAGATTTCAGGCGCATATTGCTTGTATAGCGCTGGCTCATAGCTTGGTCGTCCAGCCATGCCTAATATTTCACCCGTCTTGGGGTTCATAGCTATAGACAACGCGGACTTCGCCTGAAATTTGACCATGGCTTGGTCAAGCTCCCGCTCCATAATGGACTGCACAGACTTATCAATGGTTAATTGTAAATTCAGTCCATCCTTCGGTTCAATGTATTTTTCGGAAGAACCTGGCATCAGACGACCACCTGCATCTGATAAATATGCAATACTTCCGTCAATTCCCCGAAGCTTACTGTTTTGCTGCTTCTCTACGCCTGTCAGCCCTTGATTATCAATTCCTGTAAACCCAAGAATATGAGCGGCTAGATCACCATAAGGATAATAACGTTTGTTGTCTTCAGCAACAACGATACCCGGCAGCTTCAAATCACGAATTTGCTGCGCTTTCTCCATCGTAATTTTTCGTCCGCCGGGCTGAAGTTTTTGGCTTGCTGTTCGTTTGGTAATCAGCTTGAGCACTTTATCCTCACTCATATCCAGCAAGGGCGCCAGCCTGCGTGCCGTTTCTTCCGGCTTCTTAATCTGTACTGGTATCGCCATGACTGTGGGCGAACTGACATTGTAGGTCAGCGCCGTACCCTGCCGATCCAAAATTTCGCCACGCTTGGCGGCAAATGGAATATTGCGGCGCCACGAATCCTCAGCCTTGGCCGAGAGCTCGCCTCCTTTACCCAATTGAACATAGGCGAGCCGGATCGACAAGGCCGCAAACAGTACAAATAATCCCATTAGCCCCCATACCAGCCTTCGCCGCATGGTCACGTTAGATTTTTTCAAACGCGCTCCCTCCGTTCCTCAAATACTCATGACATGTCTTACCTCATGAATATTCAAAAGAACGAACATTAGAACAAGCTATCAGTTATCCTCGCCTTTAATCTCAGCAGCACTTTTCTCATCTGCAACAGCCGATATTCCTCTCTTAGGAGCTCCCGCATCTGTTCCAGCTTCGGCAGTAGTACCGGATTCGTTTTTATTATCGGCCTCCGTTTTTGTTGCGCTCCCAATCTGGTTAGCTGCAACTCCATTGGTCGAGTCCTGTGTATCCTCCGGTTTCACTCCGGTCACCGTTTCTTTGGCCGGCTGAAGCATCACACTGACGATTCGCTTTCCATTTACCATTTGCGCCTTTTGAGAGACGACATAACCTTCGCCGCTTACCTGCACACCAACCCTCATAAGGGTTAGAACTTGAAGTGTGTCACGCAACGAAACACCTGTAAAATCAGGGATAGTCATGTTGGCACTATCCTCAGTCAGCAAGTAAATGCGTTGTCCGGGTTTCATTTTGACGCCTGCTTCAGGATACTGGCGAACAATTTTGGAGCCTTTGCCTACCGTTTCATAGGCAATCCCCTGTTTGAGCAATGCGTTTTGCGCATCCTTCTTCACCTGACCCGTTAATTGTGGTACCGTTGGCAAGTTCACTGTTTTTACAACAGCGCTGCCTGATTTATTCGTTTTAGTTCCCGTTTTTGGAACACCCATATATTGCAACGATTGGGATACGATTTTTTTAAATACAGGCGCTGCTGCTGTACCGCCGCCTACCGATTTGTTAGGTTCGTCCATAACAACCAAAACAGCCATTTTCGGATCATTTACCGGTGCAAAACCTATAAAGGACACGACATCCTTCGAATGGTCATATACTTTTCCAACGACCTTCGTCGCTGTACCTGTTTTACCAGCTACACGATATCCGTCGATATAAGCAAGGCGTCCCGTACCAATTTCCTGGTCAGACACAACCTGCTCCAGATAGCTACTTGTCTGAGCTGCAGATTCCTGAGTAATCACTTGGCGGATTTCCTTTGGCTGAATCGTCTGCACTTCGCCTGTATCTGGGTTTATAATTTCCTTTACCAGATGAGGCTGCATCAGCTTCCCCCCGTTAGCAATTGCCGAGATGGCAGCTACCTGCTGGATTGGCGTCACCTGGACACGTCCGTGTCCATATGAAGCTGTTGCGACCTCGGATTTGTACTGGGTATGGAATGTGATAGCTCCGGTAGACTCACTCGGAAGATCAATACCCGTTTTCACCCCGAAACCAAAGTTATTAATATATTTCTTCAGCCTTTCGCCACCCAACTTATCCAGCCCCAGATGGACAAAGCCGACGTTACTTGAACGCTTGACTCCCTGAAGATAAGTTAACGTTCCCCAGTTACGGCTTACGTCACGAATATCCCAACCTCCGACCCGAATCATACCAGATTGGTAGGATTCATTCGGATTGAATACCTTTTCTTGAACCGCGGCAGCCAAGGTCACAATCTTAAACGTGGAGCCCGGCTCGTAGATGGACTGAGTAGCATTATTACGGAAATTTTCCAAAGGTGTACTCCCATATGTATTGGGATTAAAATTCGGGTAGGTCGCCATACCGAGAACATCCATCGTTTTGGGATCAGCCGCTACCACAGTCATCGTTTTCGGATTGTATTTTGCAATAGCTTCCTGCATGGCATCCTCTATATAATACTGAATCGTATCGTCAATCGTCAGCTTTAAATTTTTACCATTTTGTGCCGGCTCATAGACACTTCCCGATCCTTGAAGAGGAACTCCCTTCCGATCCCGCTGATACAGAAGCTTTCCAGCCGTCCCCGAGAGCTCTTTATTATAATAAGCTTCCAACCCCATACCTGCTGTGCCATCTTTTCTTTGATAGCCAAGAACATGGGAAGCCAGCTTATTTTCTGGATAATAGCGTTTGGATCCTTGAACAGTGTCCACAGCTCCAATTACTTGATACTTATCCTTCAAATACTCTTTGAACGTATCCACTTGTGCCTTGACCTCAGGATCTACCTTCCAGCCTCCATTGCGGATCTCGCGGTTTTTTAAGTAGTTCCCCGCTTTATCCTTTGCAGAAAGATGCCTTCTCAGCTCATCCTCAGGTGTTTTGAGTAATTGGTGTAGCTTAGCTACAACCTCATTCTCCAAATCATACTCCTGAATAATGGTAGGATTGACAACTACCGTATAAGCTGGTGCATCCGTAGCCAATACGTTTCCTTTACGGTCCGTAATGGTTCCACGCTTGGGCTGAATCACCTGATCTTTTTCCACTTGAGTAACTACCAGGTTATGCCAGTACTCCCCGCTCACAACTTGAATCCAAAATACCTTAAGTAGCAGAACAAGAAAAAAGAGGGTAATACATCCCCCTATCAGCAGTGTACGAAGCTTTATTCTTTTGACCATAGCTCAAACCTCTCTGCAAAAAAATGTACGTCAGAGCATAGCTTGATGCTATGCCCTTAACTATTTGGCAGCCTGCTTTTCCACACGAATGGGCTCTCTTGTTGGTTCGATATATCCCTGTTCCTTTGCAGTCGGCACGATCTGATTTTCCAGACGCTCTTTTTGAATCTTCAGTTGGGCGATATTGGTCTGTAATTTGGAAATGTCCTTGCTTGCCGTATTAATCGAATAATTGATTTGATAAATGTGAGCGTACCTGCCAATCAACATACCAGCAATGACAATGCACGCTACAAGTGTCAATAGATACAGCAGCTTTTCTCGAATCGGCAGCTCTCTGCGGCGTGTAACGACTTTGGTGGTCTCACGATACCGTTGTTGCTGAACCTGTTCCTGACGGGCTCTTTCTTTTACAGCCAAATTACCGCGTGTATAAGCCATGTCGCCTCTCCTTCTCCATTAAATTTACAATTTTTCGGCAACTCTCAGCTTCGCTGACCGGGACCGTGGATTAAGCTCCAATTCCTGCTCTGACGCTACAATCGGCTTACGGTTCACCAGCTTCAGATCGCCTATCATTTTGTCCTCCAAAATAGGCAAATCAGATGGATAGATGCTTTTCGCCAAATACTCCTTGAAAATATGCTTGCATATCCGATCCTCCAGAGAATGGAATGTAATGACCGAAATTCTGCCTCCTGGAGCCAGACATCTTATCGCCTGATGCAAAGTATCTTCCAGTGCACCCAACTCATCATTTACAGCAATCCGCAAAGCCTGGAAACTGCGTTTAGCCGGATGTCCCCCGGTTCTGCGTGCCGCAGCCGGAATTCCTTCTTTGATAATATCGACAAGTTCCCCTGTTGTGTGAATAGGCTTGTTCAATCGACGTTCAATCATGATCTTTGCGATCCGCCGTGAAAACTTCTCTTCTCCGTAATGAAACAAAATACGCGCAATCTCTGCTTCCGACCATTCATTGACAATTTCGTAAGCCGTAAGCGAGCTACTCTGATCCATCCGCATATCAAGCGGCGCATCATGATTGTAACTAAATCCCCGTTCCCCCTCATCGAACTGGGGCGAGGACACACCCAGATCGAACAAAATACCCTGGACCTGCGGGACGCCGTCTTTTTCGGGCAATCCCAATTCAGTCAGCTTGTCCTGCAAGTGGCGGAAGTTAGATTTCACTAATGAAATCTTTCCTTCATAGGCTGACAGCTTCTCTCGCGCATTGTTCAATGCCCAGTCGTCCTGATCAAAGGCAATAAGCCTTCCCTCAGGGCCAAGCTGTGATGCAATGACGGAACTGTGTCCTGCCCCTCCCAACGTGCAGTCCACATAAATCCCGTCCTGCCTGATGTTTAGTGCCTGTGTTGCTTCTTCTTTGAGTACGGTAATGTGGTGAAACAAACGGCTGACCTCCTAAATTACAATTCAAAGTTGAAATCAACCAATTTCTCAGCAATGTCATTAAATGCTTCCTCTGATTGGTTGAAATATTGCTCCCAAGTGTGCTTACTCCAAATCTCTACACGGGTGGACACTCCCAATACGACGCACTCTTTAGTAAGCTTGGCGTATTCGCACAAATTCCCCGGTAAATTTACCCTGCCCTGTTTGTCCAATTCGCATTCAGTCGCCCCCGAGAAAAAAAAACGGGTAAACGCCCGCGCATCGGCCTTCATCAGAGGCAGTGCTTTAAGTTTTTTCTCCATGACAGCCCACTCATCCATAGGATACACGAAGAGGCATTGGTCCAGCCCGCGGGTAACCACGAACGAGGCACCGAGAAGTTCACGAAACTTGGCCGGTACAGTAAGCCGACCCTTCTCATCAATGCTATGTTGGAACTCCCCCATAAACATTGGTTTCGTCACCCCTTACCCCATTCTCCCACTTTGGCCCACTTTCCACCACCTAAGCATAATAGATTCGCTTTAAAAAATCAAAGACCTCTTTTTCATTACCAAAAAGTGATAGAAGCTGGATCCATAGCATTATGTCTGTTATTGTAGCCCTGCGTCATAAGATACAAAAAAGCCCCTTATCCCATGAAGCCGGCACCCGACAATATGCATCAGGTTTCGAAACCACACGGAATAAAGGGCTTACTCTCTGTCCATTATGTCAACCTAAACAAACACTTGCATTAAAAACACAACACTTTTGCAGCGAAAATCGTGACGAAAAATCCGCTTACGCGTTCCAGCTGTCCAAATAGATCTTTTGGTCTTCAGTTAACGTGTCAATTTGAATTCCCAGACTATCAAGCTTGAATCGAGCTACCTGCTCATCAATTTCATAAGGTACATTGATAACGGCCTTACCAAGCTCATTATAACGATCATTCACGTATTTCAAGCCAAGCGCCTGAAGCGCAAATGTCGTATCCATAATTTCTGCTGGATGACCATCGGCGGCAGCTAGATTCACAAGGCGTCCTTCTGCCAGCAAATACATTTTACGTCCATCTTTAAAGCGATATTCCTCAATATTACGACGCACCGTACGAATGGATTCGGAACGTTTAGCAAGCTCAGGCTTACTAACCTCCACATCAAAATGCCCTGCGTTACACAGCACAGCCCCATCCTTCATCACATCAAAGTGTTCCCCTGTAATTACAGCCTTGTTACCAGTTACTGTAATAAAGAAATCACCCAGTTTGGCAGCCTCTACCATTGGTAACACATGGAAACCATCCATATGGGCTTCTACAGCCTTGATTGGATCAACCTCGGTTACAACAACGTTGGCTCCCAACCCTTTCGCACGCATTGCAACCCCTTTGCCACACCAGCCATAACCTACCACAACCACTGTACTTCCGGCTACAACCAGATTAGTCGTACGAATAATGCCGTCGAAAGCTGACTGTCCTGTACCATAGCGGTTGTCAAACAAATATTTGCAGTAAGCATCATTAACAGCCACCATCGGAAAGTGAAGTTGCCCTTCTTTTTCCAATGCCTTCAAACGAATAATGCCAGTAGTTGTCTCCTCTGCTCCCCCACGGATCGTAGAAATCAGATCAGGCCGTTCGGATTGCAACAGAGTAACCAAGTCACCACCATCATCTATAATGAGATCCGGCTTTGTTTCCAGTGCCTTGATTTGCAAATTTTTGAATTCTTCTGGGTCCGGATTGTATTTAGCTAATACAGTAACGCCATCTTCAACTAATGCGGCGCAAACATCATCTTGTGTGGACAATGGATTACTACCCGTAATAGTTACCTGCGCTCCACCTGCTTGTACCACTTTAGCCAAATAAGCCGTTTTGGCCTCCAGATGTAGACAGATGGTTACCTTCAAACCAGCAAAAGGCTGCTCTTGCTCGAATTGTTGACGTATACGGTTCAATACCGGCATATGTGCTTCTACCCAATCAATTTTCAAATGACCTTCAGGAGCCAATTTAAGATCGTGAACTATGCTATTTTGCAGAGAATGGGAAGTCATACTTTGTTTCCTCCTTCAAATTGGTTAAATTTTATTCCATGATAAATCCTATATAAAACAACAAATTATACATAAATAACACGATGCGTCCCCGTCAAATCCAATGGTACATTCATAATCGTATCCATCAGACTGAGACCATAACGATTCAGAAAATGATAGATCGTATACGCCCGCTCCTGCGGCTGTCCAAATGGGAAAAGCGACCATTCAATACGATCCCACTGGCGAAGTGCTGTTTCATTTTGTCGAAGCAACGCTTCCTGAACTTTTGCCTCCAGATAGGCGATCTGTGACAGAATCTTATCGCGGTTGGTTTCTCCAAGCCGTAGCAAACCTTTTTCAATCAAACCTGTCTGCTGCACAAGCGGTTCGTACATGCGGACAAAAGCTTCCTTTGCCCCGGAAAACTGATCCTGCATTCCAAGCTGATCTTGAGTGGCAATCCATTGCTTTTTCCGTTCCTCAAGTCCGTCTCGAACTTGACCAAAACTTAATTCATACTTAAGCATATGCTTTTCCACACCTGACTCTACCAACGTAAAAGACATTCGTGGCAGCAGTATCGGCATCTGCATCTCCAACACCCCGAAAGCATCCCGTGTAATCGCCCAGTAAGCAATCTCTCCTAGACCCAGCACAGATGCCAGCACCGGAAACAGTGAATCCTGCATTAGAGGACGAGTTAGCACATTATTACTAAAACGTTCGGGATGTCTATCTATCTCTTCAAGCAGTTCATCCACAGTAAACACCACCAGACCGTGTCGATCTGTGAATAGCCCAGCTTTTTTGAAAAGCAGCAAACGTTCATCTTCATGGATATAAAAGAGATTCGCGCCGCCTTCATGCACATCCGCTTGTAAATGATAGCCATAATCTACGATCCGCGTGGCAGTCGTCCGGTAAGCCTGCTCCAACTCATCATTGTGCAGAACCAGCCGCTTAAAAACGGATGCTTCCAGCTTGCGTAGCGAAGGATCTGCTGAATCTAAAAGTACTAATCCATAGCTGCCGAACAAAAGGCCCAGCAACTTGGCAAAGGCTTCACTCAGTCCATATGAGTCCGTTAATCCGTTCTCAATCATGCGCATTATATCAGCCTTATGTTCTGAATCTGGCAAGCTTTGCTCTATATCCGCTATCGCTTGCTTCCACTCAACAGTATCAACTTTAATCGCACTAACCGAAGAACGGCGTTCTAGTTGCTTATTCAGCTTGATTTTGACGGCTTGTGGGTCATTTGCCATTACGTATGTATGATTGACCTCATCCCAGTCATGATCTTCGCCAGCAATCCAGAAGACGGGGATAACCGGACGTCCAAGCCGTTCCTCAGCTTCTCTCGCTGCCTTAATAATTGTAGCGGCTTTGTAAATGACCAGCATCGGACCTGTGAACAGCCCGCTTTGCTGTCCGCCAGCTACTACTAAGGCATCTGGACTATCCAGACGGTCCAATGAAGCACGAACCGCCTCATACGAATTGTATTTCTCATTGTATATACGAAGACATGCTACGACATCCTTACGGTTTAATCGCAGATGCCCCGTCTTATCCAGCCACTTCGCCCGTTGGGCATAAGCATCGGCGTGCAGCACATTATATTCATACAAGTCGCTTGCGCGTCCTGTACCCTGTATATAATCTTCTGCCAAAGCCGACCCTCCACGAAGCGTTTCCGGAATTATTTTCATGGGTCTGCCTCCTGTCTCCACCAAAACCTTACTGCTTGATTGTACCGAAAGCCCATGTCCACGTCAAAGCTTCCTACAAAAAAAACCGCCGAATAACTCGGCGGTTGTTGCATAAAACAAGATCAGGCGTAAGGCTCAGCTACAAAATGTCCTTTAGACACTTCGATGAGCGTGGCATTTTCCAGGTTATAAGCCCCTGTCTTATTGCCAGATGCATCATGAATCGGGCCTGCTTGGTCGCCTGGCATAATAATCCGTTTTTTGTTAGCTTCTACTTCTGGATCAGGAAGTGGGATCGCCGACAAAAGCATTTTCGTATAAGGATGGATCGGATTTGCATACAACTCAGCGCTTTCTGCAAGCTCGACCATTCTCCCCATATACATTACAGCTACCCGATCACTGATGTGCTTAACCATCGACAGATCATGCGCAATGAACAGATATGTCAGACCCAAACGTTCTTGAAGCTCTTTTAGCAGGTTGACAACCTGAGCCTGGATAGATACGTCAAGAGCTGAAATCGGCTCATCACAAATGATGAATTTAGGATTAACCGCTAGTGCGCGTGCAATACCGATCCGCTGACGTTGACCACCAGAAAACTCATGCGGATAGCGTGTTGCATGGTCAGGGTTCAAACCAACCAGATCAAGTAACTCTTCAATCCGTTTCTTACGTTCTGCACGGCTACCCGCCATATTGTGAATATCCAGCGCCTCACCAATAATATCAGAAACAGTAAAACGCGGGTTCAATGATGCATATGGATCTTGAAAGATCATCTGCATATCACGGCGCATGGCTTTCATTTTACTCGGTGATAATTTGTAAATATCTGTCCCGTTAAAACGTACGCTTCCTGCTGTAGGTTCATACAAGCGCAAAATCGTACGACCCGCTGTAGACTTACCACAGCCGGATTCGCCAACCATACCCAGCGTTTCACCCTCACGAATATAGAAATTCAGGTTGTCCACCGCTTTGAGCACACGGTTTTTGCCAACATTAAAATACTTTTTAAGACCTTCAACCTCAATTAAATTGTTGCTACTCACCATGATCTCACCTCCTATTTCTTCAACTTCGGATCAAGCGCATCACGCAAGCCGTCGCCAAAAAGGTTGAACGCAAGCATAATCAAACTGATCAAACCTGCCGGGAAAAGCATCCGCCACGGGTAATACATCCACCCGGTCAGAGCTGATTCAATCATTGAACCCAGCGACGCCTGAGGAGCCTGTACCCCTAATCCAAGGAAGCTCAGGAATGCCTCGGAGAAAATAGCACTTGGAACTGTCAAAGTCAGTGTGACAATGATTGGTCCTACCGCATTAGGCAACAAGTGACGGAATAGCAAACGACCTGCACCAGCACCCATTGAACGGGAAGCAAGTACGAATTCTCGGTTTTTAAGTTGTAACATCTCACCACGCACAATCCACGACATGTTAATCCATCCCGTTACACAGAGCGCAATAATAATTGTGGTAATACTTGGCTCCAGTACAACCAGCAACAAGATCGTAACAAGCAAGTAAGGAATGGAGTACAGGATTTCAGAAAATTTATTCATGATTTCATCAACGCGGCCACCAAAGTAACCCATGATTCCACCATAAATAACTCCAATCATCAAGTCAATCATTGCAGCAGCCAAACCAATAATCAAGGAAATCCGAGCGCCCATCCAAGTACGTACAAACATATCACGCCCCAGATCATCTGTTCCGAACCAATGTTCCGCCGAAGGAGGAAGATTGGTGCTCAACAAATCATTCGTGCGGTCATCGTATGGGGACAGCATCGGGCCAACGATTGAAGCAAGCACAATGAGAACCAAAACACTCAAGCTCGTCATAGCCAGTTTATTTTTACGAAGTCGCTCCCAAGCATCTCGCCAAGCGGACAAGCTTTCGCGCTGAATAACTTCAGACTGCTTTTCATCCGCTCCGACCTTCTGGAAATCTTCCGGTTTTACCTGAAGCTTATCCAAGTTCACAGCATTATCTTTAACAGACATAAAGTTATCCCTCCTTCCCGCCAGTAAGCTTAATCCGCGGATCAATAAATCCATATGCAATATCCGTAATAAAACGTGCCACCATCAGCAAAATACCGTAAAAAATAGTAACTCCCATAATCATGGTATAATCGCGGGTTGTAATACTATCTACGAATACCTTACCAATACCGCCAATCCCGAAGATACGTTCAATAACAACTGAACCTGTAATAATATTGGCTGTCATTGGTCCTACATAGGTAACAACCGGCAGAATGGCGTTACGTACAACGTGTTTGAACATAATTGTAATGGATTTTAAGCCTTTAGCTTTGGCAGTCTTAATGTAATCCGCATGGAGCACTTCCAGCATGCTGGAACGCGTTAGTCGTGCGATAAACGCAATCGGTGAAGCGGATAGAGCCGCAACAGGTAGAACGTAATCCATCGGACCTTCAAAACCCATAACATTAAACCAACCTAACTGTTGAGCAAAGTAAAATTGAATTAACGATGCCAGAACGAAGCTGGGAACCGCAATCCCCATGATAGCTAATATCATTGCGACGTTATCTATGAGCCTACGATGGTACAAAGCTGCCAGCATACCTAGCAAGAGACCGACAATTATCGACACGATTATGGCAACAAAACCCAATTTCAAGGAAACTGTGAACGTTTGTCCGATTATGTCAGTAACACTTTGATTCAGTTTTTTCATAGAAATGCCAAAATCACCTGAAGCAATATCACCTAAGTATTTGAAATATTGGATATATACAGGCTTATCTAGCCCATATTGCTCCATTAACCGGGCTTGAATCTCAGGAGAAGTCGCTTTTTCACTCATGAAGGGGTTACCCGGAATTGCTTTCATGAGAAAAAACGTCGCAGAGATCAGAATGAATAAAGACAGCAGCATATAGAAGAATTTACTGATCAAATAACGCGTCATTGCCCGTTTACACCCCCCATAAATTTTTTTCGACACCATTCGATTTTATCGAAATAGAATTGGACTGTCCAATCTACTTATTTGCATGGTTACATGATGATGGAAAAGACTAGAACACACAAAAAAAACGGGATATATATGGTTCTATCCACATATATATCCCGAAGTAACTATCAAACTTCAGAATTGAGCTTCAGTTACTGTGTAATATACGCTCTTGTGAAATCAATTGCTCCACTAAAGTCAAGCCCGATGTCTTTTACATTCGGTTTCGTTAAGGAAACATTTGAATAGTAGTAGATCGGAAGCATTACCATATCATCTTGAACCAGAATTTTCTCTGCTTTCGCAAAATCTTCCATGCGTTTAGCTGGATCAGTTTCTGTTTTGGCAGCTTTAATCAAAGCGTCATATGCAGGGTTAGCGTAACCCGCATTGTTGTTACCATTGCCTGTTGTCCACATATCCAGGAATGTCATCGGATCATTATAGTCAGCAGACCAACCACCACGAGCGATTTGGAAATTCAGCTTGTTACGTGTTTGGATAAATACGCCCCACTCTTGATTTTGGGTTTTAACGTCCACACCAAGGTTTTTCTTCCACATATCAGCTACTGCCAAAGCAATCTTTTGGTGACTTTCACTGGAGTTATACAGCATGGTTATTGTAGGAAGTGTAGTTATGCCTTCCTCTTTCATACCTTCTTGAAGCAATTTTTTCGCTTCAGTGAAGTCTTCTTTGAAGTAATCATCTTTATTCTCACTACGGAATTCTTGAGATACTCCTTTGATACCTGGAGGTACAAAGCCGTAAGCAGGAATTTGACCGCCCATTGTTACACGTTCAACGATCGGTTGACGTTGAATAGCCATCGCAAACGCTTTACGGATTTTGGCATTGTTAAATGGTTTTTCAGTTACATTAAACAGGTAGTAGTACGTACTTGCAATTCCTTTAGCCTTAAACTCGTTAGACAATTCGTTTTTCACAGCCGTAATTTGGTCAGTAGGAATTTCACCTGTTGGCATACCTGCATAATCAAGTTGTCCACTTCTGTACGAAGCCAGTTCAGTTGCACCACTGTTTACAAGGGACATCGTAATTTTGCTCAACTTGATTTCGTCTTTACCCCAATAGTTTTCGTTCTTGGTTACTTCGATCTTTTGACCGCTATCCCAAGCCGTTAATTTGAAAGGTCCGTTAGTAATCATGCTATCTTTCTGAACAGCCCACTTATCGTTACCTTTAATAGAAGGATTTACAGGATAGAAAGTGTAGAAAGAAGTCAATCCTAAGAAGTACGGAGTTGGGTGATCCAGCTCTACTTGCAATGTATGGTCATCAACAGCTTTGACACCTACATCTTTAAAATCTGTAACTTTAGTGCCTTTATAAGATTTCGAAGTGCTCAGGTTGTAGCCCTCAGCATTTTTGATATAGTACAATTGGTAAGCATATGGAGGTGCCGGAGCCGTCGAAGGGTCCAATACCCGTTGCCAAGCAAATACGAAGTCGCTTGCTTTAACTGGGTCGCCATTACTCCATTTTGCAGTATCACGAAGTTTGAACGTGTAGGTTTTGCCGTCATCAGAGATTTTCCAAGATTCAGCAACGCCAGGGATTTCTTTGCCGTCAGGGCCCATACGTACGAGACCTTCATACAAAGTTTTCAGAACCGCGTTCGTTTGACTATCCTGAGCTTGTGCCGGATCGAAGGTTGGCGGCTCGGAAGAAAGGTTAACGCGCAAAATTTGCTTGTCGGCCGGAGCCGGCGTAGTCGAGGTGTTTTCTTGTGCGCCCTTACCATTGGTATCGTTCTTGCTGGAGCCGCAACCTGCGAGCAATGCGCCAACTGCAAGAATGAGTGTCAAAAGGACTAAAAAGCTTTTCCTTTTCATCTAGCGTTTTCCCCCTAGTTCTAAAGTGGTATATGTTTATAGATTATACAACCAGCGGTCAAAAAAATCTACATTACATTTCTTCAAATTGAGCTTTTTTTTCAAAAAAACATGATTAATTCATATTTTTTCACCATTCCATGTCATCTTATATCACATGATGTTGAATATATTCTTAAATATACCAACAACAGTCAACAAAATATACGCCAATGTCATTGCTATAAAAGTTAATCTCCAGACCGCTCTACATAATCTTTTACCATCAACCTTTCCTTTTATTCGATTTTGAGCTCCTCCAATTAAACCCAAGGCCAGTAATAGGAGCAGTAGAATCAAATAAAAACCGAATCGAGATGTAAAAATGACGTTAAAGAGTGCTGCGACGGAAAATATCAGAAAAAACGTGGTAATATCCATAGAAGTAAGTAACGATTTCTTTTTTTCCATTTTAAGAATGTAGCGACAAACCGCAAACACGATCAAAAACGGAAAAAAGGGAAGAATACTGAAAGTGATAATAGTACCTTGTATAAGACTCAACTGATCACCCCTCTTTTAGCCGCATACCTTCAATTAATTGCCACAATACCTCATGAGTTGGTGCAGTAACCCCAGCCTGATCTGCCATCTGCACCAGTTGTCCGTTAATTGAAGCAACTTCCGTCATGGACTGTGCAAGTACATCAGCTAGCATGGACGAGTGATTTTCTGCCGTTGACCGGCATACATTTATAATTTGCTCCCACCATGCGTTTTCCCAGTGGATACCATGAGCTTCATACACTTGAATGCCTTCATCGTACAACCTGCGCATCATATGTATTCGAATAGGGTGCGAAAGCAGCTCGCCATTACGAACTCGCCATACCGCCGTCAGCGGATTGATTACAGCATTGATCAACAACTTGCGATACATACCGTTCTCGATTTCTTTCGACAAGCAAGCGTCAAATCCTGCTGCAAGCAGCCGATTTAGCACACATTGGTTAAAATTATTGTTCTTCGACTCCTCCCCTTCCTCCGAACAACCTATTTCAGTAACACCCGATCCTGCATGTACAATAGATGCGACTCCCTGCCTCTTGGCTCCTTCAGTCGTCACAGCAGGATATACCACAGCTTTAGGCCAAGCCTTTCTAATGCGTTCTATATGACCGATTCCATTTTGCAAGCAAACGATTCCTATAGCTCTGTCCATTTGAGCTGCAGGCTGGATCTGTTCTAATACTTCCTCAATCGCCCCCTGTTTGGTCATAAGCATTATCCATCGTGCCGGAGCCTGTGAATTTAACCGTTGCCAATCTGCCAATGGCGCTACCTTCAATTTATCTCCGGACACATGTATTGCCACCTGTCCCTCCTTATCAAACACAGTAATTCCTTCATGAGTAATGACGCGTGCCTGCTCAAGTGTACGTGTCCACAGCCTTACTTTTGTACCCGAGGCAGATAACCTCCCGGCAAACAACAATCCCAGCGAACCCGCTCCAATAATATCAATCACCTTTGTATCGTCTCGCTTCCATCTTTTTTTCTACTATATCATATGCACTCTAAAGAAATACAAAAAACGCCAACTACGGCAAAGCGCTAGTTGACGTTTTATTTCAGAATTGCAGAAGTAATCTTGTTACTCAATGCGCTCCAGATTCCCATTGGCGTCCATTTTGAATCTGGATTTAAGCTCTTCCTCATCTTCAGTAATTAGAGCCAAGCGCCGAGCCCGGTCCATAATCTGAATCAGAGCTTTATAATCATCATTCACAACACGATAGTCGGTTTGCACCTCATTCACTTCTTTGGACAGCCGGTCATTAATGGAGCGAAGCTGATTCAATTCTTCTTCCTTTTCCCGTAAATCTTTCTCCAGCATCTTAATCTGCCGATTCGTTTCCTGGACGGATCCCTTCCATTGACGCAAGAAACGAATTACTGCATCAATAGATAATGTATCCTCACTCGTACCATCTGTTCTGTACCCACCTTCAACTGTATCAAGCGAGGCAAAAGCCGCAACCTGTGATACACCTACCGGGTTCTGCTTGCGGATATAACTGCGCTTCTGGCGCTGTGCTTTGGCAATGCTAATTGCTTCATCGTAACGTTTGCGCACGCAACTGTTCCAACGAAAGCCGCATGCTGCAGAGGTTCTTCCTATCTTTTGTCCAACCTCCTCAAACGCAGCAAGCTGCGTTCCACCTTCACGGATATGCCGCAATGTCACCTCCGCCAATATCAAGTCATCTTCCACACTCCATGCATCTTGTCTTATTGCAGTCATGCCTCTAGCCCTCCTAACAACATCCTGAAATAACCGTCTTCATGAACCGATCCTGCCGGTATTTGAATAGGGTATAAAAGCTGTTTATTCATTCCTATGCCTCTCGTAGAGTTCATAGAATCTATTTGATACTAAATTGTATTTCCATTTCTGCAAGAACTCATACGTGAACGTAAACAGTTTCGGGTTTCAAGCATGCTCAGACTGCTGTACAATAAAATGAATGGTTAAAGAAACAGAAAGGATCATATACATTACTATTAGTTTTTTTCGGGAATACATAAAAGGGGAAACCAAATGAACAAACGAATAAAAATCACAATCAGCACCCTGCTGAGCACCATTATGTTGCTAACTTTCATATATGTACGTCCTACTCTAGCCGCTCCCTCCCAAGAAGAAAGTCAGATTTTACAAGATAGCCTGTCGATTGTAGAGATAGACCATGAAATTGAGCGAATCAGTCAGGAGCAACAGACTCTTTTGCAGCGCCAGCAGGAACTGCGAAGTAACCTCACCGTTCAGCAAGAGCAAATGACCATACAACGGAAGCGTGCAGGCTCTGTGCTGCGATCTTATTATATGGGGGAAAGGGACAAGCTGTTAAGTGTGGTGCTAGGGGCAAAAAGTATAAGGCAACTTCTCTCTCTGTACGATTACTACTTGTTATTGATTAGTCACGATCAGGATGTGCTTCAAGAATACGAATCCAATTATCAATCTATGCGAAAAACAGAACAACAAGTCACCCAAGCCTCAATGGAATTGGAGACAGTCAAAACAAGCTTACTGGCTCAACGTAAACGCATTGTCCTGCTTCAGTCGCGTGTAAATGACGGCGTTAACGCCAGTAATGACCCGGATACCCTACGCAAGCTAATTGGCGAAATGACAGCTTATTGGGAGAATGTAGGTGTCTACGAGGTAAATAAACACTTTAAAGCATTAGCTCAAGCTATGCAGGATTTACCGCAATTCATTCAACAACAACAAGGTGCCATGGTTACAAATGGAAAAGTCATTACGATAAGCATTCGTGAAGAGGACTTTAACCGTTTTTTAAAGTCAGAAAATGAATTGTTTAATCACTTCAACTTTACATTTGCGCAGGATCAAATTATGGTAGAAGGCCAACAAGGAACGATGAAATTAAGGGTAGAAGGTCACTACACGGTGGAGAATGAACCAAAAAATTCAATTTTATTTCATGTGGATCGATTAGTATTTAATGGTCTGGAACTACCTGATACGACCCGCAACAAGCTGGAAAGGGATTTTGATCTGGGTTTCTACCCACAGCAGCTTATTTCCTATGTCAAAGCCACAGAAGTACGCACTTTAGCAGGAATGCTTGAAGTTAAGCTCGAATTAAATTTTAAGTAAACTGGCTTTTGCTTGCCTTCAATGTTCTGAATTTTCACGCGTATAAAACAAGACCCCGGGATATTCCCGAGGTCTTGTTATTTGTAATAACGATATGGACTTTATAGCAGATCGGCTGCCAACTGTGCGAGCTTGGAGCGTTCTCCTTTTTCCAACATGATATGCCCGCTAATCCCTTCTTGCTTAAACCGCTCCACTACATAGGTTAAACCGTTGCTGGCTGCATCCAGATAAGGGTGATCAATCTGCTCCGGGTCTCCCATCAAAATGATCTTGCTTCCCTCACCCACCCGAGACACAATCGTTTTAATCTCATGTCGGGATAAATTCTGCGCCTCATCGACTATAATAAATTGCCCAGGTATCGAACGTCCGCGAATATAAGTAAGTGCCTCCACCTGAATACTGCCCAAGCCCATCAAAATTTTGTCGATATCACCTGATTTTTTGGCATCAAACAGATATTCCAGATTGTCGTAGATTGGTTGCATCCATGGACGAAGCTTTTCATCCTTTTCTCCTGGTAAATAACCAATATCCTTGCCCATAGGAACAACAGGTCGAGCAATCAGCAGTTTCTTGAAGCGATGTTCATCCTCTACTTTAAGCAAACCTGCCGCCAGCGCCAGCAACGTTTTGCCCGTACCCGCTTTTCCTGTAATGGTCACGAGAGGGATATCATCATTAAGCAAAAGCTCCAATGCCATCCTCTGTTGAGCATTGCGCGCGCTGATTCCCCATACTGATTCGTTACTCAAGTACAGCGGCTCTAATCGCTCTGCCTCCTGGTTAACTTTCAGTAATGCTGATTTTCCAGTTCCCATTTCATCTTTCAGAATGACAAATTCATGTGGATACAGTGTATAAGGTAGTTCCAGTGACTTGATTAGTAAAAAACGGTTAGAGTAAAATTCATCTATGATGGACGGGTGCACCTGTATTGCCGAGTATCCGGGGTATAGCTCACTTAAATCGCCTGTTCTATCGGAGAGGTAGTCTTCAGTCAGCAGTCCCAATACATCTGCTTTGATCCTGACCAGCACGTCTTTACTGACCAAAACGACCGAACGCGGCTCAGGCTGCTCCTGCTCTTCCAGATGATAATTCAAGGCGACCGCCAAAATCCGGTTATCGTTCGAAACCTCCCCGAACATCTCCTGAACTTTCAAAAAACTTCGGTGGTTCAACTCAACCTTAAGCCTTCCACCTTGGGGAAGTGGAACGCCACTATGCAGATGGCCCACTTCTCTCAATCCGTCCAACAATCGCGATACATTGCGGGCATTCCGTCCAATCTCATCCGCGTTGCGTTTTTTGGAGTCGATTTCTTCCAGAACTACAGCTGGAATAACAACTTCATGTTCTTTGAAGGTAAAAATGGCTTTCGGATCATGCAGCAGCACATTCGTATCCAGCACAAAAATTTTCTTCATTAAATCCCCTCCAAAGCGGCGTGGACAATCTCGTGTTTCATACCTATACCTATTCACTGGGTACCTAATACTTGCTGATTCCCTGAAAAAAAGAACCCCAAAGCAGCATAAAACAACGAAAAGTTGTAAGTGAAGATAGCCTCTGAGCCTGTCCATTTTTGAATTTAGACACAAAAGGCCCAGTGATTGCTCACTGGACCTAGACTTGGTTCACTATAACTTTAGACATACCTCAACCCCCTTATGTTATATAAGAGCTTTACTCGCTGCGAGTATAACATAAGCGGGAAGAAATATACATACTCAGGAATTGGAAGAAGCTGCGGTATTGTCGCTTGCTTTTTTAGCTAACTCCTCTTGTAGCGCTTGTTTGGCCAAATCGAGCTGTTGCTCATCAATGTACACATACGGGCTACGCCATGTTCCCGCTACCGGATTGTATTTCACATTTTGCTTGGAAATATTCCAATAGGTTTGTACGATATTCTTCATTTGCTGTGACTCAATATCTGTCATCATATTCTTATCAACCGATTTAATAATTGCACTAAACTTGGTCAAAGCGTTAAAGGATTGCATTTGGTCAATTAGAGAATGAAGCACCTGATTTTGTCGACGATTGCGATCAAAATCGTCAGATTCAGCTGTTCTCGGACGACAATTCGATTTGCGGTAGCGAACAAAATCAAGAGCCTGGTCACCGTTCAAATGCTTGGCTCCAGCTGTCAGATTAATATCGGTACCATCTGCACGGTCACGATAACACATGTTTTTATCAACCGTCACATCTACGCCACCCAAATTATCTACTACATCTCTAAAGCCCTGGAAGTTAATAACCGTCACATAATCGATATCAATGTTTAAATATTTGCCGATCATCTTCTTCATCTGTTCTTCAGCAACTTCACCAGATTCTTTTTCTCTAGCCTTAAACACCGGATAATACTCATTCAACTTGCGAGGTTTATATCCATCCATTTCTAGACGCGTATCGCGCGGTAGGGACACGATGGTAGACGATTTAGTATTGGGGTTCAATGTAGCTACCATAATAACGTCGGACAAATAAGTCGGATGATCAGGGCGGTAATCGGTTCCTAGCAATAAGATAGTCAAAGGCTTAGCTTCTGCCAATTGTGTTTTGGGTACTTCCTTGTTGATCCCCGTATCCAAAACTTCCTCTACCTGATTGTAAAGATAGTAGGTATAACCACCTGCTGCTAAAATACCTATAATGAGCAGAAACAAGACAAACTTCATAAACGATCTGAAAAAGCTTTTTTTCTTTTTCGTTTTTTTCGGTTTGGCGGATTTTTTCCCGGTTTGTGTCCGGGGAGGCAATCCGTTCGAAAGATTACTCATGCTTCAACACCTTTTCCTGCGTTTTGAGAAATATAGCTTTCTCCAAGTTTACAATCCTAAAACACACACAGCGGCGCATCCCGTTCCCGGGCGTCGCCGCTGTGGCCAAAGACCAATCCAATCAATTACATATTTGCTTGTGCTGTTTTACGTTGCTTCTCTGCACGCTCGCGTTCACCTTTGTTCAAAATCTTTTTACGCAAACGGATGGCATTAGGTGTAATTTCGCAATACTCGTCATCATTCAGGTATTCGAGCGCCTGCTCCAAAGAGAAGATTACAGGTGTTTTCAGTTTAACTGTATCGTCTTTTGTTGCTGAACGAACGTTTGTCAGTTGTTTTTCTTTACAAATGTTAACGACGATGTCGTTATCACGTGTGTGCTCTCCAACGATCATACCCTCATAGATTTCAGTACCTGGCTCTAGGAACAAAATACCGCGATCTTCTACGCCCAGCATACCATAAAATGTAGAGCTGCCGTTTTCTGTTGACACGAGTACACCCTGATGACGTCCACCTACTTGACCGCCAACAAATGGTCCATAGCTGTCAAACGCATGGTTCATTACGCCATAACCACGAGTCAAAGTCAGGAAGTTTGTAGTGTAGCCGATCAGACCACGTGCAGGGATCAGGAATTCCAAGCGAACTTGTCCGGTGCCGTTATTAATCATGTTAACCATTTCGGCTTTACGGGAGCCCAAACTTTCCATAACTGCGCCCATGCTTTCTTCCGGAATATCAATAAGGAGACGTTCGATTGGCTCCATTTTCTTACCATCAATTTCCTTGACGATAACTTCCGGTTTGGACACTTGCAGTTCGTAACCTTCACGACGCATGTTTTCAATCAAGATACCCAGATGCAACTCACCACGTCCGGATACAATAAAGGCGTCCGGGCTATCCGTTTCATCAACACGTAAGCTGACGTCCGTTTCGAGTTCTTTCAGAAGACGCTCACGCAATTTACGGGATGTTACCCACTTACCATCGCGACCTGCGAATGGGCTGTTGTTAACCAAGAAGGTCATTTGCAGTGTCGGCTCATCAATCTTCAGTACAGGCAGCGCTTCAGGATGGTTTGGATCAGCAATGGTTTCACCAATGTTGATATCTTTAATTCCCGCAATCGCTACAATGTCACCAGCGCCCGCTTGATCCGTTTCAATACGTTTCAGGCCTTGGAAGCCGAACAGCTTCTCAATACGCGCCGATTTACTACTACCATCACGTTGCATAACTGTGACTGCTTGCCCCTGCTTGATGATACCGCGGTTTACACGACCTACTGCAATTCGGCCAAGGTATTCGTTATAATCCATCAGTGTTACGAGGAATTGAAGAGGCTCATCTACATTCTCAGTTGGAGCCGGAATATGCTCTACAACTGTTTCGTACAATGCTTGCATGTTATCGTCTTGCTTTTCAGCATCCATGCTGGATGTTCCGTTCAGCGCCGAAGCGTACACAACAGGGAATTCCAGTTGCTCATCATTCGCACCCAGCTCGATGAACAGATCCAGTACTTCGTCAATAACTTCTGCCGGACGAGCCGCCGGACGGTCAATTTTGTTCACTACAACGATAGGCGTCAGATTTTGTTCCAGCGCTTTACGCAGTACGAATTTCGTTTGCGGCATGCAACCTTCGTAAGCATCTACGACAAGCAAAACACCGTCAACCATTTTCATAATCCGTTCCACTTCGCCACCAAAGTCGGCGTGTCCTGGTGTATCTACAATGTTAATCAGATAATCTTTGTAAGTGATAGCTGTATTTTTAGCCAAAATCGTAATACCGCGTTCACGCTCCAGATCGTTGGAGTCCATGGCGCGCTCCTGAACAGCCTCGTGTTCTCTAAATGTTCCGGACTGTTGAAGCAGCTTGTCGACAAGCGTCGTTTTTCCGTGGTCGACGTGGGCAATAATCGCAATATTGCGAATGTTTTCTCTAGCATGCATGGTTTGTATCCATATCCTTTCCGTATATCAAAATAGTGTCTCTATCCTGAAGCAGTGCTGATTCAAGGCTAACAATCGTTCTTTAGGCCCACTCCCTGCCAGCCTTCTATATGTTTCAGGCTTTGTACAGACAGCTTCTCTCTCCGATTCGCGTGAAAACCTTAAAATAAGCGTCAGAAATCATTCCGACGCTCTTATCATATCCATTATATTATAGTTGAAATATGTCATAAAGCAAGACATTATTGCCTGTTCCGTAATTTACCGCCATAAAATCTCATTGCTTGTCGTTTACCATTTGCGTTTGCCACGGTTGTTTACGACCAACCAGATTCCAGCGCCGATCAGTAAAACTGCAATAACATATATGATACCCGTTCTTAACAGGGTAATGACCAATAAAAACACCGATACCAAGCCCAATATCACGCCCCCCGTATATACATTACGAGAAAGCGAAATATCATTAATGGCGTACTCCCATAATCCAACCGCCACACCTAGAAGTAACAAAGGCCATAAATAGGCCATTAAATTCCAGCCCCAAATATTGCAGAGCAAAAATAAGAAGCCATAAACCGATAAAATCCCTGCTGGCAGCAACATAAAGGGTGAAACTTTACGCTTCATGTACATTGCATGCAGTACGATTCCAGGTATTAAAAACAGCAAAGGCCAAAAGTTTCGTCCCAAGAAGGAGAACGTCCCCAGTTTCCCCAACAAAATAATCAGTCCTACGGCAACAATGCCCACTCCGATCATACGCTCTTTTCCGGAATTCATCGTGGTCTCCTTTGTTTGCTGAATTTGTTTTTAGGTCGCTTAATGTGATTGTTTTTAAGTATATTTTAGCCGATGTTTTCCAAAAAAACTACGTTCAAATATGATGAGCACGTAGCTGACGATATATTCCTGCAATCACAACTGCTGAGGCTAAGAGTCCTGGTAACCATGCATGTATAAGCTCTCCCGTACCTGCTAACCATACACCCAATCGGGGATCACGCAGTAGCATTTCTCCTGCCGTAAAAGCCAGGATTGCAGATCCGAGCAAAACAAGTACAGGGAACCGGTGAAGCCAGATCGCAATTACGTTGCTGCCCCAGACAACTATCGGAATGCTAATTGCAATACCAATGACAATAATGGCGATATCCCCATCTGCTAGTGCTGCAATAGCTAATACGTTATCTAGACTCATCACAAAGTCCGCTACCAGAATCACCTGTATAGCCTTCCATATGGTTGTTTCTGCTCTGACTCCTACATGATCCTCACTCTCATAAAGCAGCTTAAACGCAATCCATAACAGAAGTAGACCACCTGCCGCCTGAATAAAGGGTATGCCCAGCAAAATGACAGCTACAAAAGTCAAAACACAGCGCAGGAGGACTGCACCGACTGCCCCCCACCATATAGCTTGACTCCGCTGCCTTGCAGGCAAATTTTTGCTCGCCATGGCTATAACAACCGCATTATCACCGCTTAACACCAAATTAATCATTAATATTTTCAACAGCAAAATGATATGCTCCATGTGTACAAACACCCCCATCCTACTTGTATGCGAAATAGGACGAGGCTATGCTTATAAGCTTTGTCAAATAAGTCATCCTTTATTAAAAAATGATGTCAAATTCGTTGAGTAAAGACCTTGAAATCAATAACAAACAGCCATATAATGAATCGTATTTCCGGAAAACGGGTATTAAAATAAACACATACAACGATTTTAGGATGTTTAATCAGGGAGATGAGAACGATTGATATGTCCGGACTTCAGTTCTTTTGGCTACTGCTTAATGTGATATTTATTGATCTTCTGCTCGCAGGGGATAATGCGATTGTAATTGGACTTGCCGCCAGAAAGCTGCCTCCTGCAACGCAAAAAAAAGCGATACTGTACGGCACCGGTGGTGCCCTGCTTATTCGCATAGCAGCCACCATTGTGGTACTCTGGCTGCTTCAAGTACCGTGGTTGTTACTCATCGGGGGGATTATGTTAGTCTGGATTGCGTATAAGTTGCTCGTAGACCAGGAGGACCATACCGAAGTCAAAGCGGGAACAACATTATGGGGTGCTATCCGCACGATTGTTGTAGCCGATGCGGCTATGGGTCTGGACAATGTGATTGCTGTTGCTGGCGCTGCCCAGCAGCATTTGCTACTTGTAGTGCTGGGCCTGTTAATCAGCGTGCCAATCGTGGTATGGGGAAGCACTCTTTTTATCAAACTGATCAATAAATTCCCCTGGATTATCTATTTGGGATCGGCTGTACTTGGTTATACGGCCTCTAATATGATTACTGAAGAACGTAAGCTGGAACCTTACTTTACCGAGCACCCTGCGCTGCGTATCTTGTTTATTGCTACAGTTATGGCTGGTATTTTGCTCACGGGATATCTTCAAAATCGCAAAGCAATGTCCAGTCGAGAAAAAGCTGTTTAAAATGCTTCAAAAACTGTTTTAACTAAAATCAAAAAAGGCAGACCCCATAATAACAGTGGGTCTGCCTTTTTGTTTAAAACCAATCTTCCTGTATAACTTCCTCATTACGCCCCTCTATAGCTCCGCCTGCCTCCAGGACAAGCGTTTCCGTTGCAGCCACAGCCTGTTCAATCAAGGCATTTAAATCCCGAATAGAGGCTTCAATCTTTTGAACAACCCACAAATTTGGATTGGTCGTTGGAGATTTAGGAACAAACAATGTGCAGCAATCCTCATATGGAAGGATGGATAAATCGTAGGTGCCAATTTGCTTAGCGATTTCCGTGATCTCCTGCTTATCCATCATGACGAGAGGTCGCAGCAATGGTAATTCTGTCGAACGGCCAATCACATTCATGCTGGATAACGTTTGACTAGCAACTTGACCCAGACTGTCACCCGTCACGAGTGCCAGCGCTCCTTCACGCTCAGCCAGCATCGTTGCAATTCGCAGCATAGACCGTCTCATTAGCGTTATAATCAGATTGTCCTGTCCAGTGCGCGTAAAGGCCGTCTGCACCTCTGTAAACGGTACAAGGTGGATTTTGATCCGCCCTGCATAGCCTGCTAATACCCTTGCCAATTCAATGACCTTTTCTTTCGCACGCTCACTTGTAAACGGATAGCTATAAAAATGTACACATTCAATTTCCAGTCCTCTACGCATGGAAGACCATCCTGCTACCGGGCTGTCGATTCCACCAGACAGCAGCAGCATAGCTTTACCGTTCGTTCCTAACGGAAAGCCCCCTACAGCCATAATAACATCGCTGAATATATAGGCCGCCTGCTCTCTGACTTCCACACGCAACTCAATATCTGGTTGATGCACATCGACCCTCAACGCTTGAAACTCTCGCAAAATAGGAGAACCAATTAAATGGTTCATCTCTTGTGAGGAATGAGCAAACTCCTTCCACACTCTGCGGGCATTTACCTTGAAAGTCGTTCCCTCGGCCACATTCAGCTCACGCATCAAAGCTACAGCGGTCTCAATTATAGCACCCAGCTCGACAGGAGCCATTTTGACAGGACTGATTGTCGTGATGCCAAACACTTTTTGTAACACTTGAATGATCTGTTCATAAGGCTCTCCTCCGAGTACCACATAAATCCGTCCAAATTCCTTCCGCAAAGAAGCGCCAGGGAACGGCTTGAGCAGCAGCTTCACGTGATTCAGTACTGCCTTTTCAAAACGAGTTCGATTCTTCCCTTTTAATGTAAATTCACCGAAGCGAAGTAACAGCATATCATAGTGCATTTTAACGTTTCCACCTTTCAAGGGATTCCAGCTTGGCTACAGCCTGTTGCAGTGCAAGTATAAGCTCATCGATATCCTGTTCCGTATGTTCATCACCAAAGCTGATACGAATGCCGCCAGATGCTTCTGCCTCATTGCGGCCCATCGCCTGCAGCACCCGGCTGGGCTCGGCCAACTTCGAAGAACAAGCCGATTTGGTGGATACGGCCACACCTAGTTGCTCCAGCGTATGCAGCAGCACCTCGGCCTTCATACCCGGATATGAAAAGTGGACAATATGCGGTGCTTCCTCCCCGCTGTTTAGCCGCAGTTGAGGGATTGTCTGCACTTCTGCGACCACCCGTTCTCTCCACTCGGTCATACGTCGTGCTGTTTCTGCTTGTCGTTCGCCCGCTAGTCGTACCGCTTTGGACATACCAACAAGCAGTGGCACATTTTCCGTACCTGCACGAAAACCCTGCTCCTGAGAGCCGCCACTATGCAGTGGGAAAATCTCTACACCTTCCCGAACGAATAGTAGTCCAGCACCTTTAGGTCCACGCAGCTTATGCGCAGAGAGGCTGTACAGATCAGCCCGCCAGCCCCGGATATCAACCGGCAGCTTTCCAAACCCCTGTACACCGTCAATATGAAATAGAATACGGGGGAACTGTTTCTTCAGCGCAGCTCCGATATCATGCACCGGTTGCACCCTTCCCGTCTCATTATTGACATGCATAATACTGACTAAAATCGTATCTTTACGGACAGCGGCACAAACCTGTTCGGCGCTCACATGCCCTTCCGCATCGACAGGTAAAAATGTAACCTCAAAGCCCAGATTTGTCAGTTGTCTGCAAGCTTCATACACAGACGGGTGTTCTGTCGATACAGTAACAATATGCTTGCCTCTGGTCTGATACTGCAAAGCTACTCCCTTAATAGCAAGATTGTTGCTTTCCGTTGCCCCAGATGTGAAGACAATCTCTGATGGATACACTCCCAAAGCCGCAGCACATACTTCGCGCGAACGCTTAAGCAACTTATCCGCATCCTCTCCATACCGATGCATCGAAGATGGATTGCCATAGTGGCGTCTCATGATCTCAGCAACGGTTGTAATCACCTCTTCAAAAGGCGGAGTTGTCGCCGCATAATCAAAATATTTCATTAAACTCCCCTTTCTGCCCTACAACTGCTGCAACAAAAAAAGACCAAAACAGGGAAAGGCCGCTACATTATAGCGACACCCTTTCCCCATATTGACCCTGTTCTGCGGACCTAATCTAATTGAAATTACACACTTTTTTCGTTATAAGCTATAGGGCTTAGATCGTATATTTTTCACGTGCATTTTGAATCTTGTTAATATATCTTTGCGTTTCCAGCGGAAGCTTATCTAGTACAGACATTAACTGTTCATCACTACTTACACCAAGCCGCTGCACCCGTCCGGGACCTGCATTATATGCAGCCAGCGCCATATTTTCTTGTCCGTTAAAACGTTTAATCTGATAAGACAAATAACGAACTCCAGCATCAATATTTTGTCCAGGATCATACGGGTCACTGACTCCCAGACCTTGAGCCGTAGCATCCATAAGTTGCATAAGCCCTTTGGCCCCGGCCGAAGAAGTGACCGACGGATTGAATGAAGATTCCGTATCAATAACTGCTTTAATCAACGCTACTGGAACGCCGTATTTCTGACTAGCCTCGTTAATCATATCATCATATGCCGTAGGTGTTGTAGGCCCGTCTGTTGCTGTGCTGGAAGGAGCGGGATACAATGACGAAGCCGTTCCCCTCGAAGGTCCCAATTGAAGCCAAAGCAAACCATTTTCGTCTCTGGTAACATCACTTGAATTTTCTCGAGTCACAGCACCATCTGTTTCCAACTGACCTACTTGTTCCAGTAATCCGGAAAAAGCGTCCGTTGTCCCCGTCTGGGTTGTAGCACTCATATTATTTAACAGCTGCATGTCTAACATGGACTTGGACACGCGCGGATCAATTTGCATGTGGTGTTCCCAACTTTCTATAGTTGTTATATCCCAAATAGCTTGTCGTTACTGCTATGATACAACTTTTTACTATGTACTTCCATACCTTTTAATGAAAAAAAGCTCCGTTTCTGTCGAAAAGACAGCGGAGCTTTATAGATCAGCTTAAATGTAATTATATCACTAAGATGATTTTTCTCGGATATACAAAAGAAAACTGTACTTTTTCCTCCAGCAAGGTCAGCGAACGAACGGGATAAAAGCAAAATAACTCAATGTCGCCAGCGCCCCAAGACCAATCGACCAAATGCCGGTCGTTTTGCTGCCATTCACATAAGCAAAAAAGCCTAAAACTGCAGCAATAGGCCCCAGTACTATGGACCACATAAACAATGAGGCAATTCCCGCAGCCAGACCAACATAGCCAGAAATACGACCACTATTGTTTATAACTTGCTCTTCACCCTTGACCTCATGTCGAGTCACAACTGAGCCGGGAGCAACCTCTGCTGCATATTCCTCACGATCATTACGGCGCTTGGCAGATCGTTCATGAATGTGACGGGGGTAATCTACACGTTTGCGGCTAACATGCTCTTCATTCTGATGCTTGTCGTTTTCATGATCTTCCATAATAAACTGCACCTCCAAATGCAAAATGAATCGCGTAATAAAATTTACACGGACTTCGGTTTAAAAGTGTGGCAACAGGTTGCGGCTGACGTGTCGGCCTTATCACGTTCTTCTGAACTGAAGCTTTCCCCCGCATATTCTTCTTTAAATTTCTTTCCGGCATGACCATCAACTTCAATCATGATCAAATCTGCCTTGCACAAGTTGTTTTCTCCCCAATAATGACAATTGGCTACGCTACACTTAACGATTGGCTTGGCCTCTTGGCTCATGATCATCACCTCGGATTCATTGTCCCCCCGCTATCCCGCACCTATGCGTTTATGGTATATGGCAGTTGGTGACATACGAAAAAAGCCGCTTCCTTCACCTCCTCCAAAATGGCAGGAAGCAAGTAGAAAACGGCTTGCTTGTCTTGTTTTAGTTTTTGATTAGAAATGATCTTCCCCGTTGAATGCTTTATGCATGAGTACGGCGAGTCTGCATCCGGCGCTGAGTCAAATAGTCACTTTCATAATAAGTCAGATCATCACGCAATTCTTCAAAATTTTTCGTAATGTCCATGATCACTTCGCGAGCGGCTGGCACTGGCGTTTTACGGAAGCGGATAGCATCTTGTCCCGTATACGCATAGCGTCCATCCTCTGCGTAAGATTCATTTTTGGGATAAAAAAAGCTGTTCACGCAGTCATGGTAAACGTTATACAATGCCTTTTCCGCAAAATCGACGTCAAAATTGGCACGGCGTAAAGCCACACCCAACTTTTCATAAGATACTTCGGAAAAAACAAGGACATGACGGAGATCCGACAAAAAGCCTTTGTAAAAGAGCACGGACTCCTCATTGCCATCTGCAGCCAGTTGCGGCAGAGCATGCTCATTGAGGAATGTTTCCACCCGTTTCACGGCAGTTTTCAGTCTCTCCTGCGCCGACTCACATAATTTTTGTACGTTGACTGCTGACATCAAGGCAGCTCCCCCTTATTTGTTGCTTGTTCATCAATTTGGTTACCCGAAAATAGTCCCCTCTAACCGAAAGAGCTGTAATTTTCAGTATTTATCCTACCACAAATAAGCATTGAAAGGTATAAAAACATGCCAACCTCCTCACGCTAAACCATAAATTTATGAATTCTCAAGGAGGACGGTCCCATGTCTCGGCGAAAATGGTTAAAACCCCTGCTAGGAGCAGCTGCCGGGGTGCTTCTCATCACACTGATGCTGCCTTCCCGTGATCACCGCCATACACCGCAGCCCGAATATACGGCCAAGATGGTGCCACAGCAAGAGAAGCAACTCAAAAAAGGAATGTTGGCTTTGGACCTGTCCGCTACGGATACCCTCACACGCATGGATGCAAGGCAGGATATTCAGTACGTGATGCGGGAACTTGATGGTAAAACTGCTGATCAGAAAAGGGAATTTACCCGCACGCTACAGCAATCGCACAGTCATCTTCATACGTTACAGTGGATTCACACAAGCGACGGGAATACGAACACCTACACGGGCAGCAAAGCACAAACTCGTCTGCTCAGTCATCCTCAAATTAAAAGCAGCTTGGCTGCGGCTCGCCGTTCCGTCATGCAAAATAAATCCTACGAATCTGCTGCATTTCAGGCTGAAGGCGGTAAATATTTTGTCATGGCAGAACCATCGGCTGACGGAACATGCGGCGTTGCTGCTCTGGTCAGTCAGCAAGTATTGCGTGACGTGGAGAAGCATCAGCGGAAAAATTTGCGTTTGATTCCCTATCCAAAAGAAGGCAGCTACAAAATCGAATCCGTACATCCCGACACATTGCACGATATTACTGTCAAGACGGGCCACGACAACGAAAATGCAAGCCATTATTTTGAAAATGAAATTGTCGTTCGCTTCCATCATAATCCTGATTCACGACAACTGCAGGAAATTGCAGCAGATTTACACTGTGCGCCAGGCCGCAAGCTTGGTTATACCTATGTATTTCATTCGGATAAGATGAACTTTAAGGAGCTAAAGCAATATTTTTCAAGAAAGTGGAACCCGCTTTATACGGAACCTCACTATATGTATCTAACCAATGAGAGCACACCTATCAAAGCGGACAGCTCTATTCCCAATGATTTGCTCTTTTCCCGCTATCAATGGAATCTGCCGGCAACTGAAACCAACCGAGGTTGGAAATTAAGCAAAGGCAGCAAGGACGTAATTGTCGCTGTCGTAGATACGGGAGTAGATTTGGATCACCCCGACCTAAAAGGTCAAATCCTTTCAGGTCATAACGTGGTAAACCCGTCTGAAAAGCCTTATGATGACGTCGGTCATGGAACGCACGTCGCCGGCATCATTTCTGCCCTCGTGAATAATGGTGAGGGGGTCGCTGGCATGACATGGTACAACAAAGTCATGCCGATCAAGGTACTTGACCAATCCGGCTCCGGTACGACTTACTCGGTTGCAGAAGGTATTATCTGGGCAGCTGATCACGGTGCCAAGGTCATCAATTTGAGTCTGGGCAATTACGCACAAGCTGAATTTTTGCATGATGCGATCAAATACGCCTATGATAAAGATGTCGTATTAATTGCAGCCACAGGCAATGACAATACGGAACGGCCTGGGTATCCAGCAGCGTATCCTGAAGTGTTTGCCGTTTCCGCTACAGATTCTTCTATGCACCGTGCATCCTTTTCTAACTATGGAGATTATGTAGACGTCATGGCTCCAGGTGCAAGTATTGCCAGTACGTACCCAGGGAATCAATATGCTGCACTGTCGGGCACTTCAATGGCCAGTCCCCATGTATCAGCACTTGCTGCCCTGATTCGATCCGTTAACCCCGATCTGACCAACAAAGAGGTTATGGATTTAATGAGAAGCAGCGTAATTGACTTGGGCACACCAGGGCATGACAAATATTTCGGGTATGGTCAAATTGATGTGTATAAAGCGTTGAAAGCAGCACAACGTCCATATGTTCCTTTGCAATTCTATCCACAGCATTTAAGTGACAAGTTAAAATCTATTTTGAAGAAACTGGAAACGTAAGATTCCTTATTGGAAAAAAGCAGCCATGTTGCTCCATGGCTGCTTTTTTGGGCTTTATTAACGCTTGGAACTGCTGCGAACAGGACGCTTGCTATGACTGCGAGTATGACAGCAAGGTTCTCCAGGATCCTTTATACTCACCGGAAATACGTGATGTGGTACAGGTACAATGTGCGTCTGATTAACAATCTCAATTGGATGAACCACAGGCACGACTTGTGGGAAAAATTGATGATTTACAAATTGGATCGGCGGGCACACGATCGGGTCGTAAGGGCAATGACTCATAATGTGCAACTCCTTTCGGTGAATTAGTACAGCATATTAAGAAGGCATGTGCTGTGCTTGGATGTTTACCCCCTAATACAAATATCCCTTATAAAATAGGCTTCCGTTCAACAATGACCGAATGATCAAGCAGTTCGCCCAACAAACGGCACAGTTTGTGAAGACCTGTTATAAGTGTTTCCTTGTCCACATACGAAAAAGAAATACGGATATGATTACTGTCCATACCACCTGCATAGCACACTGCACCAGGTAAAAAGGAAACGCCTTCTCGATCAGCCAGCCGCTCCAATTCTGGAATATCAACATTAGGAGGAAGCTTAATCCACACATTTAAGCCGCCTTCGGGAGCATACCAGCTAACCTCTGGCGGAGCATAGCGCTGGAGCGTATACAATGCGACTGTCAACCGATCCCGCATTTGTTCCCGCAACCAGACAAGATGTCGATCAAGACGGTTCCTGATAAAGGGCAATAGCGCTTTTTGCGTTAATAGAGGGCTCCCCAAATCCGTAGTAGACTTGGCAGCCACCAAACGATCCATTACACTGCCAGTGGCCGCTACACAAGCTATACGGCAGCCGGGAGCAACGGTTTTGCTAAAGCTTTTGATATATATCACATGTCCGGATTGATCATGTGCCTTGATAGAGAGTGGCGGCTTTGTTTTATAGTAGAGGTCAGAAAATGGATCATCCTCAACAATGAGGCAATGATAACTTTGAGCTAGATCCAATAATTGTGTGCGTCTGGCCGTCGTTAAAGTTACTCCGGTAGGATTATGAAAGGTGGGTATCGTGTAGATCAGTTTTGGGGGATGAGTATCACAAAGACGCGTGAGGATATCGATCCGCATGCCCTGCTCATCCATCGGAATCATAATTACTTTGGCACCACGACTGGTAAATACATCAATGGCCCCCGTATATGTAGGAGCCTCCATGTAGACAACATCTCCAGAACCAACAAAAGTACGTGCCACCAGGTCAATGCCCTGTTGGGCACCACTGGTCACGAGCAGCTGTTCTGCAACAGTGCATAGGCCACGTTCGTTCAGGTGATCTACAAACACTTCCCTCAGCGCTAAATCACCTTCAAAAGTACCGTATGCTGCCATTGCATCAGGATTTCCAGAGGATAGACGTTGAGTATCAGCGATGATTTCGCGTGTAGGAAGAAGCTCCGGTTGAATTGCTGCTATATGAAAAGAATAGGGAACCTGTCTGCTATGGTTAAAGTTTCTCCATAACTGTGCGCGTGGCAAATAATCGATCAGCGACATTTGCCATGACAAATCCTGCGCTCCCTCACGTTGAACAGCTACCGAAGGCTCTGCTACATAGCAACCTTTTCCCTGTGTACAGGTAACCAGATTAATAGACTCCAGCTCAGCATATGCCTTGCTTACAGTTACGGGACTTACCGCAAGCAAACTGGACAAATGACGGACAGAGGGAAGCTTTGTGCCCTGAGGCAACAGTCCAGACTGGATGCGATCTGCTAATGTTTTGGCAATCTGTAAATATAATTTAACACTGCTATTGCGGCTGAGATCAATATGCATCGGAACCGTCCCCTCCAAAAATCAACTGTTACATTTAGACGTTTACTGTTATACTTCATTATCGATATAATACAACAAATTTCATAGTACAGTATAGAACACAGGAGATGATTGGATTGGAACACAAATTTTCGGGTATGGCTCGTACTCAGGGCTCGTCCATGGTAAGGGACATTTTAAAGCTGACACAGGGAACAGATGTGTTATCTCTGGCAGGCGGCCTTCCTGCCGATGCCTTTTTCCCCATCGAAGCTGTTGCTAAAGCCTATGAGCAGGTATTTCGCCTCGGCGGTACTACCGCTCTTCAATACGGCCTAACCGAGGGCTACATTCCTCTACGGGAACGTCTTGCAGCAATCATGTCATCCCAAGGCATCTCCGTCACCAGAGATAACATCATCATGACGACGGGCTCACAGCAGACCATTGATCTGGTTTCGCGTGTATTGCTCGATCCGCAGGATACTGTATTGGTGGAGTCCCCTACTTATTTGGCAGCTCTTCAGGTATTTAATTCCTATGGTGCCAACATTGTAAGTGTAGATACAGACTCTAACGGTATGCGATTAGAAGATCTTGAAGCCAAGATCAAAAAACATCAGCCTAAATTCGTGTATGTCATCCCAACCTTCTCCAACCCGGCAGGAAGTGTTTGGAGTATGGAACGAAGAACAGGCGTTGTTGAAATATGCCGTAAATACGGCACTTTGATTTTTGAAGATGATCCTTACGGACGTCTTAAATTTGACGAAAACCTTAACTTTCCATCCCTTTTCTCAATCGATCAACAGCTAGGTGGAGACGGTCATGTGATGTACACTTCTACATTCTCCAAAACCGTCGCTCCTGGTGTTCGATCTGGTTGGCTGGTAGCTAATCAAGCGATTGTCGTTAAAGTCGCCAATGCCAAACAATCTGCCGATCTGCACTCCAGCAGTATTGATCAACGTGCTTTGAATGAGTTATTGGACTTTTTTGACTTGGACGGACATATTCGTACTGTGTCTGCTGAGTACCATACTCGTATGCTACGTCTCACGTCGCTGATGAAAGAACGCCAATGGGAAGGAATCACCTGGAATGATGCACTTGGCGGTATGTTTATGTGGGTTACTTTACCCGAGGGATTCCGTTCTGATCGGTTGCTGCAACTCGCAATTCAGGAAGGAGTGGCATTTGTGCCTGGACAAGTCTTCTATGCTGACCTAAGTGGCAGCAACCATATGCGAATCAACTTCACGCATACGGATCCTTCCTTGCTTCCAAAAGCAGTTGACCGATTGGATCGGGCACTGAAGATGTACACAGAGGAAAGTGTTGTAAACAGCGTGCGATGATGGAGTTGGCAGGACACGTACGTGAGGCCGCTTCACGAATCATTTGATTTTACGATCGCTGTTCCCTCTGATTCGTTTGGAATTTGAATAGCATGTTGGAATCTGGGACAAAGATGTACGCCTCGCCTCTGTAGATTCAAATGCGTTTGCTACGCTGACTACGTGCCTCATTCTCGAACGGTTTTACGGTAGAGAAGTAAAAATTAGGATGAAAGCCCACAGTAATTATGCTGGGGGCTTCATTCTAAGAATGCACTATATCTGCGTAAGTACGGTATGTTAAAAAGGGTGTGCCATCATTCCCACAGGAATATGACACACCCTTTTTAATTCAATAAATACATTTGGATTAAAGGCTTTCATGCAAACAGGTCATTTACAAAAGTTAAATTCATACTTTTTAAGGTGTTGCAGTGGGGAAAGTTTTCCGTAAGCCGGGTTCTGTGCTATTCGTGGTACAGACGGGAACTACCCTCCCACTACAAGCGACAATCATCTATCTAGGCCGAACATTGCTATCCAGCTCCAGCGACCAACCTAGACACGCCTCGGGCTAAGGCTGCTTCGCGAAGAAGCTGTGTCCCATTAGGTCTTGCTCCAGATGGGGTTTACCAGGAACGAAGTCACCAGCGTTCCTCGGGGTCTCTTACACCTCGGTTCCATCCTTGCCTGTGCCGCAAGCGGCCATCGGCGGTCCATTTCTGTGGCACTATCCTTCAACTCGCGCTGACTGGACGTTATCCAGCATCCTGCCCTATGGAGCCCGGACTTTCCTCTCGCGGCTTACGCCACCAGCGATTGTCTGTCAAACTTTCCGAACAACATTACATAGTATACAGGGAACGCGCGCATGATACAACCCTGAAAATATTGTAAAACGTATAGATCTCTGTTTACTTGCCCAAATAAAACGGATGTACCTTTCTCTGCAATGAATCATCCGCCACATAATAAGCAGACCTTCCCACGTATAGCGGGATAGAAAGCTTACTAAAATCAGGAACGTCCTCATCTAGGAACAGTTCATCATCTCGGTAGGTCTGCTGTATTTCACCGACGATCCAATCATGATCTCCATAGGTATGAATATCCACGACTTTACACTCATAAGCAAGATAAGCCTCCAGCAATATAGGCACATTGACTGAAATTCCATCCTCATATGCAATGCCAAACTGCTGAAACTTATCTACATCTTTACCACTAAAGGTACCTACAGCCTGAATCCATTCCGATCTGTGCGCAGGCAGAAACTGAATACCAAAGCCTCCGCTTTTCTCGATCAGTCCGTGAGAATATGTTTCCTTCCTCAGTGAAATGCCATACATGCCCGGTGATGATCCGATATAGGTATGCCAGCCTGAGGCCATTACATTATTTTCCCCCTCATAGCGGGAAGTAACAACAGCGACCATGCCTGGATAGGCATGAATTGCAGAATCAGCTATCAGCGTCCGCATAGAACCTCTCCCTACGAAAAAAATAATAGAGCATCTTCATTTTCTCATAGATGTTGAGATTTTACAAAAATTGAAAAGGTTCGGTTTCTACCTGAGATACATGTACTTCCGTTGAATAACGACCTTCTACCAAGCGTTTGCGCATCCATTCTGCGGTTTTAGGCTTCATAATCTTTTCAGCATTATGTCCAGGGTCAATAATAGCAATCCCCGCCATCAGGGCATCGTGAGCCGTGTGATAGTCAATATCCCCTGTGACCAATACATCAGCGCCTTTGAAAAGCGACTTATTCACATAGCGGCTGCCTGAGCCCCCAAGCACGGCTGCCTTTTTGATCATACGGTCCAAGTCGCCCACCACACGTACATGCTCCACGTTGAGGCCATTTTTCACAACATCGACAAACTCCCGTAGCGTGCGAGTTTCCTTAAGCTTGCCCACCCGTCCCAAACCAAAGGAACGGCCCTGCAAATCCATGTGATACAGGTCATAAGCCACCTCTTCATAAGGATGAGCCTTCAGCATCGCTTGAATGACTTTGTTGCGTACAGCCTGCGGTACAATGGTTTCAATACGAACCTCTTCACTACGTTCCATTTTACCCTGCTCACCCAAAAACGGCTGTGTGCCTTCACCCGGCACAAAAGTTCCATAGCCGTCAATGTTAAAGCTGCAATGGCTGTAGTTGCCGATATGTCCAGCTCCCGCCCCCAGTATGGCATCCAGTACCCGTTGATGATGTGTTTTGGGTACGAAAACAACAAGCTTGAATAATTGCTCGGTGTGAACATCCTCAAGCGTACCTTCACTTTGAATACCCAGTGCTTCTGCCATCCAGTCATTCATGCCGTCCTCAGCTGTATCCAGATTCGTATGACTGATGTAGACAGCAATATCATTCTTGATCAGTTTTTCATACAATCTACCCGCAGGCTGATCTGTGTTCAAAGCTTTAAGTGGGCGGAATATAATCGCATGATGCGCAATAATGAGGTCAGCTTTTATGCGGAGTGCCTCTTCGACAACCTCATCATTAACATCTAGGGCTACTAATATGCTTTTGATTTCCTTTTGCAGACTACCCAGCTGAAGCCCGATTCTATCGTCCGGAACTGCCAAGTATTTCGGAGCCAGCTGCTCCATATAGCTAATTACTGTCTGTCCTTTGGCAAACATGCAAGTACCTCCTCTAGCTGTTCAATTTGCTTGCGCAATTGCTCCCGCTTATGCTGTGCGGATTCCTGATCTGATCGTGCCACTTGTGCCAGCACATCCTCAAGCTTGCGAATCTCCAATTTCCATTTATAAAAAAAGATTTCATTCGGTGCTTTGACCAATAGTGGTCCGAGTTGCATCAACAAATCCGGTGTCAGTACCAGCGAACTATCGGGAATTTTCCATGGTTGATACAGCGCATCCTGTTTCAGTGGGCTTACCGAATCAGGTACTGCCGTCAGAATCTCATATATTTTCCCGTCTTCTTCCATAATATGTTCACTTGTTAGTACCCATTGATGTTCGATGAGCCAACGGCGTAAGATATCCTCTCCTACGTTAGGCTGTAGAACAAGTTGTTTCACTGAAACAAGCTTGTCTTTCCCTTGCTCTAAAATGGTAGCGATCAAGGCACCACCCATCCCGGCTATCGTAATAACATCAACTTCATCGACCTTAATTACAGCCAAGCCATCTCCCTTTCTAACCGCAATGCGATCCGTGAGACCTGCTTCGGCCACCTGCTTTTGAGCCGCACGCAACGGTCCATCATTGACTTCACCCGCCACAGCTTGCGGTACTCTGCCACTACGCACTGCGGCCACGGGGAGTAGTCCATGATCCGAGCCAATATCCGCAAGTCTGCTCCCGGCAGGTATTTGTTCCATAATATATTGTAATCGTTGAGAAAGTTTCATAACGTCACCCACGTAATCCATTTTTTTCGAGTCCAAAATAAAATTCCAACAACAAATGCCAACTTCAGTATGCTGTAAAACACCACATCTCCCGCCGCTTGATGGCGCAGGATAAACGTGTCTGCTTCAGCCATGAATGCTAGTGTCATGCCTATAGCGAAATAAACCAAAGCGAGACGCGGAAAGCGGCGATGTACCCACCAGCTTAACCAGATCAACAATACTGCGTGCAAAATCCAAAATGCCTCAAGCATCACTAAAGTTGCTGTAGGCCAGAAGCGGCCTATAAGGATCGCGTACACTAAAAGTAGCCCAGCAATGCCACAGTAATGAAGTAAGCTGTTGCGCAAAGTTAATCCCACAAGACACCATACCACACCGCATAGGCCTACGAGCAAAAGAAACCAAACCTTAGCTTCACCTTGATGGAGCTGAATGATCCATACACCCGAACCCAACATAATCGCACTGCCTAAAGTGCTCAACATCGCGCTCATACTCTTTTCAGAAGACCGCCAAAATGCGGCCACTCCATAGCAAATCGTAGTAACTGCACTCGCCGAGAATATTTGCATTGCCAACGGAAAAGCGGTAAAATAAAAACCGATCAAACAAATGCAGGAAATAATGACAAAACCAAGAAGCCAGGCGATCCCATGCCCGTGTCTAAGATATGTAAGCAGCCCGGTGTTGTTACGGTTCTGGCTCTGCGTCGGATCTTCGTCCTCCCGATACAGGTTAGACAAAAAATCGCAATATTGCTCAGGGAGCAGCCGACTTCGCCGCCAATGCTCAATTTCATGTAACAGTATTGCCCGCTTTTTCTCCTGGTCCAAGCTTCTTCCCCTCCACCAAGACTGCCATGAGATAAAAAAAGACCTCCTGCGCGCTTCAAGCCGCAGAAGGTCCGCAATGTAACGCTTCTATTCGAGGAAATCCTTCAGTCGCTTACTGCGGCTTGGATGGCGCAACTTACGTAGCGCTTTGGCCTCAATCTGACGAATACGTTCACGTGTAACACCGAACACTTTACCCACTTCTTCAAGGGTTCTGGTTCTTCCGTCGTCCAAACCAAAGCGGAGACGCAAAACATTCTCTTCCCGTTCGGTTAACGTATCCAGTACATCCTCGAGCTGTTCCTTCAGAAGTTCATAGGCAGCCGCATCTGCAGGCGCCAACGCTTCTTGATCCTCAATGAAATCCCCCAGATGTGAGTCATCCTCTTCACCAATTGGTGTTTCCAATGAAACCGGTTCTTGGGCAATTTTCATAATTTCCCGTACTTTTTCCACGCTCAACTCCATTTCGGCAGCCACTTCCTCGGGCGTAGGTTCGCGCCCCAGCTCTTGCAACAGTTGACGCGATACGCGAATCAGCTTGTTGATCGTTTCCACCATATGCACCGGAATACGAATCGTTCTCGCCTGATCGGCTATCGCGCGCGTAATGGCCTGACGAATCCACCAGGTTGCATAGGTACTGAATTTAAAGCCTTTTTCGTAATCAAATTTTTCTACTGCCTTAATCAAACCCATATTACCTTCCTGAATCAGATCCAGGAAAAGCATTCCGCGACCAACATAACGTTTGGCAATACTTACAACCAGACGCAAGTTCGCTTCTGCCAACCGGCGCTTAGCTTCTTCATCGCCGTTATTGATCCGTTTGGCAAGCTCCACCTCATCATCAGCAGAAAGCAACGGTACACGACCGATTTCTTTCAAGTACATCCGGACTGGGTCATTAATTTTAATACCGGGAGGCAGGCTCAGATCGTCATCGAAATTAAAATCATCCCCATCATTGTTTTCCGGGTCGTCATTTTGACGCAATCTGGTAACTTCTTCGTCGTTGTCATTCACAACCTCAATCCCCAAGTCACCCAGCTGCTCATAAAACTCATCCATTTGCTCGGGGTCCTGATCAAACGGCGATAGTTTTTCCATGATATCTTTGTAGTTCAGAGAAGAACTTTTTTTACCCAACTCAATCAGTTGATCTTTAACCTGATCCAGTGTTAGTTCCGTCTCCAGTTCAGTATGCTGATCATTCGCCATCTTTCGACTCCCTCCTCCCTAGAAACATCCGACCTCTGTGTGTTCATTGTCTCTCTAGGGCTATAATCTCACTTGCAATTTGTGCTGCGCGCAGAAAGTCACCTAAGCGCTCAGCGGCTCTCATTTCTTCCCTCTTCAAATCCAGTTGCTCCTGCAATGGAAATTTTCGCACTTGATGAATATAATCATCCAAAATGTGCGGTGCCCATACGCCTGGAGCATCCATCATCATGATCGAACTTACGTTCTTCTCCAGTCGGTCGTCTTGCAAAGATGAAATAAAACGGCTTGTATCCGGTAACTTCCCTTGCGCGTAATAGGCATATAGATAAGCAGCAATTGCTGCATGATCCTCAATATTAAAGGCGTCGCCCAGATGCTTTTCTACATACTCTGCAGCTTCTAAATCCTGCATCATCCAGTGAAGCAGTCTGCGTTCAGCCACATGGTAAGCCGGCAACAGATTAGGTGTGGAGACCTGCCCTTTTTTATGCCTACCATTATTCCACCCATTTTCGTTATTATCCCCAAAGTTCTGTTTTTTTTGCAGGGATTGACGCAGTAAATTGCATTCTTGCTTCAAGGTTTCAAAATCCACCTTGACTTCGGCTGACACTTCGCGCAGATACACTTCCCGCTCGGTCGGGGATGACAGAGGTGCAATGACATTTAATGCTTCGCGGGAATACGCGATTCTTCCTTCTTCCTCTTGCAGTATATGGTTTTTTTTCAGATATATAAGCTTAAATTTCACCGTTGAAACGGCACTTTCGATAATTTGGCGCTGGAATCGTTCGCCGCCGTATTGCCGGATAAAATCATCCGGGTCCATACCGTCACTGACCAGCGCTACTTTCACGTGAAGCCCCGCATTTTCCAACAGCGGAAAATTTTTAAGCGCAGCAGCTTGTCCTGCCCGGTCACCATCATAACAAATAATGACCTCGTCGCACAGTCCTTTTAACATCGTAGCATGGTGCTCTGTTAGAGCAGTGCCCATGGCGGCCACCCCATTTTGTACGCCAGCTTCCCATGCCGAGATGACATCACCGTAGCCTTCAAAAAGAACACTTTGGCGAAGCTTGCGAATTGAGGTTTTAGCATGATGGAGATTGTACAGCGTTCGGCTCTTATTGAATAGCTTGGTCTCCGGTGAATTCAAATACTTCGGCTGTCCCTCACCAAGTATACGGCCTGCAAAGGCAATGACTTTTCCGTTGCGATTCCAAATGGGAAACATGATACGATCTCTGAATCGATCCACATATCCATCACCCTCATGCCGGGGAGAAATAAGCCCTCCCTTTTCCATCTCCACGGGATCAAAAGAACGCTTATCCAGAAACTGAACGATCGTATCCCATCGGTTGGGTGCATAGCCAATTTGAAATTGATCAATGATCTTGTCACTGAATCCTCGTGAGCGCAAGTATTCCATAGCTGGTTTGCCGTGCTCCGTATTTTTAAGCAAAAAATGGTACATCTTAGAAGTTAACTCATACGCTTGCAACAGCCTGTCCAACTCAGGATGCTGATGCGATGAATCACGTCCCTGCCATTCGCCGAGCGGGATATGACTTTCTTCTGCCATTGTCCTGACAGCTTCGGGAAAGGATAGTCCTTCGATTTCCATCATAAACTTGATGGCATTGCCTCCCGCGCCGCAGCCGTAGCAGTAAAAAATCTGACGATCCGGTGTCACGGTGAATGAAGGGGTTTTTTCGGAATGAAAAGGACAGAGGCCTTTCATATATTTCCCCTGCTTGGTCAAATGCACGTACTTGCTTACCGTATCTACAATATCATGATGTTGTAAAACTGACTCAATGATATCGTCCGGTATGTTACCTTGTCCGGCACTCATATTAACCACCTTCATCTCTTTAGCACGTAAATATAATTCGATACCGTTACTCATTCTCCTGCAAGCGAAGTAAAAGTTTTGTCAGTTTATGTTGAAAAACTTCACGATCCTCTAATGAAAACGGTTTAGGGCCTTTTCCATAACGTCCCTTTTTCCGTTCTTTGGCAGAAGTATGACGTCGGTCAAGCATGAAATCTATCGAATCGTTTCGATACATAGCTCCGCGAAAAGACATCACTTCACAACCTTTTGCCAAGGCAAGTGCAGCAAGACCATAATCATTGGTGGTTACAATATCTCCGCGGCGGATATGATTGGCAATATAGAGATCGGCACTTTGGTCGCTTCGGTCTACTTTAACGACGCTTACACCTTTGCTGCCCTGAATGAGATGATCATATGAAGATACCATAATAACCTCAATATGAAAACGGGAAGCTATCTCCGCAATTTCACTTTTAACAGGACAAGCGTCCCCGTCAACAACGATCCTCACACCCAGTAAAGTTCCGGTTCCCCCCATAAGCATCCCCCATCCGCATTCGAGTAAAATACGGAACGGCTGCAAGATTACTCTTACACCGTTCCGTATATTTATACCCATTTTTTCAAGTTGTTCATACTACCACAACTGACGTTTAAACTACAAGCTTGGAAAAATCGGCAAAACACTTCAGTTCTGAGTCAATAACAGCCAGCAATGCCAAACGATTATTACGAACAGCGTCATCCTCAGCCATAACCATAACGGAATCAAAGAACGCCGTTACCGCAGGGGTAATGGATGAAGCTAGCGCTAACGCCCGTGTCGCATCACCTTCCTGTAAAGCTACGCTGTAAGATTCATAAGCGCTATACCATGCTTCGTAAAGCGTTTTTTCGCCTTGTTCCGTAAACTCACCCGTATTAACTGATTTATGCACTGCTTTAGCAGCCAGATTACCTACACGATTAAAGGACTCAACTGTTGCTTTGAATACCTCACCTGTTTGTACGGCAGTCATTAACGCAGCTCCACGGTTAACAACGGAAGCAACGTCGTCATATCCAGCTGCAAGCACAGCATCCACAACGTCATAACGAAGTGTCTCAGACAATAGTTTCTTCACGCGTAATCCAAAAAACTCATGTAATTCTTTACGTATTTCATCCGCGGAACGTTTCATATTTCCAAGATTGCCGTGCACATCGAGCGCGATATTGAACACATCAGACAACGTAGCTGAAAGCTTACGATCCAACAAAATCTGCACAATACCTGCTGCCTGGCGACGAAGCGCGTAAGGGTCCTGTGAACCTGTTGGAATAATACCGATGGAGAAGCAGCCTGTAATAGTATCTATCTTGTCTGCGATACTTACAATCGCTCCAGCATTCGTTGAAGGAACCGTTTCTCCTGCATAACGCGGCTGGTAATGCTCAAACACCGCTCTTGCCACTTCTTCCTTCTCTCCAGCCTTACGAGCATAATCCTCACCCATCACACCTTGCAGTTCCGGGAACTCATATACCATTTGTGTTACCAGGTCAAATTTACAAATATCCGCTGCTCGACTAACCGATTCCTGTGTATCTGGAGAAACGCGAAGCTTCTCTGCCAGAGCATCAGCAATACGGCGGATCCGGCGCACTTTGTCTCCAACCGTTCCCAGCTCTTCGTGGAAGATGATACTTTCCAGTTTGGAGAGTGCATCCTTAATTTCCAGCTTCTGATCTTCTTCATAAAAGAATTTGGCATCAGACAGCCGCGCACGCAATACTTTTTCATTCCCTTTAGCAATGACTTCCAGCGATTGACTTCCTCCGTTACGTACCGTAACAAAATATGGCAGTAGCTCTCCTGTGCGATCCAGCACTGGAAAATAGCGTTGATGTTCACGCATGGAAGTAATGAGTACATCCTTCGGAATGTTCAGGAACGCAGGATCAAAACCTCCGAACAGTACTGTTGGGGTTTCCACCAAATACAGCACTTCTTCCAGCAAATCATCTTTTACCGCAATCGTCCAATCTTTTTCGGCAGCCAGCGCTTCAATCTGCTTCACGATAAGCGATTGACGTTCCTCAATGTCCACAATGACATGCTGCTTGCGAAGCACTTCAACATAGTCGGCTGGACTTTCTACTACGGCATCCTGTCCCAGGAAACGATGCCCTCTTGTCACATTTCCTGACTGCACGCCGGCAATCTCCAAATTAACAATATCGTTACCAAACAAGGCAATCAACCAGCGGATCGGACGAACAAATTTAAAGTCATAACTCGCCCAGCGCATAAATTTAGGGAATGTCATGGCATGTAAAATGTGCAATAAACCTTCGGACAGTACATCCGCCGTTGGAACACCTATGCTGCTCTTAGTTGCGTAAATATATTCCACGCCTCCAAGCTCCTTGAACGTGAACTGTTCAGGATCAACACCTTGGCTGCGAGCAAAGCCCAGTGCAGCCTTGCTCCAGTTACCAGCTTCGTCTAGTGCGATTTTGCGGGAAGGACCTTTAACCTCTTCGTTAATATCTTCTTGCTTCTCCGCTACTTCCTTCACAAGTACCGCCAAACGGCGAGGTGTAGCATAAGCCTCTACAGCACCATAAGCAATACGCGAGCTGTCAAGCCACGCCGTCATACGCTGCTTCAACTGCTGAATCGCATTCGGGATAAAACGTGCAGGGACTTCTTCCAATCCGATCTCAAACAATAAATCCTTAGACATTTGCCGCACCTCCTTTCTTCAACAGCGGGAAGCCCAGCTTCTCGCGCTCCTCCAGATAGGTCGCAGCCACCTGACGCGCCAAATTACGCACTCGTATAATAAACCCAGTCCGTTCCGTCACACTGATCGCTCCGCGAGCGTCCAGCAAGTTGAACGCATGAGAACATTTCAGCACATAATCATAGGCTGGAAATACAAGATGCTGCGCCATCGCTTTATTTGCCTCTTCTTCGTACATATTGAAAAGAGTAAAGAGCATTTTGACGTCAGATACTTCGAACGTATACTTGGAATGCTCAAATTCAGGCTGGTGGAAGACATCACCGTACGTGATTCCGTTGACCCACTCCAAATCGAACACATTCTCCTTGTCCTGGATGTAGGAAGCAAGACGCTCCATACCGTACGTGATTTCTACGGCAACCGGACTGGCATCAATACCGCCCACTTGCTGGAAATAGGTAAACTGGGTAATTTCCATACCGTCCAGCCATACTTCCCAACCTAAGCCCCACGCTCCCAACGTCGGTGCTTCCCAGTTGTCTTCAACGAAACGAATATCATGCTCCAGAGGGTTAATGCCTAAACGGCTCAAACTCTCCAAATACAATTCCTGAATGTTATCCGGCGAAGGCTTCAAAACTACTTGGAACTGATGATGCTGATACAGGCGATTTGGGTTCTCACCATAACGTCCGTCTGACGGACGACGAGAAGGCTCAACATAAGCTACATTCCACGGCTCAGGTCCGATCGAACGTAAATACGTCATCGGGTTCATCGTGCCTGCCCCTTTTTCCGTGTCATACGGCTGTACAATAATACAGTTGTGTTCAGCCCAAAATTGTTGCAGCGTTAAAATCATCTGCTGAAAATTCATTGGTACACGCTCCCTTTCCAATTCCCTCAAATGTTGGTGATTTCTTCTCATTTAAGCTCGTATGTACAGGGCTATTTTATCTCAAGAGCCTTGTTAGAGACAGCAAAAAGCCCCCGCCTCTACGCCTGTACAGACGTAGGGACGAGAGCTGACTCCCGCGGTTCCACCCTACTTGATTGCGATCCTATATCACCAATCAGATCGTAATCCTCTTTTCCGTGTCCAATCAGACGCTCCCGAGTGCCTTGTTCACGAAGAATTCCCGCTGGGCTTACACCGTCCCCAACTCGCTAATAACAGAGAATACATCCCGCTACTTTCTCGTTCAATGCATCTGCTCCCGAAGGAGATATATAGTAGGATATTACACGGTTTCAGCAATACAGTCAAGAGAATAGGGCGTTTCACATATCGTACTTGTCGAGCTGATCCAAAAAATTGCGGGATTTTAGCTTGACCTCCAACTGCATATCCATGAACTGACGCATGACATGTTTGATCTCCAGCTTAGTGGAGTCCTTCACGTCAATGTTGCCGAGCCGATTCAAATCCATTCTGGCGAACAAGCGCAGCAACTTCAGTGTACGTGGAGTCACGCTTAATGCAGCTGGATCAAAATGCTTGTAGCTCCGACACAAAACTCCGCCCAGCCTCGGACTGACGAACATATCCTCATCAGCACATTGTTGACCACTTGAAATACATGCATCAAGCTGAGGAGCATATCCGGCCGCCTGCAATATTTTAAATTCATAAATACTCATGACGATCAGCGGATCTTTGCCACTCTCCAGCGCCTCCAAACATGCTTTTAGCTGCTTAAACCAGAACGCACCTGTTTCCTCATCCTGTAACACCCGATCGAGTAATTCACAAGCATAAGAAGCGTAAGCAGCCTTAGTAATATCCTCGCGTAATGTATGGTGGGATTGGATGATTTCACCGGCATTCAACGTGCCTAAGCCTGTGTTTCGAAAAAAAACGAATTCACCGTACGTAAACGGCTGCGTTAAAGCAGCGTGACGGCTTTTGGACTTTTTTGCACCTCTGACCAGCACGCCTGCTTTACCTCCGCTTTCGGTGCAAAGCGTAATAATTTTGTTCCCCTCACCGTAATCCATGCTGCGGATGACGATTCCTTCCACCCTGTAAAGCATGCCTCTTCCCCCAAACATTCGCGAAGAAGCCAGTGGCTTGTACTATTCACGGGCTTCTTCATGCTCGTCCGACTCTCCTTCATCCGTATCTTGCTCCCTTGTCAAGGCGCTCTCCCGGTATAACAGATACGCACCGACATCTCCAGTCATCGCAAAATACTTCCACGAAAAATCTCGCAATCGTATTCATCCTCTCTTCGGAAATGACGTTTGCATCTCAAAATTAGGATGATGCGAAGAGAAGGGAAGTATGCGATGAAATAAATGGATTGCGTTAAAAAAGGCTGCTGTATGTAGAATGGAATACGCTTCGCAAATGATTTGATCTTACGATCGCTGTTACCCCCGAATTTATTTGAATGTAAAACATACAAAGGGTTAAATTCGGGGGTAAAGGCGAACGCTATCGCTTCTTCAGATTCAAATCCTTCGCTCCGCTACATCGTGCATACAAGGCCTTTTTTAAAGCACACCTATTTCATCGCTGGAAGAAAAGGATAAAAAGAGCAAGAAGTTAAGCGCCGCACATACGCGGCGCTTTAAATGATCAGGAGACTATTACTATCTCAGCCAAGAGATCGGGACGGCTTTTTTATGATGCTTACTACAACTATACATATTTATTTAATATCAATTTTTAACCTCAATAAACCCTTGAACTAAAGTGACGTAGAATCGAGTTCTGTTTTTAAGCGTCGCGATGAAAGCCAAGGTCACGAAGGACGCGTTCCTGGTTGCGCCAGTCTTTTTTGACCTTAACCCAAAGTTCCAGGAAAATCTTGGAGCCTAACAGGTTTTGGATATCCTGGCGTGCCTGTTTGCCCACTTCTTTGAGCATGGCTCCCTGTTTGCCGATAATAATCCCCTTCTGGGAGTCACGTTCTACAAAAATAACAGCCATAATATGCACTACACCATTATCCTGCACTTTCATATCTTCAATCATAACCGCAATAGAATGGGGTACTTCCTCACGTGTCATATGCAGAATTTTTTCACGCACCAGCTCGGCAATGACAAACTGTTCTGGATGATCGGTAATTTGATCATCCGGATAATATTGCGGACCTTCTGGTAAGTATTTTTGCACCTGCTCCAGCAGGGTGTTTACATTGTTGCCCATTTTGGCCGAGATGGGTACGATTTCTGCAAAGTCGTACAACTTGCGATACTGCTCAATCAGGGGTAACAATGCTTCTGGCTCAATACGATCAATTTTATTCAGCACCAAAATAACTGGCGTTTTTACTTGTTTAAGCTGTTCCGTAATAAAACGGTCGCCACCGCCTAGACCTTCAGCAGCGTCAATAAGAAAAAGTACCGCTTCTACTTCACCCAACGTATTAAAAGCAGTCTGATTCATGTAATCGCCTAATTTTGACTGACGCTTATGAATCCCGGGTGTATCCAAAAATACAATTTGCGTGTCCTCTGTAGTAAATACGCCGTGAATTTTGTTGCGTGTAGTTTGTGGCTTGTCTGACATAATGGCGATCTTCTGCCCAATGACGTGGTTCATCAGTGTTGATTTTCCGACATTAGGTCTGCCAACAATTGCGACAAAGCCTGATTTAAAGTGTTTCTTAGCCATTTCATTTCCTCCAGCGCGATTAAGCACCTATTTTATTTGGGTTTTTCCATTAAAACAGCGAACTAATTAACGTCAACATAGGCCTATAAAACACAAATATACCAATAATTACAGCAAAAACCGCTGCCAGGAGCACGGCTCCGGCGGCGGTGTCTTTAGCCGCTTTGGCCAGCGGATGAATATCAGGTGAGATGAGATCCACCGCTGCTTCAACAGCGGTGTTGAACAGTTCGGCTACAATGACTATAGCGATAGCCACGCAGACGAATAACCAGTCGAGCCGGGAGATGTGCAGAGTTAAGCCTGCTACAATGACAAGGAGCGCCACGGCCACATGTATCCGCATATTTACTTGCGTACGCAGAGCGTACATCACGCCTTCTGCCGCATAGCGAAAAGTCATTCTCCAAGGCTGACGTCTCATTACCTTGTCAACCCCGCTTGAGCCAGTACAGCTTCCTGTTTGCCCATCATTTCAGCTTCACTCACATCATCCTGATGATCATAGCCTAACAGATGAAGAAAGCCGTGAACAAACAAAAAACCGATTTCACGCTCAATCGAATGTCCGTATTCTTCACTCTGAGCTTGCGCTGTTTGTACAGAGATTATAATATCCCCCAAAACATCAGGTACATCATTCAATGAATTTTCATCATTCGGTTCGTAAATAATTTCAAGCTCTTCATCCAGTGTTTCCTTCATAGCAAAAGACAACACATCGGTGGGACGATCAATTCCCCGATAGTCCCTGTTCAACTCATGAATTTGCTCATCATTAACGAAGGTAAGGGCTACCTCACCGTCAGTGACTCCTTCCACTTTGCCTGCCTCCTCTAATAAGGTGTTCAGCAGCGTAATCAAGGATTCGTTAATTACCATATCGTTTTGTTCATTATTCCAAGCTAATTGAAGGCCCATGCCAACCGCTCCTTTTAATTCTAGTGCTCTAACCGTACTTCATGCACAAGTTATATTAAGCTTTTCCGTTTTCAGACTTGGGCCTTTCCTCCGGATACTCAATACGGGAATGAAAAATCCCCATTACTGTTTCCTTGAGGGTTTGAGCCACGATATCAAGCTCCCGCATGGTCAGCTCGCAGTCGTTGAATTGGTGATCATCAAGACGGCTCTTAATAATTTTCTCAATCATGGATTCCACTTGTTCCACTGTCGGCTTCCGTAAGGAACGAACTGCTGCCTCCACGCTATCAGCAATTCCCACCACAGCAGACTCTTTAGACTGAGCCTTCGGTCCCGGATAACGGAAATCATCCTCCGTGAAGTCAGGCTCCACCCCCCGCTCTTCAGCTTCGCGCAACGCCTTGTGATAAAAATAGTGTAAGAATGTCGTTCCGTGGTGCTGCTCGGCAATGTCGCGAATGGGCTTGGGTAGCTTGTAATCCAATTGCATTTCCACGCCGTCACGAGCATGGGCGATAATGATGGATTTGCTCAGCTTGGGCTCTATTCTATCATGTGGATTTTCCAACCCATTTTGATTTTCAATGAAGTACGAAGGCCTCTTGGTTTTACCAATATCATGATAATACGAACCAACCCGGCACAACAAGCCGTTTGCCCCTATAGCCTCCGCTGCGGCCTCTGACAGATTACCCACCATTACACTATGATGATACGTTCCCGGTGTCTCCGTAAGCAGCTTGCGGAGCAATGGATGATTGGGATTTGACAGCTCAACAAGCTTCAGTGCCGACAAGATACCAAAGGTAGACTCAAAAAATGGCATTAGCCCAATAACAAGTATTGCTGTTATCAGACCACCTGCAAAAGCAAAAGCTACCCCATAGAGCGTCGTCGTTTGAGTCCAATTCCCTTGGTCAATCAGTGCCAGAGAAAAAACAGACAGGGCACCGAACAGGCATACCATAATCGCCCCTTTGAACAGTGTTGAACGCTGGCTGGCTCGATGAGTAGAGAAAATCGCTGCCAGACAGACCACAATAGCAAAAAATCCAAAATTAAAGTCGAAAATTTGTCCCTGACGGACATTCAAAATAACACTTGCCAATATACTGAATATAACGGCACATACGAAAGCCAACGACATATCAAGCAACAGCGTTACGAGCATAGCTCCAAGCGCGATAGGCGCCAGATAGCCGAGATAGGAACGTTCATTGTTCTGCAGTATGGAAATTAACATCATTGCTCCAACTGTTATCACAAAGATTAATACTAGCATGAGCAACTGCGCATTATTATACTTGAAGTTTCGTGTTCGTGATTGAAATTGACGAATATACATAAACAGGCCCAATGCCAGCATCATAGACAACATCAGCAGTCCAAATTGTGGCCAATAATTGATTTTATCCTTGAGCAATTCATTTTCATCAAGCAGTGTATAGATTTCCTGGGTAATAATCTCACCCTTCTTGACGAGTACTTCACCCTGTTTAATGTAAACTGTCGGTGTATCTTCACGAGCCTGTACCTTTGCGTCCTTCGTAGCTGTATCATCATAAAACTTGTTGGCGGTAATCACAAGCCTTGCAAGTTCCTGAACAACCTCCCGTGAAGTACGCTTAGTAAGCGAGCTTGTACTAACCCGCTCAGCTACTTTCGCTCGGGCTGTCTGAGCATCCGTAATTTGATCATTCATCAACCCTGTCACAATCTCACGGGCAACAGGCCGCATTTCAGCAATATCCTCAGATGTAAGGCGCGGAATTTTAATGAATGTCTCCTCTGGAATTCGGTACGTTTGCTCTTTCGTTTTTTCCAGCACTTCATCCAGCAACTTATCTGGGTAGGCATCCGCATTACGGCTGTTATTCACAAAATTTTGTACAAATTCCCGTGCACGTTGCGGAATCTCATCCTTATAAATCGAAATCTTATCTGCTCTGGAGACCTGGTCATCCTGATTGAGCCGTTCAATTCGATCCAAAATACCAGTAATCAGGTTATCGTTGCGAACGGGCACAATGGTATACATGGGCTGCACACGTTCAGCTGATTCCTCTTGAGCCTTCAAAGTCGCCTTACTGTTAGGAAGCTGCATCGGGGCGACAATTTCCTTTTCACTCGGTTGATTTACCCGAATATCATAACGCTCGGGAAGCAGCTTGGACGCAAAGCCTACATAAAAAAGAACCACCAAAAATAAAAACAGAAGATAGCGTGTCACCACGCTATACTTCCATCCATTCATTCTATGCTGGAACGTTTTCCCTTTAGATAATTCCTTCGAGGTCATCTAAAACAATCCCTCTCCATCATCTTTTTCAAGGCAGCTACACTGCTCATTTTATACTTTTTCTGGTCGTACACGGCATACTCGTGATTGAATGACTATCCTTGATTTTCGGCAACTCGGTCATAAGCAACAATAATTTTCTGTACCAGGGAATGACGGACAACATCCTCTTCTGCAAACTGGACAAAGCCTATTTCCTCAATCCCTTGTAAAATCGCATTCGCTTCAATCAGACCGGATTTTTTGCCACGAGGCAAATCAATTTGCGTAACATCGCCGGTAATGACCATTTTGGAGCCAAAGCCAAGTCGAGTCAAAAACATTTTCATTTGCTCGGGTGTAGTGTTTTGCGCTTCGTCCAAAATAATAAAAGAGTCATCCAGCGTACGTCCCCGCATATAAGCCAAAGGTGCAATTTCTATTAATCCGCGCTCCAGTGCCTTTGCAGTCTGCTCTGGGCCCATCACATCGTATAGGGCATCATACAATGGGCGTAAATACGGATCAACCTTTTCCTGTAAATCCCCTGGTAAAAAACCTAAATTTTCACCTGCTTCCACCGCAGGACGAGTCAGTACAATGCGCTTGACTGAACCTTCCTTCAGGGCAGCTACGGCCAGCACTACAGCCAGATAGGTTTTACCAGTACCCGCCGGGCCAATTCCAAATACAATATCGCGTTTCTTAATCGTGGTTACATAGTGCTTTTGTCCAATCGTTTTGACGCGAATCGGTTTACCCCGGAACGTCGTCGTAATTTCACCCTTGAACAAATCGAGCAGCTGATCAGCGCGCAAATCTTTTGCCAGTTCAATCGCATAATGGACATCCCTTTCGGTCAGTATATACCCATTGCGAATTAACTGGAGTAATACGTCGAACAATTGTTCGAGCACTTCCACCTCGTGAGCATTACCAAAAACATTAACTTCTGCCTCACGAGATGCTATTTTTGCGGGAATAGCTGCTTCGATTAATTTCAAAAAGGAATCCTGCGGGCCAAATAACGCCTGTCCTTCTCCCGCATTGTTCAATGCAATTTGTATGCTGCGTTGTTGTTCTGCCAAATAGCCTCATTCTCCTTGGTTATGAACTAACGGAAGTTCTTCCGCAATATCCTGCTCCACTTCAAAAAGCACTTTCATATAAACTTTACCATTCTCTCTCTTCTCATGCAAAATTTTTTGGCTCATTATTTTCGTTCCTTTGCCGTATTTAGCTAAAATATCAGCTCGCGCGCCTTCTAAACCTGACATTTTCGCTTCTGCTTCCGTAAGCTTCTGCTCCTGTATCTTTGTCTCCCTCACACTTTCGGTCATCCAACCCACCGGAAGTTTGTAGGAACGCCATGTTAGCGGATCATGTTCAACTGTTGTTTTATGTGTAGAATAAGGTATTTTCCCATATCCCCACAATTGTATCGCACGGTTGCCTAGGACCAGATACAAGCGGTCATGACTGATACCTGTATACGTGCTGCTGCGTTGCACCGTGGGACTGCTAATTTCGTATTCATGCCATACAAGACCCTTAACCTCTCCTTTGGCTACGACCTGCTGTTGGTTCTCCTCATCTCCAAGCGTTCCAGAGATGAGGATGGCTCCTTTTTTGACACGCGTATTTTTATGCACGACAGGACGACCCTGCTCGGCAAAAATTTCAGTAACTACCGCATCTGCCTTACTAATGATATGACGAGGGCTGTAGAGCGGCGCAGGGGTAGGCTGTGAAGCTTCAACAACCTGAATCGTCACCAAAGTACCCTGCTTTTCCACACCGATCCAGGATGCCTCTGGAAGCTTCTGCATGAGCGCACGTGAAAGCTTGTCTTGACTGGATAGACGAAAGCTCCATTGAAATGGATACAGGCCCTCCTGTCGAGCGGCTTTGAGAACAGATTCCGTCGATAGCTTATCATTCCCCTTTACTTCAATGTCCCAGATAAGCGAAGACATCAGCAGAAGACCTATCCAGAACAAAGCCAATCCAGCCAGGAAAAATTTACGTTTGGCAAGTCGTACAGCAGTAAAGGGAAGCCCTTGCCGCTTCAGAACATGCATTTTACAGCCTGTCCTTCTCAAAAGCGGGCGTAGGAGGAAGACGTGCGGCAGCAGAAGGTTCATTTCTGCATGTCTAGTACCCATCGGCCGCACGTTCCACACAGGTATATGGTGATCGGTGAGTAAATTAATGAAAGCTTCCACACTTTCGCCCTTGATAGCAAGGGTAACCGTACCACGCAGCTTTGCTAAAGCAGGATGTTTCACGAGCCTTCCTCCGTTCCTTCCATTTGGATATCCGTTATATGTCCCTCCACACTTACCTGCTCTGGCAGAATAGACGTAATGACTAGATCATGGCCCGACACCCTCAGCCTGCCTTGCGCAAGTGCAAGTACGAGCTGATCCGGCGTGAAATCCACCACGCCCCGGTGATTCTCCACATAAAGCTGACGGCTGCCGATGAGGGTTAACCGCGGCAGGTCAAATAGAATGTCCTGCGGAAGCTCCAGCGTCTCGCTGGCCCACTTTCGCAGTTTGCGGCTCATCCTGCTCATACGGCGAAATCTCCCTTCCTGTCATCAAAATATTTGTTATCCAACGGCTTAGAGTTGTTTTGATGACAGCACGCTGCTATTTTTTCATCTTCTGTTATTGCCATCCGGTACCCATAGATGTTTCAAGGCAGCTACGCTGCTGGCTTTCCATCTTATATTCTTATGATCAGTGAACACCATTACACCAGTGCCACAGATATCTGTACTGTACATTTTATGATCCAGTCGCGGCATTTATGAGGCTAAACTTACAATTCGTAGTAGCTACTATATTGCAGAGGAAAAAGATGTGTCCTTTCAAAATTCACAACAAAAAAGACAACCTCATTTTCATATTGAAAACAAAGGTTGTCTTTTTTGAATTTCATTAAATGACACGGTTATTTTTCGCTATCTCGATTTAAAAGAGAGTTTTTTCTAGAGTATAAGAAGTAAACAGCCATACCAATGACAAGCCAAATAATAAAGCGAATAAATGTCTGGCCATTCAAATTAAGAATGAGCACCCCACATGAAACGATAGCCAGGATCGGGATATACGGAACTCCAGGACATCGGAAGGCCCTTGGCAAGTCAGGTTGTGTTTTTCTCATAACGATAACGGCGACCGAAATCAGAATAAATGCTGACAAGGTTCCAATGTTCACCAAACTTGCTAACTCATCCAGCGGAATCAGTCCACCCATTAATGCAGATAAAGTGCCGAAAAACAACGTGTTAATGTAGGGCGTTTTGTATTTGGAATGAACCTTGGATAATACTTTGGGGACTAAGCCGTCACGTGACATAGCAAACATAATACGAGTTTGACCATAGAGCATTACCAGCATGACCGTTGTCATCCCTAAGATGGCTCCTATATCTACAATACCTGCAACCCAGTTCTGGCCCGCAACCTGCAATACCAATGACACGGGGTGAGAGATACCTTCAAATTGCATAAACGGTACTATACCAGTCATAATCGCGCTAACAATGACATACAAAAACGTACAAATAATGAGTGAGAAAATAATGCCTCGCGGTAAATCAGTAGTGGGATTTTTAGTTTCTTCAGCCGCCGATGAAACAGCATCAAAACCAATAAAAGAAAAAAACACAAGAGCTGCGGCTCCAAACACCCCACTGAACCCAAACGGCATAAACGGTGTCCAGTTATCTGGCTTCACATATTTAAAAGCAACGATGATAAATAATAAAATAACAACAATTTTTATGATTACCATGATGTTGTTTATCCGTTTTGATTCTTTTATCCCTAAATAAAGCAAGAACGTGATACCCATCAAAATTAAAAAAGCTGGGAGATTAAAATAAGTAGTTTGGTCTTTCAAAGCCCCCGGTGCAGCAGTGAATTCAAGCGGAATGTGAAGGCCAATTCCGTTCAAAAATGATACAAAGTAACCCGACCAACCTGCGGAAACGGCGCTGGCTGCCAGCATGTATTCCAAAATTAAATCCCATCCAATAATAAAGGCCAATAGCTCCCCCATCGTAGCATATGTAAAAGTGTAAACAGAACCGGATACTGGAACGGTGGATGCAAACTCCGCATAAGCCAATGCTGCGAATAAACACGCGAGTCCCGCAATCACAAAAGAAAGAACTAAGCCTGGACCAGCCGTAACTGCTCCTGTACCTGTCAACACAAAAATTCCCGTTCCGATAATGGCTCCAATTCCAAGCATCGTTAAATCAAACGCACCCAGCTCCCTTTTGAGTGCTTTTTCCCCTCGCGTAGCGGCAATCAACTGATCAATGCTCTTCTTTCTAAACAAGCTATTTCCCATCGATCCCATCCTCCTAAAAATTAATTTTTCCATTTTTATAACCTTGTTGTATCACCTCGATATAAATAAAATTTTAGGTAAAATTGGATTGAATTTCATAAGTATCTATCATTGAGAACATTATATATAAAAAAGAAAAAATGAAAACTGCTTTCGGAAAGCTCCATTCATATTGTTACATCTGATCATTTTTCAGGAATATATTTTCATAAATGAGGCGCTAAATTAGACAAAATGCCACCATTTTAGATGACAACAAATGTGAGAAAGCTAGAGCACACAAGGGATTATCACATTCGTTGTCAGGTAATTAGAGCATTTGTCGTTAATTCACTTTTTATTCCGAGCATGGTTATGTATTCCTAAAGCATCACAAAAAAAGATCCGCCACAGCCAAAGCCGTGACGGATCCACTATCATTTTAACGTCTTCCTCCACCCATGTAGCGCTTGGAACGTGGAGGACCTAATATTTCTGCCCAAATCACACCTCTGCGCAGATCAGCCGTATCCACCGTATTACGGTCTTGCGAAGCTATCTCTGGCGCATCTGTAATTTCCCCTGACTCCCTCGCATTGGATATACGATCGAGACGGGCTAAAACCATTTTTCGTTCTTCTTCCATAGCACGGATCCGATCCTCTAGAGTCGAACCGTTATCTAATGAATCCCGGTTCATTCGTTCTTCCGTTTCCGGCCGATCGCCCATTTCTTCTATGCGACGAGCTTCCATAACCGTCCGTCGTTCATTAGGAAATTGACGTTGCAGCTCTCCAGCAATATCCTGCTGACGTTGCTCTTGCCCATGTTCCATTGTGAAGGGTCCGGATGACGTCGAGGGCCCACGAGAACCATGATCACCACCAAAGGTAGGCATACCTTTTCGCGGCGGTGATTTCCGCCCTGTACCTTGGATGCTTTTCCCCAAAAAAGACACCAAAGCAAAGCCAATCACGATCAGGATATACAAATGTTCAAAGATCCAGCTGATAAAGTTCATTACTCACCACCTAGCTGCCGTAATTCATCGGCTATGTCCCGTTATTAATCCCGGTTTTTGTTGTCATTCCCCGAGTTCTCATTCGGTTTGCCTAAGGAGCCACGCATTTGCGTATCCGCCTCAATATTTTTCAAATTCATATAGTCCATGACACCAAGCTTCCCGCCGCGTAGCGCTTCAGCCATTGCCAGCGGTACTTCGGATTCGGATTCCACCACGCGTGCTCTCATTTCTACAACACGTGCCTTCATTTCCTGCTCCTGCGCTACAGCCATCGCACGCCGCTCTTCCGCTTTTGCCTGCGCAATACGTTTGTCGGCTTCCGCCTGCTCTGTTTGCAGAAAAGCACCGATATTTTTACCTACATCAACGTCCGCAATATCAATGGACAGGATTTCAAATGCTGTCCCGGCATCCAAACCTTTGGACAATACGGTTCTTGAAATTGAATCCGGGTTCTCCAGCACGTCCTTATGCGAGTTACTGGAACCTACGGTCGTAACAATACCTTCACCGACCCGTGCAATAATCGTTTCTTCTCCAGCCCCCCCAACAAGTCGATCAATGTTGGCACGCACCGTAACACGAGCTTTAACCTTCACTTCAATACCATCCTTGGCGACCGCAGCAACAATAGGTGTCTCAATAACACGCGGATTAACGCTCATTTGGACCGCTTGCAGAACATCCCGTCCAGCAAGATCAATCGCTGCCGCACGTTCAAACTCAAGCGGAATGTTAGCACGCTGCGCAGCAATCAACGCATTGATCACTCGGTCTACATTCCCTCCTGCGAGAAAGTGGCTTTCCAGCTGGTTGATGTTCAAGCCCAGACCCGCCTTGGTTGCCTTAATGAGCGGATTGACAATTCGGCTTGGCGTGACGCGCCGTAAGCGCATAGCTACCAGCGTAATGATGCCAATGCGCACACCCGAAGCCAATGCTGAAATCCACAGCATCACCGGGAAGAAACTAAAAAATACGCTCAATACAATAATCACTACAACGGCAATCAGCAAAACGCTGACAATACCCGATTCGAACACTCGCATCATCCTCCATTAATCTAATTCTTTGTTATTTGCTTGTTTAGACGCTAGTGTCTGCCTTGACCACAATTCGCCCGCCTTCTACTTTGGATACTATAATCGGCATATCTGTAGCAATAAACTCGCCGTTCGTTACAACATCGACTCGCTCATCAGCGATCAGCACCGTTCCGGCTGGACGAAGTGGAGTCAGACTGACACCCCTTTGACCTAATAGCATTTCCCGGTTCACAACTGAAGAAAAACCTTGTTCAGCCGTTAAACTTTCTTTAAGTATAAAACGGTTCCATATCCCTCGGTCCTTGAATACAACCGCGATGATCGCTACCACGGCAACCGCAGCTGCAAAGGCAATGCCCAAAGATATAAACGCATGCTGCATGTTGTATGCTGCACGAACAACTCCGGCGACAAGGCTGACGGAACCCAGAATGCCCAAAATACCAAAACTCGGGATGAACATTTCAAGTATAAGCAGAGCCAGACCGATAATAAACAACAACCACGTCTCCGAACCTGCAAAACCAGCGATATAATTGCCGAAAAAATACAAACCAAATCCGAGTATGCCCAAAATTCCCGGTACACCAAAACCGGGTACGATCAACTCAATAACAATACCTGCGATACCGATAAATAAAAGCAACGTCTGTACAATTGGGTTGGTCAATATCTCGGCTGCTTTTTCAGCCCATGTTCGCTCCACATGGATGACATCATCCGTGCTGTAACCCATCCACTGAATAACCTCTTGTTCGGAAGACGCGATGTGATCCGCATAACCCAACTTCAGCGCTTCCTCACTGGTTAAAGAAATGATCTGACCATTTTCCTTGTTAAAGTTCATCTCAGGAATAGATATGGTCGTTTTAGAGTCAACCATACCTCTGGCAATATCCGGATTACGTCCGCCAGCTTCTGCGGCAGATGCCATGCTACTCTTCCACCAGGCTATCGTTTTTGGATCTGTGATAGCCTGCCCCCCGCCGTCTACTAACGCTGCTGCTCCGATAATACTCCCCGGTTTCATAACAATCTTGTTTGCGCTCAACGCAATATAGCTACCCGCTGAGGCCGCTTCGCCCCTTATATAGGCTACGGTCGGAATTGGACTGTCTTTAATCAGTTTGCCCAGCTTCTCCGCTGTATCTACCCGTCCACCGGGAGTGTTAATATCCAGTAAAATCAGACCTGCTTTGGAATCTGCTGCTTCTGCAAATCCACGTTCCATAAATTTGCCCAGACCATGCTCAATTTCCTGATCGACTGGTATAACAAACACAGCTCCGCCTTTAGTTTGGGCCGCCGCTGATTCGGAATGAACTAAGGGCAACAGCAAAACGGATACCATAATCCACAACGTTAAAAGGATCCATTTGCGACTGGAGTGGCGATGTTCTCTATGCATTTCTCTCCCCCTTTCGATCTCTCTATGTTACAGCATACCAAACTTTGTTAGACAAACTATACAGTTTTCAGGATTTAATGTGAAATTATTGGGTATATTGCTAATCCTGACGGCTGCCAAATACTTTACGCACCCAATGAACATCACGTTTCACATAATTAACAATAGCGCTTACATATAAGAATCTTCTCATCATTACATCCTATGGCAAGCATCGCATATATAGAAATAACACCCTCTGTAAACAGAGGGTGTTGTGTTTTCCTGTTTGTCGCAGGTTTATTGCAGAAATTGCTGAACCGCTTGGTTCACGAGCTTACCGTCAGCGCGGCCTTTTACCTTAGGCATCAAGGCCGTCATTACTTTCCCCATCTCGGCTTTCGAAGAAGCACCGGTTTCCTGGATGGTCTGCTGTACAATAACTTTAATTTCTTCCTCAGAAAGTTGTTCGGGAAGGTACTGAGCGATGATCTCTATTTCTGCTTTAGTGCTTGTCGCAAGTTCATCACGACCGGCTTTTTCAAATTCATGGAGGGCATCTTTTCGCTGTTTGATCTCACGACTCAGAATATCAAGCACTTCGTTGTCGTCCAAATCCCGTTTCAAATCTATTTCAAGATTTTTAATCGTAGAACGAACCATTCGAATGGTGGAGAGTTTGAACTTGTCCTTACTCTTCATTGCTTGCTTCATATCTTCGTTCAATCGTTCGCTCAAATTCATGATTGCTTAGATCCTCCTAGAACTTTCTCTTACGAGCAGCCTCGGACTTTTTCTTGCGCTTTACGCTTGGCTTTTCATAATGCTTGCGTTTCTTCACCTCAGCCAATACGCCATCCTTAGCAATGGAACGTTTAAAGCGACGAAGTGCAGCATCAATTGTCTCGTTTTTGCGAACTTTAGTTTCAGACACCAGTTTTCCCTCCCTCCGACCAGACCGTCCAAGAGCAATAACACGGTTCATCAAATTTTATTATAGGTGAAACGGAAACCAGGTGTCAACCTATAAGAAAAAATGAATACATAAAGGGCCATCTTTCTCCATTCACTTCCGTATTACTGAAAAGACAAGCTCTGTCATTTTTTAAGAATGTGAGTCCGAAATACCTGTCAAAGCACCCAATTTGGCGCCGCCCAGTAAGTGATAATGCAGATGCCCCACCGCTTGTCCACTATCCGGGCCACAGTTGTTAATCAACCGATAGCCAGACTCAGCGATTCCTAACTTTTTCGCAACCTCAACCGCAACACGATGAATCTCCGCGATAAGAGGAAGATCTTCCTCCGTCACAGCGTTCATCGAAGGAATATATTTTTTGGGAATAATGAGCACGTGTACTGGCGCCGCAGGCTGGATGTCATGAAATGCGAGCACATTGTCGGTTTCCAACACCTTTTTGCTGGGGATGGTTCCATCCACAATTTTCAAAAACAGATCGTCCATTCAAAACCCTCCTTTGGCAGTGAGCCGATCATAAGTAAATAGGCATAAACAGCCCTTGCTCTCGGCATTCAAAGTTATGTATTTCCCACACTGAATAGAAACATATACAGCCATGTTTGGTTATACTTATGTTTCTATATGTATCATAACGGAAAAAGGGTCTTAATACCAGTTTCCCTTACTAACTTCCTCTATAATAGCTTTCACCCCTGCATCAATTTGATCCAACTGCGCGCGCGAAATACTTATGCGCAAAAACTTCTCTTGTTCCCTATAGCCTGATAAATAAAAGCCTTTGCCAGCTACAACCTGGATGTTCCTGGCGGAAAGACACTGTACCAAGCGTTCCAAATTCACCGTCCGAGGCAGTTTAAACTGCATATAAACTCCTGAGGTTACAGCTGAAGTCTGAACGTATCCGGCCTGATTGTATCGTTCCACAGCCTTGTTAAGAGCACGAACGCGCTCCGAATACAGTTTGCATATCGTGTGCTTGTGGCGTTCATACATTCCATTTTTAATATAAATATCAAGCGCCGCCTGAGACAAAATAGATGTGTCGACATATCTTTTATAGGTATTAAACGTCTTCAATAGGGCTTCTGGCAATACCGCAACTCCTAATCGCAAGCCGGGGAAAATGATTTTCGAGAAGCTTTTCAAATAAATAACATGGTCCGTCTGGTCGTATGCATAAATGGGATCAAACAGATGATCGGCCCCCAAATCTGCCATATAGTCATCTTCTACGATGTACACATCATATTTGGCGGCTAAGGCAGCTATCGCTTTTCGCTCCTCTGTGTTGTAAGAGACTCCTAATGGATTATGATATCTTGACATGGTATAAAAAAACTTGATGCTCTCGTTCTTAAATTGATTCTCCAATTCGTGAAAATCCATACCTTCCGCTGTCCGGACGATGGTACTGACGGGTATGTTCTCTTCCTCCAGAAAACGCAAATATATATCGTAACTTGGCTGCTCGACCAAAACCTTTTCTTTGCCATTGGGAAACGGCATTTTAGCGAGTATCTCCAATGCCTGCTGAACACCCGAAGTAACGATAATCCGATCCATTTTTGCAAACACCTGAGTATCAGCTAAATGGGAAACCAACGTATGACGCAGTGTTTCCAGTCCTTGCGAATCGCCATAAGTGAACAGATGATATTTGTAGGTGTCAATAGCCTGATTCAAACAATGTTGGAAATCCAGATAAGGGAATACATTTAAATCCGGGGAGGCCGAAGCAAAATCAACGAAGTCTTGCATATGGCTATGGTGTAAATCGCCCGAATTTTCCACTACATAGTATCCACTTTGCGGTATGGAATAGATGGCGTGTTTCTTTTCAAGTTCAGCGTATGCCCGCAAAATCGTGCTTTTGCTGCACCTGTATAATTCTGAAGCCTCACGGACCGACGGTAGCTTGTAACCTGATTTATATTGTCCCTCGCGAATTTTAAGCTCTATATCCAATAAAATTGATACATATTTTTTCACAATATCCACCCACCTGCTCTTTACATACTCATTAAATGCTCATTTCATTACATGCTTATTCCGTCTTATGTTTCTTTCACGCTAGATGTTACCATGGTTTATGGATAAACAGGATACCTTATTTCATTGAACTGTACTGATACAGTTTCAATTATTGGATCATATTTGGGATGGTTTACGTGAAAAAGAGGCTGTTTCTTCATAAAGGAAGAAACAGCCTTGCATGGTGATGATGTATGGATGCGCCTTAAAGTCACTTGTACTGTACAAGAGCTGTAGGCGGGAGAGAGCAGAGAATTCACTATATCTGGCGACTAAGAAATTAGGATTAGTAATAAGGCAGCAAGCTGATCGCTGTCAAGGCTGCAAGTGGCAGAATCAAACGATTAAAGCGACGGCGTCCGTAGGGGAACCCATATGCATAAGCAGGTACTGGATACGGGTACGGATACGGATACGGAGGATAAGATGCATAGCCACCATAAGCACGGGAACCGCAGCCACAATTGTTAGGCGGATACGGGAGATTAACATTGACATTCTCCATCTCGTCTCCACCCATAGGAACGGCTAAGTATATCTTTTCATCATCCACATGCTCTACAATGCCATCATACATTGTCCCGTCCTTCACCCATACGCATACATAACGATGCATATGCTTTTGACATAGTGTTTTAGCATCCGTCTGTTCCGGTGCTGTAACTTTTTCGGTTGTCATGCTTTTTTCCATGGTTGTTTCCTCCTAGGCTCTGCATGTATACCGTATGTTATTCAAAAACGGGCCATTTGCTACATCAAATTGGGCGAATTCCGGCTTGCAAAAAAAAGAAGCACCCCGGGAGCTCTTGGCAGAGCCCCTCTGAACGGACGTATGATGGGAAGATTTCTTCCGCAGCATACGTCCGCCGGGGTGCTGTATGATTAACTTGTCGGCTTGGCTGTATTATAACAATAGTTTGAAACTGTATCTGTGACCTGTATCACATTACTTCAAAAAGTTTCCATAACCACACGTGATCCGCCTCCAGCCTGCTCTGCTGGAAGAACAACCAACTTGCGCGGAAGACGGGCCCGTAGTTCAGGCACATGACTAATCACACCAACAGACAATTGATCGTGGTGCAGCTTTTCCAGTGAGGTGATCACCATGTCAAGCAGCTCAGGGTCCAACGTTCCAAAGCCTTCATCCAGAAAGAAAAATTGCAGAGGGTACTGGCCCCGCAATTGAATTTGAGCCGACAGCGCAAGCGCAAGCGACAAGGAGGTCAGGAACGTTTCGCCACCGGACAAGGTCGATACCGGACGTTTGACCCCACCGTTGGCATCGTCACTAATGACAAAACCACCGCTGGAATCTACCTCTAGCGCGTATCGCTGCTTGGTCAGAAAACGCAGGCGGCGTGAAGCCGATTGACTGACCTGCATGAGCTGCTCCTCAGCAATATATTCAACAAAGGCATTGCCGCGAAAAACAGTCTGGAGCTTGGACATTTTTTCCGCTTCACTACGCAAATGTACACGATTGGACTCCAGCTCCATCCAGCGGACGTGCCGACGCTGCAAGTCCTCTAAATCACGCTCAGCCTTGGCGCGATTTTGAAGCGCCTCTTCATCGCGTGCACGGCAATCACGTAGCTGTGCAGTGGCCGCTTCCCACTGTTCCTCTGTTACCGTTGCTCCATTCAGCTGCTCTTCGACATGCTTTAAGCGGGAAGACATCTCCTTTTCCCGTTCTCGATGTAAACTCACTTCACGCTCATAGCGTGCGGCTTCTTCCGGTCCCAGGCAGCATTCCATAACCTCTGCTTCCGTAGCAAAAGAGGAGGCTTCCAGACGACTGCCCCAACGGGACTCTGCCATCTGACGTCTTTCTTCTGCCGAGTCGGAGGCCTGCCGGGCAATCAGTGAAGCATGAACGGCTTGCTGCTTGCGTTCTTCCGCTTCAGTACGTTGTCGTGCCGCGACTTCGGCTCCGTTTTTCAGCCCCAACAGTCGCGAGGTCGCTTCTTCCAGCAATGAAGCCGCTTGGCCATCTCCAACCCACTTTCGGAGCTGGGCCAGCTTTTCGCGAAGCGAATCATCTTTGCTTTGGAGCCCTGTACGACGGGCAATAATGATTTTGTCTTCCTCGATGATACTCTGCTGTATCTGTTGAACACGCGCCGCCTTTTCTTCGAGGAAGGTCACACTCGTCTCCAGCCGGGACCGCAGCTCTTCCGCGCGCCCATCGCGCTCCTGCATGGCGCGGTAACGCTCCGCGGCTTCGTCCGGAGCGACATCCGTTAGCTGCGCCGCCCATTCGGCGCGCAGCCCCTCGCTGCGCGTGGTGCATGCCTCGCGCTTGCTCTGTGCCTGCGTCAGCGCTACAGCTGCTGCCTCCTGCTCGGCGGCGGCACGGATACGCCGCTGCTGTCCAGAGGCGTCTGCTTCGCGCAGCGCCTGTGCCTCGGCAGGCAGCGCATGCGCACGTGCGGCTAGCTCGGCTGCAGCACGTTCCAGCGCCGCGCAGCGCTCCGCCCATGCTGCGGCACCACGCGGCTCTGCTGGCGCTGCCGCAGGCGTGAAAGGCTCGCCCGTGGCGGCAGCGCCACTGTTTGCGGTGGCGGGCTGCGCCAGAAAGCTGCGTTGCTCGTGCAACTGCTGGCGCAGTGTGAGGCGCAGCTCCTGCAAACCGAGACGCAGGCGTTGCAGCTCATCCGGCGCAGCGGCATCCGCGCTATGCGCCGCGGCAACGGCAGGCGCGGGGTGATGCAGCGAGCCGCACACTGCGCACGGCTCGCCTTCGCGCAACTCGGCAGCGAGATGCTGAGCGAGACGCCCCAGCTCCTCGGCACGGAGCTCGTGGCGCAGCTGCTCCTCCTCGGCAGCCAGTGACGACATATCGGCGGTGATTTCTGCCTCCAACGTCAGCAATGCCTCAATGCCATCAGCTGCCTGTGCAGCAAGGGCAGAACGCCGTGCCTCCGTCTCCTGTGTCTCCTGGTCCGTCAGCTTTAGACGTTCGTCAGCTTGCGCAAGCCGTTTCTCCTGAGCGGTGTACTCCAGTTCAGCTTCACGCAATTGCTCATTCGCGATTTCCAGCTGTTGCAATCGTTGCACAGCCTCTTGCAGCATACGCCGCTCATCTGCCCGCACTTCATTTTGCTTTAGCTCTTGTTGAAGCTCCTGCTGTCGCTTCAAGCCTCGCGTCTGTAGCTCTTGTTCCTTTGCGAGTCCTTCTGCATGTTCAGTAAGGATTTGTTCGCTATGCACAAGCTCGGCCGCCAGACGGTCCCGTTCGGTCCGCAACGCTTCCGTATCACGCTCCAGTTGAAGCGCCTGTTCTAGTTGGTCGATCCGAAGCAATAGCTTTGGTTCTTCGGCACTGAGTGCTTGCCGGGCCTGCTCATCTGCTTGCGCAGAGACAAGCGCAGCCTCCTGCGCGGTAGCGGCCAGGACTGCCACTTCTTCGGCAGTCTTATGCCGTTTTTCCGCTTCAGCAATGGCTTCCTTCCAATCCGTCAGTGCAGGCAGCAATGCCTCGGCTGAAGTTGCTTGTCGAAGCTTACGCTCCAGTAAAGCAATGCCCGGCTCCTGTGCTGCCAACTGCTCCAGCTCGTTCAATCTTTGGCTGAGCTCGATGACCAGCTCACGGGTTTTGTTTAGCGCCTCCGATTCACGTGAGACACGCTCTAGCTCGTGACGCGAAGCTTCTGCATTGGCAATCGCCTCTTTGAGACGCAACTCTACATGTTCAAGTGCTTCAGCACTCGCATCCCCCAGCCCTTGCTGCTCCGCCTCTAATGCTTTCAGTGCGATATCGTTATCTTTCACACGACGGCTTAGCTTCTGTGCAAGTTGATCTCCGTACTTCTCCAGATGGAACAAACGCTGTAGCATCTGTCTGCGTTCACTGCCCTTTAAGGACAAGAATTCCGCAAACTTTCCCTGCGGCAATACGACAGCTCGTGTAAAATCGTCCATTTTCAGGCCGATATACTCCTCCACACAGCGCGTCACATCCTGCACCTTATCGGCAAGCACTTCCTCGCCATCCTCTGTTAACGCAATAAAACGGCTAAGCGTATTATTAACCGATACGCCTCCAGCACGTTTGAAACGTCGTTCTACACGGTAACGACGAGGTCCTTGAGCTGACATTAATTCAAACGTAAATGCAACAGACAACGTATCCTCGGCATGATTCATAATGCCTTGTGTACCATTCACTGCCCGCTCCACTTTACCGTACATAGCCAACGTAATGGCATCCAGCAGCGTTGATTTTCCACTACCCGTTGGGCCAAAAATTCCGAACAACCCAGTTTCGGTCAAATCGTCAAAGCGAATTTCCTGCGACTCCCGGTAGCTTTGCAACCCCGCCAGTTTTAGAAGGATTGGTTTCATGCGTCCTCCTCCTCAGCGTGATCTCTTGCATCATCCTGTTCCACCAGCTCCAGAAACAACTGCACTAATCCGTCATCTGGCTGTGCTCCGCCTGTCTGCCGCTGATAGAATGCCCGGAACAGCTCATGCACTGGCAGTTCTGATCGTTGGTGCTCCAGCTGTGCGGCAGCCATTTCTGGATACATGGGGCGAATATGAATGATACCTTCACGGCTTTTGCGCAGCCGCTGAATATCGCCCATTGACATTGCTTCATCCAGCGTAATTTCCAGATCAATAAAGGCATCGGCATCTAGTCCTTCGTCCAGCCAGCGATATACTTCCTCCAGACCTCCCCGTGCGTGCCACCTCACTAATGGGCGTCCACTGGTAATATACAGTTCCTCGACCTGAGCAGGCTTGCCAGCAACCACGTCAATTAACGTAACCGATTTGGCTTGTCCGGCTTCGGAAAAGCTATAAGCCAGCGGCGAGCCACTGTAACGCATCAGCCCGTCTCCTTTTACATATTGGGGACGATGCAAATGTCCTAGAGCCGTATACTGTGCCCCAATGCTCAAAGCAGACGGATCTACGGTATACGCCCCCCCCGACCTGAATCGGGCGTTCCGAGTCCGACTCCAGCCCGCCGAGCACATAAATATGGCTCATTGACAAATTGACGGTGTCAGGCCGAAATGCTGTACCCAGCTGTGACATCAGCAAGCCCACACGGCGACTGTATGCCTCGCGCAAGACTGTTTCATCTCCGTCTTCAGACAATAGCTCGTTCAGACGAGACTCGGAGGGATATGGCAAGGCTGCAATGCATGCCATTTCACCCGTTCGTGGTGTACGAACGCGTACCGCTTCCCCATGGGGCAATCCCAGCAATGTAATTCCGCGCCCGCTCACCAGTGGTGTGACCGAGGATACCCTTTCCGGCTGATCATGATTGCCCGCAATGACGACTAGAGGTCTTCCTCCAGCCGTAAGACGGGCAGACGTTTCATAAAACAATTGCTCGGCTGCGGCCGAAGGATTGACTGAGTCGTATACGTCTCCAGCCATCATTATCAAATCGGCCTGCTGATCGTCAGCCATTTTCGCTAGTTCTTCCAAAAACGCCTCCTGCTCCTTCAAACGGCTGCGTCCTTCCAACGTGCGACCCAAATGCCAATCACCTGTATGCAAAATCCGCATGTTATTCCTCCTCTCCCTAGCTATATAACTACAGCTGTACACTCTCTCCAGCTTCTAAAAAATACAGCCACTTCTCAGCAACCTTTTTGCCTGTAATTTCTTCGATCACACGGGCATACAGCTCCAATTGAAAACGATATTGGTCTGTTAAATGGAACAGTGTACGATACTCAGATATCCGATCTGTTTTATAATCCACCAGCACGAGTCCTTCGGGAGTTTCAAATAGACAGTCAATAATGCCGTTCATCAGCACTTTATCTCCGTCCTGTCCACCTTCCGAATCTGTTTCTTGTCCTGGTGACATCGATGGTAAGCTGTGGTTCCAGTAATCGTTTGCCCGCATGGTATAAGTAAACGGAAGCTCTCTTTGAACATGCGATGCCCCCAACATTCTGCTACCCAGCTCACTAGTGAAAAAGCGTAATATTTTATTCGTATCTAGCGCCTTTGCATGGACATTCAGTAACATACGCTGATTGAGCAAACGAGCCTTTGTTTCCTCAATAACTTCGGCGCACATCCCCCCATCTAGTGGCAAATGCAGCATCAACGTATGATAGACCGTTCCTCGTTCCGTTGGAGTCAGTCGCTGATTCCCCATAAACTTAGGTCTGCGCAAGTGTAATTGACTGCCCCCAGTGTGAGAATCCTCCCGATCCTCCGGTAACTCTGCTAGTACGGAGGTAGATAGATTCAACCAGTCGTCCGATCCCATCTCCTGCATTTCTAGCCATCTTTTCATCTCAGTAACTGATGTATTGGCTGCCGTCTTGCCGGCCCGCTCATATGGATAGGTCCAGGAAAGAGCAGCTTCAATGTCCGTTTCACTCTCTTCGTTCAAGTCAATTAGCTCCGCATTTCTCAGTGCTTCTGTCTTCTTTTGGCGCTCTTCGCCCGACACCTCTTCCTCATGATCTGAGTTCACACGAGAGCCGGATAATGTTTCCGAGGCCACAATTTTAAATAACCAGTCTGTTCCCGACATATGTTCCAATTTGTGATAGTACCCATCTTGATCACCTGCCGCTTCCCTCAACAAAGTAGCAGAAGGATGCCGAATCAAAGCGGGACCTACCCAGTCCAGATAGCTGCGGCCTGCCGCCAGCATATAGTCTGGTAAGACCGTTTCCGTATGCTCTTTGGCACGTGCCCAACCCGCTGCGCGTGAAGCTAGATCCTTCACGGTTCCGGTCATAATCAGCTTTTCACGCGGCCGTGTAAGCGCCACGTATAACACCCGCATTTCCTCAGCCAATAGCTCCAGCTGTGAGCGTCGGCGGATCGCTAAATTGGGCAGCGTAGGGTAGCTGACACGATTTTGTTCCTCCACATATTTAGGACCAAACCCCAACTCCTTGTGCATAAGAAACGGCGCATTGAGATCCTGTTGATTGAACATTTTTGCCGTCCCGGCTATAAACACGATAGGGAATTCAAGTCCTTTACTTTTATGAATGGTCATAATGCGGACAGCTTGATCGGGTTCGGTCCCCCCGCTAATGGATCCTAAATCACCGCCTCGCTCCCGTAGACGGGAAATGAAGGTCAGAAATCGGAACAATCCTCGGTTGGACGTTGAAGTCTCATACTGTCTCGCTCGGTCATATAGCGCCCGCAAATTGCTTTGACGCTGTGAGCCGCCAGGCAGTCCACCGACCCAATCCAGATACCCTGTTTCCTCCAGCACATTCCAAATCAATGCACTTAAGCTACCTTGTCGGGCTTCCTGCCGCCAGGCTTCCAAATTATGCAAAAATGAACGTAGTCGGGCAGACAACGTATTCCCGTTATTTCTATTACCAAAGTCAGATGAAGATAAAGAGTCCTCAGGGAAAAGATCCAACTCCATGATGTCAGCAGTGGTCCCTTTTTCGCTCTCCTTCAGTGGGTCCGCCTCTGCCGCCGCCAGCAATGCGCCATAAAACAATCCATCCGGCTTTTCCAACCGAATTTGTGCCAGTTCATCTTCGGTCAAGCCGACAATCGGCGAACGAAGCACGGATGCAAGCGGGATGTCCTGCTGCGGATTATCAATAATGTGCAGCAGAGACAACATCACCTCAACTTCCGTTGCTTTAAAAAAGCCTGTCGTCTGCTCCCCGGAGGCCGGAATGCCCTCAAGCCGCAGTTCCTCTACAATTAGGGGGGCCCACACGCTTGCCGAACGAAGCAAAATGACGATATCGCCGTAGATTGCCGGGCGCATCGCTTTTAATCCTCTGTCGTAAATCAACAGTGGTTGTCCGGTATCTCCGGTCAGTTCTTTAATCCGTTGCGCAATCGCACGAGCCTCTAACTGTGCCGTTTCCAGTTCCACAAGCTCAGCCAGCTCACTTTCCTGAAAAACAGATTCGTCCTCCGTTTCGGACAGCTCCGAAGCCTCGGAAAGACCATGGCCACCCTTATCTACTAACAGCAGCTCAGGTGCGTATACAGATGCGGTGTCTTGATCCGACGGGTCGGGATAGGATGCGCCGTGTACCAGCCACGCTCGTTCATCGTACTCAATTTCCGCCACATCCACACTCATAATCTGGCGGAACACCAAATTGACCGCATCGACAACTTCCTCCCGACTGCGGAAATTACGCGCCAAATCAATTAAAAATCCATCTTCCTGCTCCTGCATGCCGTACCGTTGATACTTATTCAAAAACAGACCCGGCTCCGCCAGCCGAAACCGATAAATACTCTGTTTCACGTCGCCCACCATAAAACGGTTACCTGGTTCCTCCCGTGATACCAGCCTAACGATATCTTCCTGTACGGTATTCGTATCCTGATACTCATCTAACAGCACCTCGTCGAATTGCGCCTTGTATTCGAGCGCAGCGTCGGAAGGTAGTAGCTTGTACGGAGTAGAATCGGGATGTCGTAATATTTTCAGACAATAATGTTCCAAATCCCCGAAATCCACCAACCCTTTTGACTGCTTGTGCTGTTGAAAACGTTCCCCGAATACAATCACGGTTTCTACCAATTCGTCCATCAACGGAGCTGCGGCGTGTAGCTCCTCCCAATAGGCTTCTGCTCTCCTGCCAAACAGGGAAGCCTTCATATCTGTAATCATTTTTTTGGCTGCTTCGCGCAGCGTCTTAACCCGTTCCTGCAATGCAGGCTCAGTCTGATCTTTTTTGACCGGCTTGAGCTTACCGAAGGCAGCTGCCTGAAAATGATCATATAGAGATGCCCACGGCTGCGTCTCCAATTCCTGCATCAATCCCTTCACCATCGCCGTATCCTCTTGCAGCGTCAATGCATAAGGTGCAGGACCGCCGGGCTGCATAGCAGTTTCATGCGCCTGTTCCAGCAAGCTCGCTGCTCCGCGCAATGAAAGTGCAGCATCCGCCAAAATGCTGCGAACCCAAGGCGTCTCTCCGAGAGCCGCTACATCCTGCACACGAAATGCAGTTGCTGTCTCCCGCAGCCAATGCTCCGGCCAAGGATGACTTTGAGAAAAATCATACAGCCGCTGAACAAGCACATACATCGCATCATCGGTGCGTTCTCCACTAAACCAGTCGACTAGTCTGCGGAATGTACTGCCTTCATCATGAGCCTCATATTTCTCCTCAAACAGTTCTTCTAGAAGCTCCTGGCGCAGCAATTCTGTCTCATGCTCATTCATAATCCGAAAACCAGGATCAAGGGGAATGGCCTGATAATGCCTGCGGATGACCTCCATACAAAATGAGTGAAGCGTCGTAATCGAGGCCTGATTCAGCAACGATAGCTGACGGCGTACATGTTCACTTTCCGGTTCCTGCTCCAATACACGTTCCAACGCTTCGCGTATCCGTTGACGCATTTCGGCGGCGGCTGCCTTCGTAAAGGTCGCTACCAGTAACCGATCCACACTGAAGCCAAGCTGTGGATCGACAATTTTACGAATAATACGCTCTACAAGCACCGCTGTTTTACCAGACCCCGCCGCTGCCGCAACCAGCATGTTGTTACCAGATTCCGAAATGGCACGCCACTGGTCATCGCTCCACATACTGCCTTCCGGCTTCGGTAAACCCTTAATGTTTGACATGCCTATCATTGGTCCATTCCTCCTTTCCCTTCCTGTGTATGACCCAGCAGATTCCAAATCTGATCCTTACCGGGTTTACCCCATTGATTGTAGCCACTGCCCTCCAGACTGTCGTCAAATTGACAAACAGGCTTAAAAGAGCAGAAGGTACATGCCGTCTCTTGCTGGATACGATACGGTTCAATGGCCACATCGCCCTCTGTCATCCGTGTACCAATCGTCCGAATATTATTACGCACCGAAGCTAGCAGGCTGTCCCACTGTTCCGGCGAAGCAACCGAGGCACTGCTATAAAAACTACCGTCTGCTTTCACCGCAACAGGTAAAATAGAAGAATATCCCTTGTCCAATGATGTATCCATCTGCCCAACTACATCCCGATCCGCAAGCAATAATCCTTTCATCTTAAAACGTTTCAAAAGCTCCTGACGGGCCTGTTCTTCGCTAAGACCGTTAGGCGACTGTAACATCGGATTGTGGACGTGAAAATACAGCGTACCCGCCGGATAAGCAGTCTCGCCCAACCATTCCTCCGCCGCATTCAGCAGCACATCCAGGTACGTGAGCATTTGCAAGGACAAGCCATAGTACACTTCATGCAGCTTGAGATCCTTTTGGCTGGACTTGTAATCGATGACACGCAAAAGTAAACCTTTTTCTCCCTCTGCCACATCTACACGGTCGATCCGTCCGACAATTTCCATCACAACACCGTTATCTAACCGGAAGCTTAACGGAGGAAGCTGCTGACCCGGCCCAAAGTCCAACTCCAGCCCAATCGGCTCAAAACTACCTCTTCGCGCATGTTCACCTAAAATCAACGAAGCACGGCTCACGATATCTTTCAATTTGCGCAAAATGTACCCATACCGCTTGGAGCTCATTAGAATCTCGCCTTGCAGACGAGGAGCCAAACGCTCCACTGTACTTTCCGCCTCTTGGCGGCATTCCTCCGTGCTGAGACTGCCCCAGCTGACATTGCGATTACGCAGATTGATCGCCATCTCTCCAAGCGCTGCATGGAATAATTGTCCGATATCCGGGGCCTTCAGGCGATACATTTGACGTTCCTTCAAACGAAGACCATGAGAGGCAAAGTGCGAAAATGGACATGCCACAAAACGTTCCATACGAGATACGCTGGTACGCAGCTTGCTGCCGTACAGACGACGGCTCGTTTCCTTCTGCATTTCGGCATGATTCTCGTAAAAAAGTGAGGTCAACAGCTGACGCAGCTTGTCCTTCTCACGCCCTTGCTGGCTGGCATACCAGTTATATACCTCCCACCAAGGAGATAAAATGTCACCGCCACGTCGCCATTGTCGTAATTGCGCAATAAGCTGCGGCAAAGCCTCGGACGGATGAGAAGCATACTCCCATTGCGTCGTCCAAGCATCCCCAGGCAAAGGGTATCCAGCCAGTGGGCGTTCGTCCAGACTAGGAAACAATTGCCGCACATGTCGTACTAACTCAGACGGCAACAATGACTTGCCTTCTTCATCAGTCACGGCATAGCTCATCCACAGGCTTCTACCGGCTGAAGTAAGGGCCGTATAAGCGAGAAAACGTTCGTCCAGCAGACGTCTTGTCATATCCGGCGCCAGCTCTACGCCTCGTTCGTTTAATGCCGTACGCTCCTGCTCATTCAGCACACCGTCCTCATGAAAGACAGCCGGCATCACACCTTCGTTCATACCTAGCACAAAAGCATGTTGAATACCGGTCACACGTGTACGATCCGTGTTTCCGACTAGAACCTGATCCAGAGCTGGCGGAACAAGTCCCATACGGAATTCAGCCAATCCCGTTTCCAGCACACCCGCAAACAAAGAGGTATCCAGCCTCTCGTCACCCATCATTTCGACGATTTGATCCAGTAGTTCAAGCACTGCATCCCATACCTGACGATGCTCCTTGGCCTGCTCAGGATTTCCTGCTTCCTCTGCCTGATGAATGAAGGCGTCCAGCTTGTGGCCAATTTCTGCATCCTCCAGTAACAGATATACCGCTTCACACTTCTCAAGTGCAGTTCGTGCCTTGCCCACACGTTTCTCAAACGCACGTAAAGGCGTCACGATTACATCCCGACACAGCTCCATCAAATCCAACGTTTCATCCCGCCTACGGTTCCGTTCCTGCTCCTCCAGCTCCAGTGACAAGCTGGGCACAGCCTGCCACGGGCGACCGTCTGTCCAACGGCTACCTTGTATTCCGCAGGCCAGTACATAGTTTTCCAGACGATCCATCTCCTCGCGGCTCACCCGACCATCCAGCGGCAGGAGAAGATCTGTTTTGACCGCACGGAATACATCCTCATATCGCCAGCGTCGCTGCACGATATCCAGTGAAGCCCGAATCAATTCCACTAAGGGATGATGCAATACACTTCTCCGCTGATCCAGAAATACTGGAACCTCATATTGTTTGAATATCGGTTCCACCCATGACTCATAATCTTCAATATGACGCACAAACAAGGCCATCTCCCGATAACGCGCGCCCTCATCTCGGGCTAAACGACGCATTTCGCGTACAGCCCCTTCCAACTCAGCGCGGCGATTCGCTGCAGCATACAGTTTTATGCCTTCCGGCTGTTCTTCTGTCCACTGCTCTCGTAGCTGCTGCAGCCGCATCCGTTGTTCCTGATTCCGTAACCCTGTACGATATTCAAAGTTAGCCTCCAAATACGCCAACGCCGGACGCTCCTTAAATCTCGGCGGCGGATCAGGGCGAAGTAATTGTGTCTGCGTCTCTATCATCAGCTCGTCTGCCATTCCTTTGAGCTTTACATACGTAGCCGCCGAAGGATGAAACAAATCCAGCTCATGCGGAAGCTGTCCGCTCTCGTAGCTGCGGTTGCAAGTCAGCGCCACTGTCAACGAAGAGGCATGCAGCATAAGTTGCTCCACCACTTTATATTCATGTGGTGTAAACCTACGGTAGCCATCCATCCAAATGTCTGCTCCACGCACAAGGGAAGACTCTGCAATCTGTTCTGCCAGCATGCGCAGCGTATCTTCACCGTCAATATATTTAAGCGTCAGCTCTCGTTCAAAATCCTCGTAGATTAGACTGATATCTTTGAGCTTGCCGCGCAAAATCGGAGTTGACTCTCCAGCAGCGTTCATTCGCTCCAGTTGCTCGGGTACAGACCGAGTATCATTTCCATACTGCTTTAGCTCCGTGAACAATGTATTCAACCGATCCACAAAGCCGAGCTGGTCTCCCGAATCCTTAAACAAATTCAGTTCATCCTTGCGACGACGAATAATTTTATATAAAAGCATCTTCTTGCCTTCTTCCGTTACAGGCACCAGCGCTGAACCCCCAGTTTCCTGCATAACTAAATAGGCAAGACGGTGAAATCCCATCACTTGGGCGCGCACCGACCCCTGAATACCGTTTCCGGCTTCTGTAAGTAACGCATGCTCAGAAGCAAATGACGATTGCTCCGGTACAAGTAACAGCATAGGCTTACCTAGCGGCTCCTCGCGTAACATAGACGTCATTTCATTGCGGATTAACGTACTTTTACCACTCCCAGAGCGGCCAATCAACAAACGGACCGACATGATGCGGCCTCCTTTCCAACGAACAACATTCTATTAAACAGTATAGCATATCAGGCAAGAGAGAAAAGAACGTACGTTTGCCATGTTGTAGCAATTCTTTCTCCCTCTAAAAAATAAATCAGTCCCGCAGATTGGCTTGGTGCACGCCTTCTCTACAGGACTGATTTATACCTAAAACGAGTTTATTTTACCTATTTAATCACCAAAAGGGCGATTGACTTTGACTTTGTATGAAACTACAACTGTGTCCGGCTGCGCACCTCAAAGATGGCGAATTTCAAGTAATGGCCTTCCTCCACACCCAAAATTTGAGGATGGTCCTTACCAGCTGCTCTCCAGTCTACCAGACGAAGGATTTTGCCGGCATCTGCCGCTGCTTCCTTAATGGTGTCCAAAAACAACTCCGGCCGCATGTGGAACGAGCAACTCGCTGTCACCAGATAGCCGCCCTCATTAACGAGCTTCATCCCGTGCAGGTTGATATCTTTATATCCACGTGTAGCCCCTTTGACAGCGTTCTTCGTTTTGGCAAAGGCTGGCGGATCAAGAATGACCACGTCAAAGGTGCGTCCGCCACCCGCTGTCAGCGGCTTAGACGTATCTCCTTTGCCCCCGGCTCGTGCATTGCGTTCCTCTACACCTTTCACCTGATTGCGCAAATATTGAAAAGCATCGTCGACGACAAACTCGACGCGTTCCTCAAAACCGTTCAGCTTGACATTGTCCCGCGCACTTTCAATCGCATGCTCAGAAATATCAAGACAAGTTACTTTTTTAGCACCATATTTACAGGCATTGAGCGTAAAGCTTCCCGTATGTGAAAAACATTCCAATACGGTTGCGCCGTCCCAGAATGGGAATTCAACAACCTTACCACTTTTATTCACTGGCTTCATGACCGTTGTGGCAGCGTCCCCTGAGTCTGTAGCAACTTCTTGTAGCGTAATTCCACTACGTGCTCCCCAACCTGTCATCAACGGTGCTATGGCCGCACGATTTTCACGCTGGTCAAAGAAATAACCCGTCTTCTGGCCCTCTACGATATCAACCTTGATGTGCAGGCCATTTTCCGTCACCACTACATGACGCGGGCAATCACCGTACAAAGGACCCTTCGTTTGTTTCAATCCTTCCAGCTCTCGGATGGATACATCACTGCGCTCATATATACCAACAGGACCCACTACTTCAACGAGCGCATCCCTGATTTCTTCCCTGCGCCGATCCATGCCAAGCGTTAACAGCTGCACAACCAACACATCACCAAAACGGTCTACAATCAGTCCAGGCAAAAAATCAGCCTCGCCGTACACCAACCGATAAGCGTCTCCCCCGGTCACAAAACGTTCGCGGTGCTCCAGACATTTGCGAAAGCGTTGGGCAAAAAAGTTTTGATCCATCGCTTCCAGCGGCTCATAGGACATCACACGCACTGTAATTTGTGAAGCCGGATTATAGTAACCTGTCGCCAAATAACGCCCCTGATGGTTAACAATACTGACCAAATCGCCTGCCTCTGGGTCTCCTTCGATCTTGGCTATTTCGTTTTTAAACACCCAAGGGTGTGCGTGCTCCAGCCTTTTTTTACGGCTGCGTTCTAATATTACTGAAGGCAAAATCCTTCACTCCCATTCTTGGATTACTCAAAGTGTTAAAACGTTGTTCGATAGGGGCGCGGCTCTGCGGATCATTTGATCTTACGATCGCTGTTGCACGGGGATTCTTTGGATTTTATAAATGATTTTAATGGTAAGAATCCCCCTAGGTTTATACTTCCGAAGCAGCTTTCCTTTGGAAAGCTTTCAGGCGAACGCTCTCGCTTCTCCAGATTCAAATGATCCGCTTCGCTACTGCCCGCCTGTATATCGGCGTCACGCTTTTAAAGCTTGTGAAGATACTACAAAAATTATCGTTTTCCTAAAAAGAGCTTAGCCATGCTTGTCATGGCTGTCCTCGACAGATCATAGGCTGTTACATAAGTATTTTCACCTAGAAAAGGGGGCTATGCCCGTGCTTATACATGTTATACTCCCGCTGTGCGGCGGACTGTTTATTTTTTTGGGCGGGATGAAGCTGATGGAAGCAGCCCTCCGGCATTTGGCCGGCCCCTTCCTCACCCGTTGGCTGAACCGCGCCACCGTTTCCCCTTGGCGGGGTATGCTGTTCAGTTCAGGCATTACCGCCCTGTTGCAAAGCAGCACCGCTGTAACGGTGCTGACGATCGGACTGGTCAACGCCGGGCTATTGACCTATGGCCGTACGCTCGGCATCATTCTTGGCACCAATATCGGTACCTGTCTCACCACCGAGCTGATGGGGCTCCAGCTTGGCAAGCTGGCTGTTCCGCTGCTCTGCGGCTCACTGCTCTGCTGGAGCGCCGCCGTACTGTGGGGAGAATCCGTCTCCGTTCGCCAGTACGCGTCTGCCGGAATTTCACCCGGCTCCAATGGGCTTAGCCGTCCGCAGGCTGTACAATATATCAGCCTCGTATTTGCTGGATTTTCGCTGATTCTGGCGGGTATCCGCGTAATGCAAACGGTCGGCCCATGGATTGAGCAGGCCGGACTATTCCGCTGGTTTCTTGATCACGCTGCGGCCAACATGTGGTGGGCCTTCGCTGCGGGTGCCTGCCTGACCGCACTGGTTCACAGTAGCGCAGCCGTTATTGGCATGGCGATCAGCCTTGCCGCTGCGGGTGCCTTGCCAGCCGATGTGGGGATCGCCATCGTCATCGGCTCCAATGTAGGCACCTGCGTAACCGCCCTGATTGCCGCTGTTGGTGGCAGCGTGTCCGGCAAATTTGTAGCCTGGTCCCATGTGCTGCTGAACGTAGGCGGAGCCTTGCTCTTTATGCCGTTGATCCCTGGGCTAGAAATGGCCGCCGCCTGGATATCTACCGAGCCCGGAGCCAAGGTAGCCCATGCCCAAACCCTGTTTAACGTCATTAGCTCTCTGCTGGTCTTGCCTCTGTGCTACCTACCTGTATGGACGCGTTTAGAGGATCGTATATCTCCCCACAGAATCAAACGTTAATTCCTAGCATGGACAGCGCCTTGCTCAAAATGACATCATTATTGTCATATCCGCCCTGGCGCTGGAGAAGCCATGCTTCCTCAGGCTTATGCCATGCAACTCCCTTAATTTCTTCGATTTGTGCCTGTAAATCCCCATCTAGTGCCTCTACAAGATAATAGTGTACTTCTTTATCCACTTCCCCAAATTCCGGATGCTGATACGTATAAGCAATCATATCTACATGCTGGATAATCCGCCCGTTCAACCCTGTTTCCTCGCGAATTTCACGTAAAGCCGTCTGTTCGATTGTTTCTCCCAACTCCATTTTTCCTTTAGCCAAGGATACCTTGCCATATCGGTCAGTAATGAGCTGAATTTCAAGTTGCTCCCCCTGTTTGTGAAACACAACACCGCCTGCTGAAATTTCCTTTTTTGCTGCCATCCTGTAATCTCCCTTCCTTGCGCAACAAGGATTCCGTCCTCTCTGTAAGGAAAGGCGAAATCCTTGTTTGCCATCTCTATTGCCTTTTCAGGCTTTTTTTGTTCTTACAGAGCTGTTTGCAGCCCATTCTCCAGTACGCGAACCAATTGGCCTTCACTTTCATTAATGCCTGCCTTCGTTAGCTTCACGCGGCATACCTTGCCAACCAGATCCTCAGTACCTTCAAACGCCAGTTGAATATAATTGTCACTATATCCATGGAGTATGCCGCTATCTTCGGTCCCTTTCGGCGCAACTTCCGGAATGACCTCCAGCACCTGACCTACAAACCTCTCAGCATACGCCAGTTGCATTTGCTCTGACAGTTGTATCAGCTCATGCACTCGTGCATTTTTCACGTCTTCGTCCACCTGATCCTCCATACGCGCCGCAGGAGTTCCACTACGCTTGGAGTACGGAAACACATGCATTTCTGAAAAACCGATTTTTTTCATCAGCTCATAGCCATTGCGGAACATTTCATCCGTCTCCCCAGGGAAGCCGACAATTACGTCCGTTGTAATCGCAACATCGGGCATTGCTTTGCGAATCATAAGCATTTTGTTATAAAACTCTTCTGTGGTGTACTTACGACGCATCCGTTTCAATACAGTGTCGTCCCCCGCCTGAAGCGGTATATGAAAATGACGAACCAGCTTGGTGGAACGGTTCAGTACATCAAGCATTTTTTCATCAATCTGGCTGGCTTCAATCGAACTGATGCGGATACGCTCCAGCCCTTCCACTTTCTCCAGATCCCACAGCAGATCAGATAGGTCATAATTATCCATGTCGTCACCATAACCGCCAGTATGGATACCAGTGAGTACTATTTCCTTGTAGCCTGCGTGTACCAGTTGACGCGCCTGTGCAATAATGCTCGCAGCGTCACGACTGCGGGATAGCCCCCGCGACCATGGAATGATGCAGAAGGTACAGAAGTTGTTGCACCCATCCTGAATTTTCAAAAAGGCCCGAGTATGATTAGCAAAATCAGGCACATCCATTTCCTCAAATACACGCGTTTTCATAATATTGCGCACGGCGTTCACTGGTTGACGCGTCCCTTGAATTTCCTGCACGAACGGAATGATTTTGTCCCGATCTTGAGTCCCGATAACGAGATCAACGCCAGGAATATCCATAATTTCGGCAGGAGAAGTTTGGGCGTAGCAGCCCGTCACTGCCACAATGGCATCTGGATTCCGGCGAATCGCGCGGCGAATGATCTGACGACTCTTTTTATCACCGGTATTCGTAACGGTACATGTATTAATAAGATAGACATCCGCGGTCTGCTCATCAAAGTCCACCTGTTCATAACCTTCATTTTTAAACAGCTGCCAGATCGCTTCTGTATCATAAAAGTTTACCTTACAGCCCAATGTGTAAAATGCCACTGACGGCATATTAAACCCCTCCCATTTCTCCTGTCTCATATAAAATGCAAGCCAATGCAGCCATTCCTGCGGTCTCAGCACGCAAAATACGTCTTCCCAGTCCTGTAGACTGGGCCCCAGCCTGCTCGGCCTCCAGGCTTTCCGCTTCAGTAAAGCCGCCTTCCGGGCCTACCACCAGCAGAACACGCGGCATGTCCGTCGACGCCCATTGTCCTACCAATGGCTGGATTACATCCCGTAGCTGCTGACCCTGCTCTTTTTCATAACAATAACATATCAAATCATACCCAGCAAAAGAAGCCAGAAGTTCTTTCCACGTCATTGGCGCACTAATTTCTGGAATCCGGTTACGGTGGCTTTGTTCAGCCGCTTCCTTCACAATCTTGCGCCAACGCTCCAGTCGCTTGCCTTCTTTTTTGGCATCATACTGCACTACTGTACGCTCGGACAAAAACGGTACAAACCCGGTTGCTCCGATTTCTGTACATTTTTGCATCACCGTCTCCATCTTGTCTCCTTTAGGAAGACTCTGAGCGATGGTGACCTGCACATGCGGTTCAGAGGTCATCTTCAGCGGCTCAATAATCGTCGCCGTAACATGATCCTGCTCTATCGTATCCAATGCAGCCAGTGCTTCCCTAGATACCCCGTCACTGACTATAATTTTGTCACCACTACGGCCCCGCATGACTTTAGCGATATGCCGCGCGTCCTCACCCGCAACAATCACGTGATCTTCTAGAAATTGCTCTGCCGGAATAAAATAACGCTGCATTCTCTCTCACACCTATTCCTGGATTTTGCAAAAATCCTCATTCTAAAAATAACTGTTATCCACTAATGTTCCGTACAAAATCCGAATAAATCACCAAGCAACATCATATCATCTTTTGCGCCTGTATGACCAGTCTGTTCACTCTTCTATTCAAGGTATACCTACCATTCTCGTAAAAAAAGGAGCCCTTAGGCTCCGAACAATCCAGTGATATAAAAAGAGAACTGCAAAAACTGTATATAAATCATCTGGGCCAGCGTGTAAAGAGGTTCAATCGTTACAACTCGAACCTGTGGAATGACCAGGATAAGCAGAAAAATAAAGATCGACCACTGTTCAAACTGCTGGAGTTTGCGACGTACAGGAGTGGGGGCCACATCTTCCACAATCCGGTATCCATCCAGTGGAGGCAATGGGATCAAATTAAAGATAAACAAAAACAGATTTAAATTGATCAAAGCATTGATAAACAAATAGATTGCTTGAGCCACCCGTTGGTTCTCCATCCCCGGCAATACTTGAAAATGAAGGAGCACGGCATAGATTAAAGTAGTAACAAATGCAAGCAGCAGATTGCTGAGCGGACCCGCAGCCGATACAATAATGCCCATGAGGCGCGGACGACTAAAGTTATCACGATTAACCGGAACTGGCTTGGCCCAGCCAAAGCCTCCGATCAGCAGCAGTAGCGTACCCAGCAGGTCAATATGCACTGCCGGATTTAAAGTCACGCGCCCAAGTAGCTTGGCTGTAGGGTCACCAAATTTATTGGCATAAAATGCATGTGCAAACTCATGAACCGTGAACGATATGATCACGGCCAGCAAATAAAATGGAAGAACATTTAAATTTACACGAAAAATATTTTGTAAAAAATCCATACTTACCTCTTTCTCGCCACAAACGCCAGCCAATCTTCATCCCGGCTTATTTCGGCAATCTCAAAGCCAGCTGCCTTCAACGCAGTTTCGACAACTTCTTCTTTGTTCTTCCAAATCCCTGAAGCAATATAAATACCACCTGGTTCCAGGGCTTTATATACATCGTCAATGAACAGCAAAATAATCTCTGCCAATATATTAGCTACCACTAGCTTGACGGGTAACTGGATACCCAGCGTTGGATCGCTTGCATTAAGCACCGATAGCAAATCACTTTCTTTAATGGTAATGCGTTCCTCCAGCCCGTTCAGACGCGTATTTTCCCGCGCACTGGATACTGCCACCGGATCGAGATCCAAGGCAAGTACATGCTTCGCTCCCAGCTTTACAGCTCCAATGGCCAAAATACCGGAACCCGTGCCGACATCAATGACTTCTTCCCCGCCCTTAATTACAGATTCCAGCGTTCTCAGACAAAGGGATGTCGTAGGATGCGTTCCAGTCCCGAAGGCCATACCAGGGTCCAGCTCAATGATTTTTTCCTCTTCACTCGCAGGCTCATAGTCCTCCCAAGTGGGTTTAATCGTCAGACGGTCCGACACACGCAAAGGCTTGAAATATTGCTTCCAAGCATTTGCCCAGTCGTCCTCATCAACTGTTTTCAGTTCATACTGAACCTCACCAGGGTCAATATCGAAAGTTCTCAATTCTTCGACGCGCGGCTCAATTTGCGAACGAATACTATCCATGTCCACTTCTTCGGCAAAATAGCCTTTGATGATCGCTTGTCCTTCAGGTATGTCGTTCAAAGGTCGATCATACCACTGTCCATAGGACGTATCCCGCGGCTTGTTGAGCGAACCGGATTCTTCAATGGAAACCCCTCCTGCACCTGCTTCGTGCAGAAAATTCGAAATCATTTCGATGGCTTCTTCGGTTGTATGTATTGTAATTTCATTCCACAACATGGTTTTCATTTCCTCCTCATTTCACATGCATACATTACATTGTACTATATACATGCACAGGAGTTCAAAAAAGCTGGTAATCGTCCTTTTCCGATTTCTCCAGCCGGACTTGGAATTGCTACGACGTCTGTATTTATTGATCCTGCTATTTCTGGTGCTGTCAACAACCGTGTAGAGTTAAAAGCCTCGATTGGACTACGTTTCGTCGGTGTCGGCAACATTCGAGTACTTGTACGTATATGGAGAGCCGGCAAGGAAATTTATTACGGACTGGAATCCAATGTCTTCGATAACAATATTATTCTTAATGTCGAAACGGTAGACGTTGCGCCTCTGGGCGTGCAAAACTACCAACTAATTATTGAAAATCAAACGCCTGCGACTACTGCTTTCGTCGCCGGTCCTCTTGTTTTTAGTGCAACAGCATACAGCGGATAATGAATAGAAAAAGGAAAGAACACAAATAAGACGGGCTATCCCACAAATCATCCTATTGATGGAGATAACCCGTCTTATTAAATTCTACTCATTGTCGTTTATGATACGCTGCTGACGACGGTCAGCTCCTTCGCTACGCCGGATCGCTTCCAGATCCTCAGCATCTGCCTGATCTGCTGAGAACTCAACATCTTCATTTTTAGCAGATTGCATGCGTTTGATTTTCTCTGTTTTGGTTAGCACTTTATCAAACCGTTTGTTTTTAGACATCGGTCACTGCCCCTTCCAAACTTTTCACAGCATTCCACCCGCTTGTTCCACGATGGACATTGCCTGATGATGAATGGATTCATCCACCACAGCAGTCAACAAAATATCGCGGCCTGTCGGTCCGCCCTGTCCTCCATCACTCATGCCACTGGCGGACGGATCAGCCGCAGCCAGTATTGCTGGAGTTGCATCTGTAAAGTCCACGCCCTGTGTCAATGAGGACAAGCTGCTAATCTGTCCTGAAAATACAGGCAATCCGGCGTTGCCAGTAGACTGCCGCGGATACCGGCTAAATCGGTCTATCGACACATCGGCTGCCCGGAGAGCTTCCAGTTTTCTAGCAGCTCCCTGTGCTTCCTCAGGACTTTTGAAATACGCCAAAATATTTTTTTCGCCCATCTCAAAATCTCCCTGTGTAGTATTGAGCGCAACTGCTCTTCAAGAGCATAGAGCGTTACGCTTTGTTATATCCTGCTCATTGGCACGATTTTATATTCCGACGGATGCAGACGATATCAAGAACAGTAGGCCAAGACAGTGAACCAGAGTTTGTGAAGAGCATAACTTTTACGGGTGTAAAACAGCTGCTGGAGCTTCACCTGACTTAGCTACTCCTGTCTCCCAAGCAGCGCGAATAACTGCATCCCGTACCTTTTGAACCACCTTCGGATTAAAGACATTCGGTATGATATAAGTTTCACTTAGCTCCTCAGGACAGATCGCATCAGCGATGGCAAGTCCGGCAGCTAGTTTCATTTCCTCATTAATCGTCGTAGCATGACAATCTAGAGCACCCCGGAAAATTCCCGGGAAGCACAGCACATTGTTAATCTGATTTGGAAAATCGGAGCGGCCAGTAGCGAGCACACGTACATAAGGTGCAGCTACAGCCGGATCGATTTCCGGAATCGGATTCGCCATGGCGAACACAATAGGATCAGTTGCCATGCTCTGTATATCCTCTACAGTCAGTATGTTCGGGCCTGACACACCGATGAATACATCAGCTCCCACAATCACCTCGGATAAACTCCCACTTAAATTGTGCGGATTAGTCATGTTCGCATACTCTGTCCAATGCGGATTACTGTACTCCACATCACGGTGAATAGCTCCCTGTCGATCAACGCCAATCAGATTGCGCACACCTGCCTTAAGCAGCATACGGGAGCAGGCCATACCCGCTGCACCGATTCCTGCAAATACGACTTTGACATCCTCCATTTTTTTGCCACATACCTTTAATGCATTGACCAGACCCGCTAACACAACGACTGCCGTACCATGTTGATCATCATGAAATACTGGAATGTCCAGTTCCTGCTTCAACCGTCTCTCGATTTCAAAACAGCGTGGCGAAGATATATCCTCCAAATTAATGCCGCCAAAAGCAGGAGCAATCATTTTAACAATTTGAACAATTTCATCAGCGTCCTTCGTGTTGAGACAAATCGGAAAGGCGTCGACACCTGCAAATTGTTTGAACAACACCGCTTTACCCTCCATTACAGGCATAGCAGCCTCCGGCCCGATATCTCCTAATCCCAGTACTGCTGTTCCATCTGATACGACCGCTACAGTATTTTTTTTTGATCGTTAATTCGAACGCTTTGGCAGGGTCATTGGCAATTTCCATACAAATTTCAGCTACACCCGGCGTATACACTTTGGACAGCCCCTCCATCGTTTCAATTGGTTTCTTCGGTAAGGTCTCCATTTTGCCACCTGCGTGTAATTCTCTAATTTCATCTATTAAACTGCTCATATTTTTCTCCGTCCTTTCATGTCTCTTTTTGGATATGAATCTCAGTCCTGTGTATAAAACTCATCAGCTCCATAATTGGAGTAACAAAGTTGCTAAAATGACCGTGCCTGCCCCACCAATACGTGTTGCAATTTGCGCAAAAGGCATCAGTTCCATCCGATTGGACGCAGACAGAATGGCTACATCTCCCGTGCCCCCTAATCCACCGCGACAGCTAGTCACCAAAGCAGCTTCTACAGGATACATGTGAATCCATTTTCCTGTGAAGTATCCGGTAACAATCAATGCAACTACAACAGATGCGCAGGTGATGGCATAAGGAACCGTTAAGATCCCAACCACACTATCCAAAGGTACATACAAAATACCCAATCCCACCATCAAGGGCCATGTCAGACTTGCCGTTATACATTTGTATAAGTGAAAAGCTCCCTGCTCCAATGTGTTCGGCATAATCTGAATGCACTTAATTAACGCCGCCGCCAGAATCATGAGGATCGGACCTGGAATATGGAGATACGGCTCCAGCAACTTACCCACAATAAAGAAAGTGCAAGCTAACAGCAGACCTCCTCCCATCAATGGAAAAGAAATCGATTGTTCCAGACTTGCCGGGGCTAGCTTTTCTGCATGTTTTTCTAGTTTCAATAACCTCCCGTTACCTGAAGTTTTTGGATTTTTCTCCGCTAATCTCTTCAGAATACCCGCACCTATGATTGCAACAATGTTCCCGATAATTGCAGCGGGGATAAATTGAGACACGAATATTGCCGAATCCTTGCCCAGCACCAATCCATACGAAATGGACAACGGTAAAATGCCTTCCCCAATCCCACCGGAGATAATCGGAATGATGATGAAAAAAAATGTATGATAGGCGCTATAGCCAAAAGCCATACCCACTATCATCCCCACGGCAACTGCTGCAATAGATCCTATAATAATGGGGGCGAAAATCCTGACAATTCCGTTCATCAGCATTTTCCGATCCATACCAAGAATACTACCCGTTACTAGACATGCGATGTAGAAGTAAAGAAAATTCGAGGTTTTCATAAGCGTGTGTACAGCACCCATCGCAGATGGACTGAACATATTCCAAAATACCATTAACGATGGAACCATAAGAGATAAAATGGCCGGCCCGCCAATATGCTTAAGCAACGGAAGTTTGGCCCCTAGATCACTGAGCAGTATACCTAAAATCATGATGACGGCAAACCCGCCTAACAGATCGTTCGGAATTCTTTCAGTAATTGCAGCTGCATAAACAATCAGCGCGATCACGGCATAGAGCGGAAGAGGAATAACCCCCACCTTTACCCTGCCCAGCATTCTCATGCCATCTACAAAATTTTTGCTCCATCTTTGCCCCTTTTGAATGACAGGCTGGTTCGTAGCATTTTCCATAAATCTCCCTCCATAAAGTGAAGAATGATGATCATGTTTCCATTCTACACCTTGGAAAACGCTTTATTTGGTTTTAAAACTAATCATTCACTTTTGTAATTAAAGTAATCGGAAAGAAGACTTAAATAAAACTATTCATGATGTCTTCTGCCTGTGGCAATATTCGGTATTGGTAAACAGGGCGTCCTATGGTTCCGTATATGGTTTCCATGGAAAGAGCCTCAATCTCTGTCATAAAAGCCAGGTACTTGCGCATAGACACCCTGGATATCCCTGCACTCTCCGCAATATCCTCGGTGGAAAATAGTACCTTATTATTGTGCCGCTGGATACAATTCCATATCATAGCCAGCGTGGATTTAGTTATGCCTTTGGGCAATCGTGCCAAGTCTTTAGTCAAGCTTTTATGATAAATCAGTCGGTCCAACTCCTCCTGAGAAAGTAGACTGCGCTCACGCACGATGCTAATGTGCTCTCGGTACCCCGTGAGGGCCTCCAAAAAACGGTTAAAGTGGAACGGCTTAATTAAGTAATCCACCGCGCCGAAGTTCATTGCTTTTTTGACACTGTTCATGTCACTTGCAGCCGAGATGACAATGACATCTATATTTACACCTGTCTCCCGTATGAATGACAGTAAATCGAGGCCATTGTTTTCCTGCATATACACATCTAGCAATATCAGATCAATGGCTTGTTCAGCTATATATTTCTTAGCCTCTTCCACAGAAGAAGCCCAACCCCCACATCGGAAACCTTCTACCTGCTCCATATATTTGCGGTTAAATTCCGCAACCATCGGATCATCTTCTACAATCAGGACATTAATCATGTTCATCATTCCCCGCTATAATGTATGGAATCGTAATCTGAAAACAGCACCCTTGCTCGGCTGGGATTAACTTTATACTTCCCTGTAATCTTTTCACGCTTTGCGTCACTAGATAAAGACCCATCCCTCGTGACTCTCCCTTGGTCGAAAAACCTTTTTCAAATATAGCCTTCACAAGCCCTTCCGGTATACCTGGACCATTGTCGCACATGATACAGGTCAGATAACCGTTCTTCTGGCTTTCTTCATAATAAAGTGAAAGGGTAATTCGCTTGTGCTCGAAAGATTCCATCGCCTCCACCGCATTATCAAACAGATTGCCAAGAATAGTAATCAGTTCATGCGTCGTTTGAGTTTGACTGGATTCGGGCAAGTAACTACCTGGAGTCAGTTCAAAACTTACCGCTACCTCTCTGGCCCGGCTTAATTTTCCCAACACAAACCCTGCCATAACCGGGTCCCTAATCTGCCGGGTGATAGAGCCAATTTCCACTTGATGATGCTCGACGGCATCCATAATGTAATGCTCCAGTTTATCATACATTTGCAAGTGCACCATCCCCATAATGACATGCAGCTTGTTCATAAATTCATGAGCCTGCGCACGTAGTGCTTCCGTGTACAGGGACACTCCTGTCAAACGTTCTGCCAGCTGGTTCATTTCCGTTTTATCTCGAAAGGTTACAATTGCCCCCACAATTTCCCCTTTGACCCGTATCGGAACACTGGTAGTCAGCAAAGTTATTCCACCCAGCTCCATTTCCTCATCCATTTGTGGAGTACTCGCTTCCAGGACCTCTTGCAATCGAAAAGCGGATAGATAAACGGTAATTTCCTGTCCGGAGAATGAGAAATCTTCAATCCCCGCTTGTCTAAGTAGACGAATCGCTTCTGCATTCATCAGCATGACGCGACCGAATTCATCTACCGCAATAACTCCTTCCTTGATGGATTGCAACATAGCACTGCGTTCCTCCAGCAAGCGTGCGATTTCCGGCGGCTCCAGACCGACTAGCATATTTTTGATTTTACGAGCCAGCACTACCGCACCTCCAGTGCCGATCAATATTCCGATGCCAAGGGCGATAGCAATAAGACGGTTGTTGCCTTCCTGAGCCATCTGTACATCTTGCATGGATATACCAACAACAATCGCCCCTACCTGCTTCCCCGTTGAACTGAACACGGGGGAAAAGGCTCTCATGGACAAGCCCAATGTACCCTTCGCAACGGACACGCTCTCATGGCCATGAAGTGCAGTATACTCGTCTCCACCGACAAAGGCTTTGCCGATCATCCTAGCATCCGGGTGCGTTTTACGAATTCCCTTCATATCCATAGCCACGATGAACTGGATGTGATTTGCTACTGAGACCCTCTTTACATACTCCTGCATGGAAAGAGACGAACCTGTCCCTTGCAATTGCTTGACAATAAGCGGCGTATGGGCGAGTGTACGCGCGATGGACATTGCCTTTTCTTCCAGTCCCTTCTCAGTTTCCTGCTCCACTCTCTCCGCAAATAACAGGGTTACAGGCAGAAGCACAAGTGCCATAACTAGACATACTAGCAGTGTAATTAGGCCTCTGAGCTTTAATAGTGGTTTACCCCGACGCAGCTTGAGCTGTACATTTCCGATGGAACTCACCCCTTTCTACTTGATATTAAGTCTCGATAGTTCAACATGCCTATACAAAAATGGTTATGTATGTGTTTACCTGAATATAAAAAAAGGAACTACCCCGCAATTGCGGAATAGTTTCCTTTGATTCATGGTTGAAGCTCCGCGATTTCTAATTGGGCTTAGTCGCCTCGGAAGGCGCGCTTCACACGGTCAAAAAAAGACTGCTCATTCTCATGCGTCTGTTCTCCGCTAAGCGAAGAGAACTGACGCAGTAAATCCTTTTGTTCCTCACTCAGCTTGCTAGGCGTTATCACAACTACCTTAATATGCTGGTCACCCTGACCAACGCCACGCAGTTTTGGCACACCTTTTCCTTTAAGACGGAAGTAAGTACCTGTTTGCGTACCTGCTGGAACTTTCAACTTCACTTTCTCGGTCAACGTCGGGATCTCGACTTCATCTCCCAATGCTGCCTGTGAGAACGTCAGCGGAATTTCGCAGTAGATATCGTCTCCCTCACGCTCAAAGAAGTCGTGCGATTTCACACGGAACACGACGTACAAGTCACCTGCCGGTCCTCCGTTGACACCACCTTCGCCTTCACCGTTAATACGCATCTGTGCGCCGTCATCCACACCCGCTGGAATGCGAATATGAATTTTACGTTGCTTGCGTACCCGACCGGAACCGCTACAAGTCGTACATTTTTCTTTAATGATTTTACCGGAACCGCCGCAATTAGAGCAGGCGCGTCGATTAACCATACGACCAAACGGTGTATTCTGCACCACTTCTTCCTGTCCGCTGCCGTGGCAGACGGAGCAGGTTTGTGGTTGAGTACCCGCTTTGGCTCCCGTACCGTGACACGTATCACATGTTTCCGTACGTTCAATATGAATGTCGGTTTCTTTACCGAACACTGCTTCCTTGAATTCAATCGTCATCGTATATTGAAGATCGTTCCCACGCTGCGGTGCATTCGGATCGCGTCGGCCGTTACCGCCGCCACCAAAGAACATATCAAAAATATCGCCAAACCCGCCACCGAAGTCGGCACCACCACCAAAGCCGCCTCCCATGCCTTGGTTCGGGTCTACATGACCATACTGGTCATATCTTGCCCGCTTCTGACCATCGCTGAGAACATCGTAAGCTTCTTTCACTTCTTTAAATTTAGTTTCCGCGTCCGCAGCCTTGTTCACGTCCGGATGATACTGACGCGCAAGCTTACGGTAAGCCTTTTTGACTTCATCATCCGAAGCGCCCTTCGCGACGCCCAGCACCTCATAATAATCACGCTTATCAGCCAATGTTCCACCCCCATGCCTACAACGTGTCTGCACTACATATAAAAGGAAAGCCAAAGGCACGGGATGACCCGGCTTTGACCTTCCCATCATTTCAAGGCAGTACAACCCGTAATATGCTTATTTATCTTGGAAATAACTCTTACCCTTCGGCTAATTGTTATTTATCAAGGCAGCTACGCTGCAATTACTATTCAGTATATCATAACGCATCGGTGTACCGTAAAGCTACCACTACCCGATCCGTAACTTAGTCTTTCTTCTGGTCTTCGTCAACAACTTCATAGTCCGCGTCAACCACATTGTCACGGCCTTTGCTGTCTGCTGCGCCGTCTTGGCCTTGTTGAGCCTGTGCTTCTTGAGCAGCTTGCTCATACAGCTTTACAGACAATTGCTGAACGATTTCAGTCAGTTCTTCAGTAGCCTTTTTGATATCTTCCAGGTTGTCGGTTTCCAGCGTTTTTTGCAGATTTTCTTTTGCTGCATTTGCTTTTTCGACTTCGCCTGCATCCGCTTTTTCGCCCAGATCTTTAATCGTTTTGTCTACAGAGTAGATCAGTTGATCCGCAGCGTTTTTCGCTTCTACCAAATCTTTGCGTTTTTTATCTTCTTCCGCATGCAACTCGGCATCCTTCATCATACGTTCTACTTCCTCGTCGCTCAAGCCGCTGGAAGATGTGATCGTAATCTTTTGGCTTTTGCCTGTGCCTTTATCTGTAGCGGATACGTTCACGATACCGTTCGCATCCAGATCAAAGGTAACTTCGATTTGCGGTACACCACGTGGTGCTGGAGGGATATCTCCCAATTGGAAGCGACCCAGTGTTTTGTTGCCTGCTGCCATTTCACGTTCACCTTGCAGCACGTGAATTTCTACGCTAGGCTGATTGTCGGCATATGTCGAGAATACCTGCGATTTGCTCGTAGGGATCGTCGTGTTACGATCAATCATTTTAGTAAATACGCCACCTGCGGTTTCAATACCGAGGGACAGTGGAGTTACGTCAAGAAGAACGACGTCTTTCACATCACCAGTCAGTACACCCGCTTGAACTGCCGCGCCCAAAGCTACCACTTCATCAGGGTTTACGCCTTTGTGAGGCTCTTTACCTGTCAGCTTTTTGATTGCTTCTTGTACAGCCGGAATACGTGTGGAACCGCCGACCAGAACGATTTTGTCGATGTCGCTGGCACTCATGCCTGCATCTTTCATCGCTTGACGAGTAGGTCCCAAAGTACGTTCTACCAGACCTTCAGACAATTCTTCAAATTTCGCACGAGTCAGGTTCAACTCCAAATGCTGTGGAACGCCATCAGCTACTGTGATAAACGGCAAAGAAATCGTCGTTGTCAGTACGCCAGACAGTTCTTTTTTCGCTTTTTCCGCTGCGTCTTTCAGACGTTGTACAGCAGCTTTATCTTTGCTCAGGTCAATGCCTTGATCTTTTTTGAACTCATTTACGAGGTAATCAATAATCACTTGGTCAAAGTCATCGCCACCCAGCTTGTTATCGCCGCTTGTTGCTTTAACTTCGAAGAAACCGTCGCCCAGTTCCAGAATGGATACGTCGAATGTACCGCCACCCAGGTCATATACCAGGATCGTTTGGTCTTCGGATTTTTCCATACCATATGCCAATGCAGCTGCTGTCGGCTCATTGACAATCCGCAGAACTTCCAGACCGGCAATTTTACCTGCATCCTTGGTTGCTTGACGTTGACCGTCATTGAAGTAAGCTGGAACAGTGATAACAGCTTGAGAAACGGTTTGTCCCAGGTAAGCTTCAGCATCGGATTTCAGCTTTTGCAAAATCATAGCGGAAATTTCCTGTGCGGAATATTCTTTGCCGTCGATGCTTTCTTTATGATTTGTACCCATGTGACGCTTGATGGACATGATTGTACGATCCGGGTTTGTAATTGCTTGGCGTTTTGCTGTTTCCCCTACAGTACGTTCTCCATCTTTTTTGAAACCAACAACGGAAGGGGTTGTGCGTGCGCCTTCCGGATTTGGAATAACGACTGCTTCGCCGCCCTCCATAACAGCCACACAAGAGTTGGTTGTACCTAAGTCAATACCGATTACTTTGCTCATCGGACAATTCCTCCTTCTGTATATACGAGGCCCGCAGGCCAGAATGGTTGAATCAAAATGATGTATTTCTAATGTCATAATTTTGCAAAATTCGATTCCAGTCGCTCCAAAGTGCAATATTGTTCATTGAAAGTCGCTTATGGGATTTTTGCAAAATCCTCATGTATATTGAAAAAGCTACATGCTCACTTTTACCATCGCTGGACGAAGCACCTTGTCCTTCAGCATGTACCCTTTTTGTACCTCTTCAACAACAATGCCTTCCTCATGCTCTTCGCTCTCCACCTGCATAATAGCCTGATGGAAGTCAGGATTAAACGGTTGTCCCACCGAATTCATGGCCGTTACTCCTTCTGCCTGGAGCACACTCTCAAACTGGCGGAAAATCATTTCCACGCCTTTGCTGAATGACTCAGACTCCGCTCCTTGCGGTGCCGTTGCCAGCGCACGCTCGAAGTTATCCAAAACAGGCACCAACTCGGTAACCAGCTTCATAGATGCATATTTGGCAAGGTCTTCTTTTTCTTTCAGCGTACGACGGCGAAAATTATCAAAATCCGCCTGAGCGCGTAAAAACCGTTGCTGATGCTCTTCCGCCTGAGCGCGAAGCTTATTCAGCTCTGTTTCGCTTTCTTGGTCTTCCAGTGCCGCCGCTTCATTAACCGGCTCTTCCTGCTGGCTCGCTTCGGCGGCTTCCTCTGTGCTTACATTTTGTTTTTTTTTCTTCTTGGAACGCTTGTTCTTCCTTCAAAATGTTTCACCTCCTTCAAGTCATAACTACCTTTACAAAAACACGCAACAATGCACCCGCGCAGGATACGAACCGTATCCAGACGCGGAACATGTAGTACCGCAACCTATGCGGCTTTGTTCTATTTAAACCGCTGCGTTAGCATTGCGGTCAAATCCTTAGACAGGATACCCAAAATATTAATAACTCTCGCATATTCCATCCGTGTCGGACCCAGTATGCCTATAGTGCCCAACGCTTCTCCGTCTACTGCATACGTAGCAGTAATCAGGCTGCAATTGGCAAACGCCTCATGATCATTTTCAGTGCCGATGCGGACTTGAATTTCAGGTGCCCCGACAACAGGTGTCATTAGTTTAAGCAGCGTTGGTGTTTCCTCCAGCAGATCGAGAATATGTTTAACCTTTTCTACATCTTTAAATTCAGGTTGATTAAGCATGTTTGTCGCACCGCTCAAATACAAGCGCTGATCCGATTCATTATCCAGTGCTTTATCCAGCACCTTCATAGCGTCCTCAAAATGAGACACATGCTTCTCCATCTCCTGACCAAGTGCGGTGTAAAGGCGTGATTTAAGCTGATAAATCGGCACACCGACCAGCTTGCTGTTCAGTAAATTCACAACCTTCTCCATCTCGGAAATCGAAATTCCCGGTGGAATATCTACCGTTTTGTTCTCCACCTGACCGGTATTGGTCACGATTATCGCCACAGCCGTCGTTTCGTTGAGCGGCAGCAGCTGAAAATGACGCAATGAAGTATGAAAAACCTCCGGCCCAAGCAGGATGGAAGTATAATTGGTCATATGGGACAAAATGCCTGACGCATGCTGGATCACTTGCTCCATTACATTCAGCTTTTCGGCATAAAAGGCTTTCAGTTCCCGCATTTCCATAGGCTTCAGTGTATTCAGTGGTACCAGATGGTCCACATAATAACGATAGCCTTTATGAGACGGGATGCGTCCCGCAGAAGTATGGGGTTGCTCCAGATAGCCCTGTTCCTCCAAATCCGACATTTCATTACGGATCGTGGCCGGGCTGAATCCGACATCCTGCCTTTTGGATATGCTGCGGGAACCCACTGGCTCAGCCGAACGAATGTAGTCATCAATAATCGCATTCAGAATGAGTCTCTGACGTTCGGTTAACAAGCGAATCCCCCCTTGTTGTTTATCCATAATAGCATGATTGTTAAATGGAATCATTAGCACTCGTTCGCGTTGAGTGCTAACCGATAATACAAAAATACCAAACCGACCTGATCATTGTCAAGTCAGATCAGTATTTTCAATAAACAAGATTTATCACAACAGTTTAGTTTACTGAAATGAATCCAGAACGTTTACACTTTTTCACGAAAAACCTCAATATCCAGCGTATAAAAACCGTATTTATGTATAGTGACACAGAAAATAGAAAAATTCGAGACTATGTCTCCATACCATTATAACTTCTTTGTCCTTGAGGAGGAATTAAATTTGAGAACTAATCGCCGCAACCTTTTATACGCATCGATCGCACTTTTACCTACAATTTGTATGTTTCAGATTTTAATCGAGTTGTTTCCGTATACAGGACTAGGAAGAATAGTTGCTTTGCCATTGGTTTTCATCCTGAATGCAGCCCTTATTATTTCAGTCATCCATTTAATTCGTAAATTAAGCCCCCTATGTTGTGCCTTACTCTTGGTTCCTACAATACTTTTAAGCATATGGAATACCATTTTGTTTTACCCTCAAGAATTCAGTCCAAGTATTCCCAAGCAAATAAAATACAGTATATCGGCAATACAACATTACGATGATTTAACACTAGCCGATTGGGAAGGATATACACATAGTCCAAGCAGAAGCGGAGAGTCTGAAAGATATGTTGTCGCCTTGTATAAATATAAACACCGAGTTCCATTAGACGGCACTGCATATTTTTATAATGATACTGATTATCATAAGGACCATCCCATAAGAAGCCTGAATGGAATACCTTCCGAGCTGGAGCCTCATCATCAATTCATTTGGTGGTTGCTCAAAACATATGAGAAATAAACCCGCATTAAACAATGTAGGCTGTATAATATACGCATGATTAGGTCCTGATGAAAAAAGAACTGACCTCATTATTGACAGGTCAGTTCAGTACTTTCAACACTGCGATTTCATCACAATTGTTTTGTTTACTACAGTGAATGCAGTCGGTCCATACCTTTTCAGGGAAAATCTCTTTGCTTACTACATCAAAACCGTTTTTTATAAAAAAGGAGACCTCGTAGGTCAATGCCATAATTTTAGGAATACGTTGCCGCCGTGCTTCTATCATAAGGCCCTCCACGAGCTTAGAGCCAATACCCATACCTTTGTGTCCCTCAGAGATGCCAAGGGAGCGAATCTCTACCAGGTCAGCGCCCAATTTGCATAAAGAACCACAACCAACAACTTCGCCGTCCACCTCTGCAACAATAAACAGCTCCAGTTGGCGCGTTAGCACTTCCCTCGAACGTGGCAGCATAATCCCCCGCTCTGCATAGCCGCTAATCATTTGATATAAAGGCTCCACATCCTCAGGAACCGCACTTCTGCACAATACATCTTTACACACTGAAGCCATCTTGCTCTCCTCCTACCGCTTGCCGCATATAATGAATAAATATACAACATCACGCATAGAATCGCAATACTCCATTTACCCTGCTGTGACAGAATGGTGTAATAAAATGATGGTCCCAGCTTACGAAGTTGAAACGCGCTGTATTGAAGCTACGACTTATGAATTTACCGTGATTGAACCAATAAACTCTGCAAATACATCATTTCCGAATAAAATGCCACGTTCACTCAAACGATAACCGTCCTCAATCGATTCGATTAACCCCGCATTGAGCATTTTTCCAAGAGGAGCAGTAAACGTATCCTCCAACGCCTGACCGAATTGAGCTTCAAAGCGAGACTTGGAAACGCCCTCTAGCATTCTCAAACCGACCATAAGAAAATCCTCCATGGCTTCCGCCGCTGGCACCTCAAAGCTATCTAGACGCGGCAAACCATTACGACTAGCCTCCACATAAGGGTTAATGCCCTTAATGTTCATATGGCGCTCTCTGCCAACATATCCATGTGCCCCAGCTCCGAGACCGTAATAGTCCTCATTTCGCCAATAGGTCATGTTGTGCTTGCTCCCCAAGCCTGGTTTTGCGAAATTACTAATCTCATACTGTTCATAGCCCGCTTCTTTCATGCGACGCATGAGGAGTAAGTACATTTCCAGTTCGTCATCCTCATGTGGAAGCGGTAGCTGATTTTTCTGGTACAGCGTGTGGAAGAGCGTGTTTTCTTCAACCTTCAAACTGTAGATAGAGTAATGAGGAAGCTCCAACTCTAGCGCTCTACTGACGCTTTCATGCAGCATCTCCACTGTTTGATTCGGCAAACCGAACATCAGGTCAATCGACAGGTTGTCCAAGCCAACCTTACGTGCGTTTTCCAAACTACGATATACGTCATCTGTACTGTGAATACGACCTATGCCTGTGAGTAGCTCATTCTGAAAAGCCTGTACGCCAAAGCTGAGTCGATTGACGCCGCCTTCTTTCATCACAGAGAGTTTTTCAAAATCAGTGGTACCTGGATTAGCTTCCATGGAGAACTCAATATCTTCCGCCCAATGCGGGAAGTAGGTTCGGACGCTCTTCAGGAAATATTCCATTTCTTTCGGATTTAGGGTAGTTGGTGTTCCACCCCCGACAAAAATAGTTTTAATCTCTCCTGGTGGGTGAAGCTTAACTGTATGTTCCATCTCCCGTTCCAGTGCATACAGATATTCCATAACAGGTTGATCCTTGAGCACATAAGAGTTGAAATCACAGTAAAAGCATTTATTCGTGCAAAAAGGTATATGCAGGTAAACCGCTTGAGGCGCGGATGAATGTTCATGTTTTTGTATGGATGCGGTCATACCGATCCTCCTTGTCAATTCAGGGAATAGTGAAAAAATGCGCCGAGGTCTCGACAACCGCTTCGTGTTCCATTTGATCTTCTGATCGCTGTTACTCCAGATTCAAATGGACCACTCCGCTGCTGCCTACCACCATCGATCATTTTTTTGTAATGTAGGTGTTGCAGTAAGAGTAAAGCATCTATAGAAATACGCTAAAGATACTGTTGTTATACTATTTTTGCAACTGAGATAACAAACACTCCATCTCTGGATAGCTTGCTCAAATAAATAACGTCCATTCTCCATGCACGGCAAATGCCCCATGAAAGAATGGACGAATACTTCAAACAACTTTACTCATCTATTTTCAGTACTGCCATAAATGCTTCCTGAGGTACTTCTACGTTACCGACCTGCTTCATACGCTTTTTGCCCTCTTTTTGCTTTTCAAGCAGCTTCCGTTTACGAGAAATATCGCCGCCATAACATTTGGCCAAGACGTTTTTACGCATCGCCTTAACGGTTTCACGCGCCACAACCTTTGTTCCTACAGATGCCTGGATCGGCACCTCAAACATTTGACGCGGAATTAGCTCGCGCAGCTTCTCACAGATAATACGTCCGCGATGATAAGCCCGATCTCTATGCACGATGAACGACAGTGCATCGACCTGCTCGCCATTCAACAAAATATCCATTTTCACCAGGTTGGACTGGCGATAGCCTGAAATCTCATAATCAAAGGAAGCATAGCCTTTGGTACTTGATTTAAGCTGATCGAAGAAATCATATACGATTTCAGACAGTGGAATTTGATACGTAATGGTTACCCGTGTCGTATCCAGGTATTCCATATTTACATACTCACCACGTTTGGTTTGACAAAGCTCCATCACCGTACCCACGTAATCATTAGGGACGATAATGCCTGCTTTTACATAGGGCTCTTCCACATGTTCAATCCGTCCGATTTCCGGATAATTCGATGGATTGTCGATCTGGATCGTTTCCCCATTCGTCAACTTTATGCGGTAAATAACACTTGGTGCCGTTGTAATCAGCGGAATGTTAAATTCACGTTCAATCCGTTCCTGGATAACGTCCATATGAAGCAGACCAAGGAAGCCGCAACGGAAGCCAAAACCCAACGCGCTTGATGTTTCCGGCTCAAAACTGAGCGAAGCATCGTTCAGTTGTAGCTTTTCAAGCGCCTCACGTAGATCGTTATACTCCGATGTTTCGATTGGATACAAGCCACAATATACCATCGGATTAATTTTCCGATAACCTGGCATCGGTTCTAATGTTGGATTTTTTGCATCTGTCACTGTATCCCCGACACGCGTATCACCCACATGCTTGATACCGGCAACGATAAAGCCAACATCACCGATGTTCAGCTCGTCCACGATGTTCATACGCGGCATAAAAGCACCAACTTCAATAACCTCAAACGTTTTGTCAGTCGCCATCATTTTAATTTTCGAACCGGCTCGGATACTACCATCCACAACGCGAACATATACGATAACGCCTTTATAAGGATCATAGTGCGAATCGAAAATGAGTGCCTTGAGCGGATTATCCGGATTACCTTGCGGAGCAGGCACACTTCTGACCACCTGTTCCAAAATTTCTTTGATGCCGATTCCAGCTTTGGCTGAGGCATGTACGGTCTCGCTCGTATCCAAGCCGATAACATCCTCGATTTCCTGCTTTACCCGCTCAGGATCAGCACTTGGCAAATCAATCTTGTTAAGCACAGGCAAAATCTCCAGATTGTTGTCCAACGCCAAATATACGTTAGCCAACGTCTGTGCCTCGATTCCCTGCGCGGCGTCTACTACCAGCAAAGCACCTTCACAGGCTGCCAAACTACGGGATACCTCATACGTAAAATCGACGTGTCCCGGTGTATCAATCAAATTCAAAATGTACTCTTCGCCGTCATCGGCCTTATAAGTGAGTCGCACTGCCTGGAGCTTGATCGTAATTCCGCGCTCCCGTTCCAGCTCCATCTGGTCAAGCACTTGCTCCTGCATTTCACGGGAAGTGAGTGCACCGGTATATTCTAGAATCCGGTCAGCCAGCGTGGATTTACCATGGTCTATATGTGCAATGATACTAAAGTTCCGAATTTTACGTTGTCTTGCCAAAATGTCAGTCATGCCTTACCCCCACACAATGCCTAGTGTCAATCAGCTTATTATAGCAGTTGTAAGGGGGGTCAGCAATATTTCTATTCTGTTACTCCATCAAATACAGATACGACCCATCGAATGCCCTGTCTCGACAGGTTTTGAAGCAACCCAGCTGTTTTGTCCGCCATAGTATCCACCGAGGCTTGCTGTCCCTTGACGGCTAGCAGTTCACGCGGTGTCTCCAGACCCTGAGTATTGACATGTTGCGCAGTCGTCGAATACCATCTGGATGCTCCGAGCTGCGTCTGTTCCTCATTTTCTTCCCTTCCACCAGCTTCATTTATACCCGCTTCCGTTTTCGGCTCAACCTTAACTTCTCCACTTGTGCTATACGTACCGCTATATGCACGAGTGTTAGCTGCGGGTGTGTCCTCAATAATCGTCTGTTCATATCCAACTTTCTGTTGATTTACCGATTGAATCGTATTCCCTCCGTTCCATTCCGGCCCATACACTGAACGCAGACCAGATCCTGCCAGTTGCATACCAAGAAGAATACCTGCCCCCATAAGCAGTACAAATCCAAGTGCTTTCTTACGAAAATGTCCAGACATTACCTTCCCCCCCTTACTGCTACCTCATTTAATTATCGCTGTTGCTCTTTTTTGTATCCGATACATTAGTGCCCGCTTTCTGAGCTTTCTGATCTTCCCAATACACTTCACCGATCATGTCCGCCAAAACGTCCGAGGTCCGTTTCAACTCCTCCTCGGTGTTATCAATACCCCCGATTTCAATTAAAATGCTATGCGAAGACAAGCTTTGATTGTATTCACCGTTGTTGCCTTTGCCACCATCTTTCCCCCATACACCACGTGATACGCCATGATACGATTTTTCCAGCTTTTCATGAATACGAGCAGCAAAAGCTTCATTTTCGCGCCAATTTTTGTTGTCATGTCCGATAATAAAATACACCTTGGCATAAGAAAGTCCATTAATGGTTGCTGTTGTTTTTCCATGACGTTGTGAATCCCGATGGATATCAAGCAAATAAGTTAAACCTTTATTTCCAGCTAAAGCTTCCTTAACCGTTTCGCGTGAATATTTATAGGAATAGTTCCAATTGTAATTTTGAACTGTAGTAGCATAATCCTTGTTTATATGCAGTGTGGATATCCCTTGCTTTTCCAGCCTCTTCTTTACAAAGTCCCCTACCCTTGACACATTCGCTGATTTAGAACCTGAATTGGGATTGGAACTAGTTTTGCTGAGTAGTGGGTTATATGCTTCTCTGGGATGAGAATGGTAGATTAATATGCGCTTGTCCCCTTTGGCCGTATCACCTGGATGATCCTCACGTACCGGATCTGTTTCCGGCGTTGTCGGAATATTCGGCGTGTTAGTCGGTGGGTTCTCAGATGCATCTGAGCCACCAGGAGCATCCGTCGTTCCCTGATCGGGCTGATAATCCGTAGGACCCTCTACCTTGATGTTCCCCGAACCCTTGCGCAGCAAGACAGGTGCTCCTGCAGACATGCCAGGAATCTCACGAGAAATGAGACTTTTGGGATCCTGCGGATTAATGCCTGTAAGCATCTGAAAAACAAAAGGCGACCATTGTTCACCCGACAACGAAGATTGCTGCTTCTTTTGTGCCAAATGAGGTACTTCCATACCTAGCATATCCGCAAAAAAACCGCTGGACACCGAGCCTGCCAATCCTTTCATCGAAGAAACAGGAGATGTTTGTAGACGATTTTCTGCCAATCCCCCTAGCCCCAAAATGACAAATAAAAGCGCCGAGCCCATGATCAGCAGCACAAGCGTATGTCCCATCGCCAAAATTTCGATCCCTTTTCTTCTCCATCTTCCGACGTTCCAGGTCTGAATTTTTTTCATGTGAGCCTTGTCCTCCTTCGTCCCGTCGAAACCCGCTTTATACTTGGAACATAGGGTTCCTATCTGCTGCGGAAATCTCTTATATTTCAACTCTATGAACGGAGAACAATTACTAGAACACAAAAAATCTCTACCACAGGTATATCACCTCCCTTTTTGAAAGAGATTAGATTCCTGTTAAATAGAGACTTTTGTGGGAAATACGATTTTATCAACCCTTGATTAATGCGTATATGCGGCGACATTGCCAGGATCCACAGCTTCGTGCAGAGCAGCGTTCAATCCAGTAGCAATGATGTTCGCGATATCTTCAATAAATTCATCAATTTCTTTAGGAGTCACAATCAGATCATGTCCCAGCGGTTGCAGTACCTCTCTCACCAGCCCAAGTCTCTCAGGTTCTGAAATATCGTCCAGCATCCCCAGGATTGCTTTTGTAGAAGCCTTTTCTTTGGTAAAATGTGTTTTCATCAGTTCAATTACGTTATTGACAATGGTCGAAGCGTAGCATACCGTTGGAACGCCGATAGCGATACACGGAACACCCATAATATCCTTGGTGATACCGCGCCGCTTGTTGCCAATACCTGAACCCGGATGTATCCCGATATCGGCCACCTGAATGGTCGTATTGACACGCTCCAGTGAACGTGACGCCAGTGCGTCAATGGCAATAATCAGTTCTGGCTTTGTGCGATCCACGATGCCTTGAACGATTTCACTGGACTCAATCCCCGTAATACCCAGGACGCCCGGCGCAATTGCGCTCACATCCCGATAGCCCGGGTTGATTTGATCAGGTGTCAGTTCAAAAAATTGACGAGTCACCATCAAATTCTCAACGACAAGCGGACCCAGTGAATCGGGAGTGACGTTCCAGTTGCCCAGACCTACCACCAGTACCTTTGCCGTATTAGAAATCCCTATTTTTTGTATAAAATGCTCCATTTCTTTTGCAAATGCAATAGCTACACGTTGCTGGAGCCCCGTATCGCCTTCACGCAAGCCGGGTACTTCCAGTGTGACGTAATGCCCTTGTACCCGCCCAATACGGTTGGCTCCTTCTTCATTCAGTACATCCAGCCGTGTGATTTTGATTCCGTCATCTTCCTCCACGTTCTCACTGATGCCCGCCAGAGGTACAGGCTGATCCCGTTCGGCCAATTCTCTTGCCTCTAATGCCAAATCCGTGCGTACCGCGTACTTCTGTAAATCCAGATCCATCTTTTGATCCTCCTTGGATGCCATCTTTGACTATAGTGTGCGAGACACCCAACAGGTTTATGCACATCCATTTTCATCCTGTAATTCGCATCGCCTCAGAATGTTTTCTTATTGCAATTTGAGGTGTGGCATGCTAAAATATTTTAAGTTGTGAAACGTTTGTGTTCATAAGTAATGCCTTTACAGGAGGTGAATGTAATGCCAAACATCAAATCCGCTATCAAACGCGTTAAAACTAGCGACAAACGCCGTGCGTTGAACGCTTCCCAAAAATCCGCGCTTCGTACAGCAGTAAAAGCTGCCGATACAGCGTTGGTAGGTAACGAAGCTGAAACTGCTGCTGCTGCTTTCAAAGTAGCTTCCCAAAAGCTGGACAAGGCTGTAACTAAAGGTCTGATCCACAAAAATGCAGCTGCTCGCAAGAAATCTCGCTTGGCGAAAAAACTTAACGCTCTTACAGCTCAAGCGTAAGCAAGAGCTACTTTCATACGTTAATGAAAAAAACCTGACCAGCCTTGGCTGATCAGGTTTTTTTAGTTTATAACTTTTATTCGTTTACAGCATCAGCATTCTGCGCTACATAAGCTGACTCTATTAGCAGCACATGAGTGGAATTAGATCGAAGCCCCCGCACCCATTTTCATCAAAAATAGCTCCAGTCCCAGTACCTTGTCAACGACACCTGTTTTCATATGATAATCCAGCTCGCCCAATTCGTAGAGAAGCTGACGTAGCTGCTCAGGGCGGAACCTCCGCGCTTGGTCCCCCGCAACTTTCACCCCATAAGGATGCAAACTAAGCTGACTCGCAATTTGTTGCTGGGAATAGCTTTGACCTGCCAGTTCTTTGACCTGCAACATAATACGGAACTGTCGCGTGATCAAAGCGGCAATCTTGATCGGTTCCTCTTTTTGCTTAAGCAACTCATAAAAAATACTGAGCGCCTTATCCAGCCGCAAATTAGCCAGATCCTCAACCATCGCAAATACGTTTTGCTCTGTGTTACGAGGCACCAGGGATTCAATATCAGCGGATGAAATCGTTCCCTGTGCTCCTGCGTATAAACACAGCTTGTCTATCTCGGCAGCCAAGGATTGCAGCCCAGTACCTGTGAATTGAATGAGGCTTTCAGCAGCTCCTGCAGCCAATTGCACTTCTCTTTCTCCTGCACGCTTATGGATCCAAGCCACAAGATCATCTCCACCCATTGGAGCAAAGGCAATAACCGAAGCATCACTTTTTAGCTTTTTGACAATCTTTTTCCGTTCATCCAACTTTTCAGCCTGAACCGTAAAAACGATGACGCTATAGTCAGTCGGGTTATCCATATAAGTCAACAGCGTCTCAAGCCGGTGCTCTATCTTACCGCTATCTTTGCCTGCTGCAAATACACTGGTATCCCGTACAATAATCAGCTTCTTTGGTACCAGAAAAGGCGCTGTTTCCGCCTCCTCCACAACCACCTCAATTGGCGTTTCGGTTAAATCATAAGGAATGATGGCGAAGTCACGATGCTCCTCTTCCACCACTTTCTCTTTAAGCATCTCAACAAACTGCTTCATTTGGTATTTTTCACTACCGTATAGCAAATACACTGGCGAAATGTCGCCTTTGCGAATAGCCTTAGAGGCTGTTTTTACATCCATTTTCCGTTCCCCCCACCCACTGATCGTACCTGACATCCGAGCGGAAGGCAAGTCATGACACAAACGAAGGGACCCTACCTATAGGCAGGATCCCTTCACCACCATCTATATCAACACGGCAGCAGAAAGCTCTAGAAACTTTCGGCCGTCGGGATACGACGTCGGTTCATATAGTTTATTCCCTGTTTTTAAAAGTGTGTCAACTTCGGGAAACTATTTTCCAGTGCTGCGCGGAACGGTGTACGTATATTTACTTGCAGTCCCATCCTGCTCCGTCTCATACATAAAGGTCTGGCTGTCTTCCGACCAGCTTCCTTTGACCCAGGCACCTTTTAGAGTACGGACTTCCAGTGTTGTTCGGTCTACACCGTTATCGGAAAGCTTATACACTTTCAGCTTTTTGCCCTCAATAGCCACCGCATAGCTACCATCAGGCGAGTTGAGCTGATCTGTAGAGACAGATTGGGCACTATAGTTGGAGGCATTATTGTTGTCCGGAGAGACCAGTGAATTAGATACAAAGCCTTCTTTACGAACCGGGTCTTGTGACACGGATGATTGCTGATCATTAGAAGCTGCATTGCTGCTATCCGTTCCCAAGGCATTGCCCGAATCCTTGGTGATGCTTCTGGAAGTCGCTTCTTTCGACGCTTCATTTGACGCAATTCGATCCTGTACCTTCAAATCCTGACTAAGCGACGAAGATGAATCATTCGTACTTGTGTTACCATTATTATCGTCCTGAGCAGTACCCGCTAGGGGTGCTTTTTCCATTTTCGGTTCCAACTGTTCATCAGGAGCAATCGTGGATTGATCAGATTTTTCCTGACTTAGCTGTTTGTCCTCAGATTTAGGAGCATCTCCAGCAGACGGATTTTCCTTTGTCACCTGACGATCCGTACGTAGCTGTCCATGCCCTTCATCCTGACGAGAAGAATGTTCGGCTTGTGCAGACTTCGTCGAATCTTCCTCCCCAGCTCGCTGATCGTCACGTTCCCCAGCATCCCGTTTGGAAGAGTTCTTTTCATCGTCTGCATTAGTTGCACCTTGTTTGCTCAGGCCAGGATCTTTATCCGCAGGTGGCTGAGATGCATCCGTTTCTTGCCCCTGCTCTGACGGCTGCTTTGTAGAATCCGAACCAATGGCTGTATCATGTCCTCCACTGCCATTGGCTGTACCTGGAAGAGTTTCCGTCTGATTCTGCGGATTCGTCACTTCGGGCGACTGGGTAGTAAGTATGCCTTCCGCATCTTGTACTGTTTTAGGCTCGAAGTTAAATACTACAATCCCCAGTACAACAGCAGCGGCAGCCACGCCTATAGCAGCGCGCCCAGCCATTCGATTCCACCAAGGTATAGGCTGGGTACGTTGTCTAGGCACTGGTCCAGGCTCTACAGCCACAGGCTGCATTTCCTGAAGCGCACTTCCCTGCTCTTCACGTGCGCGGTCAATGGCATCAAGCTGAGGCAGGATGGAATCCACCAGGCTGAACGCCGGGGAAACCGCAGGCAATTCCTCCAGCTCGCGAGAGAGTGTCTGAAGAATAAGAAATTTTTCCGCACAGTCCGGGCAAGTCGCAATATGGTTCATTAATTGGGACGTCTCTTCTTCGCCCAGCTCATGATCCACATAACGCTGCATCCAATCCATCACCTCTTCCCCACACTTCATCCTGATACACCACCTTTCTGATATTCCTGAAGTAGCCCTTGCAATTGCTGTCTTGCACGATATAAGTATGACTTGACCGTATTTAGCGGCAAATCCAGAGAATCTGCAATCTCGTTATAGGAGAAATCCTGCAAATATCTTAAGACAATTACCGTCCGGTGGTGCTCCGGAAGCTGTTGTATAGCCTCACGAACATCCTGTGCCATGTAAGAGGTCAACACCTCGACCTCCACATTTTGGGGATCGTTGAATATCATGTCGTGCTCGTCAATGGAAACCGAGGGCTTCGTTCTTCTGAATTTGTCGATGCATATATTCGTTACAATGCGTTGGACCCAGGTTTTAAACTGCGCTTTTTCCTCATAAGAGTTAATTTTGGAATAGATCCGTATGAGGGCTTCTTGTGAAGCATCCATGGCGTCCTGCTCATTGTTTAGAATGTAATATGCCGTACGGTACACATGCTGTTCTATCTCTCTTAATAGGGTAATGAGAGCGTCGCGATCGCCCGATTGAGCGGCTCGAATGAGTCCCTGCTCTACCACAAAGGATCCCCCTCTCCCTGCAATATTACAGACGTATCCCTTTTACAAATTGTTGCAGGATAGACGTCTGACACTAATTTTATTTTTTCAACAAAAAAAATTATACCAAAAAGCCCAGAATCCCCAGCGTATCCTCCCTTAGAATAACAGAAAAAGGGAAGGTAGTCACCTTCCCTTAGCTCCTACTACATCTAAATGCTAGCCTATCGAGCTGCAAGATCATATTGTTACTTCTTGGAAATCAAAAAATCCGATATGCATTCTAATTGATAAGTCAGAGCAATCGGATCTTGAAAATAAAAATCTTCGATTGAGTATTGATATACTTTACCTGATTTAACGGCAGAAAGGTTCTTCACACGCTTTTAGATAAAATATCTTTTCCTTGGCTGCTCCATCACCTCTAATACCCAACATTAAATAAGAAGAGTAATTGTACCTTTATCACTTTCATATGTACGCGTGGCAGCTTCATCTCCAGTTGATGTGGTCTTGGCAGCAGCCGATTGACCGCTTTCCGTTGCAGTCTCACCCCCACTTGTAGCATTGCGCTCAATACCAGCATTAACGAAATGATGAACAAACAAGCTGAAGCTCTAAATTTAAAATAACTCACAATATTTCCCCTATTAATAATGATTCTCATTTTCATAACTCATTTGATTCTATCAAAGCTTACAGCTACTGTCCATGTAGATTGGATTCAAAGCAAACAACACACTCCTAAGAGTGAGCACCCGTTTTAGTGTGTTGTTGTATTCGTATCTGTTTTGTACTGTTTGCGTTGGTACCGCACACTCAGTTTTCCTTGCTGTGCTCGAATCTGTATCTCTCCCATCGTATCGGTTCGATATATAGCAGAATCAACTGCTGACAAACGTTCCAATACCGCTTCATTCGGATGTCCGTAAGTATTGGTCGCACCGACCGAAATGACAGATACTCTCGGTCGCCAGTAGGATAACCACTCTTCCGAGGTAGAATACTTGCTGCCGTGATGTGCTATTTTCATGACATCTATAGCATTCCTTGCCCCTCCCGTTGCTCCCTCATCTTTCAAACGGAATGAAGAAGGGGTTAATTCAGCAAGCAACAATGACTCTGCTGCATCATCCATATCTCCTGTGAACAAAAAGGAGGCTCCCTCCATCTCCAATATCATGGCAACAGAGTAATGATTTTGTTCCTTCATAACAGGCAGCTGTTCAGATTCGTTATCCGGTAGCGTAAACGGATAGAGAAAGCGGATTTTCGTAGCCTGGTCTGGTTCCCATTCCATGCTATGATGTGCCCCGTACAGCTTGATCTGCTTATCTAAAGCCGTGTTCAACAGCTTACGGAATGGAGCTTTATCTGTCAGGGTACCATTAAAAAACAAGGTAGATACGGGAATCTGGTCAAGCACAGCTTGTAATCCTCCGGCATGATCATGATCTCCGTGTGTTAAAATGACAGCATCTAGTCGATGCACACCTCGTTGCTTTAGTAAGGGTACAAGCGTATCTTTACCTACCTCGTAGGGATCTGCACGCTTGCGCCAAGCATTTTTCCCTGTTGCAAAGTCCATTGTTCCCCCGCCATCAACCAAGATATGTTTCCCGCCCGGCGTTGTGATTAAAATGCTGTCACCTTGGCCCACATCCAGATATTGAACAATTCCCGTATTCCCCTCACCAGGAGATTGGTAACCTGTATACAATATTCCAAGCCAAGCAATAACACTTAGAGCCAGTGCCAGATGACGATAACCATTCCACTGTCGACGCGCAAATCTCCCTGCTCCCTCAGGTTCAAGAGCCGTATGCAATATAGCCGCCCACTCTGAAGAAGCTGCTAATCCTGTATAGATAGTTGATGAATTGGGAGTAGAGTCCAAGACGGTAATGTCGTTCGTTTTTCTGCGGGATGTCAGCCATGTTGTGAGCCAGTACAAAACACTGTACAAAGCTACGTAATACGCTATGACCCACAGAATGGAGGAAGACGGCCAAATACTCACATAAGCATCATCCACATTCAGCCATTTTACTAGTAAAAAGGTCAAATCGTTCAATTGCTCTGCCGGCCAAGCAAAAATGCGAGCCCCATCCCCCCACAAAAAGGCAACTCCCATCGCCACCGTACCCAATGGAAGCACGATATATGTAATAAGAGGTACAAGCACAAAATTGGCCGCAAATGATAGCAGCGAAAATTGATTAAAGTAGAATACCGTCATTGGAAACGAAACAAGCTGTGCCGTAATTGTAATCGCAACTTCACCGCCGATCAGGAAAGGCCATTTGGCGAAAAACGGCTTCATAAGCGGCATATAAATGAGCAACCCACCTGTCACCAAAAAGGAAAGCTGAAAGCTGACGCTAAGTAGATAATATGGATTCCAAATCAGCATGAGCAGCGCGGATATACTTAGAATATTAAGTCCGTCTTTGAGCAACCCTCGTCGGGCTGCAAACAAGCCGATCATCGCCATAATTCCTGCCCTCACAACAGAGGCAGAAGTACCAGTCAGCAGGACATAAGCCGGAATGAGTATCATCACGACCGTAAGAGATGTCTCGCGGCTAACTCGTAACAGCCTGAGTAGATATAATAGTGTAGCTGCATATACCGCCACATGCATGCCCGATATTGCTAAAATATGCGTTAAACCAAGCTGCGTAAACTCGTTATAGGTTGCTGGGTCCAACTCATCTGTTACCCCAAGTACCAGTCCTTTCATATATCCTGCGTGATGAAGCGATGTAAATGCCAGTTCCATTCTCTGTCCTAGCTGCTCCCTAAGCTGGTCATTCCACCTGAACAAAGTGTAGCGGTTCCATAGTGAAGCATCCTGCTTCTGTAACGAGGCTGCCCCATCGCCTTTGAAAAACCAGTGGATTTCCTGTGTGTGCAGGTATTCACTGTAATCAAAGCCACCAAAGTTCCCCGCTTTTGCAGGAGCCTTTAAGGTGCCACGCAGTAGGATCGCATCTCCACGTTGCCATGCTGCCGCAAGTTGCTGTTCCTGCTTGGCAGCCAACTTGATATGAACAATGACCTGTTCAGAAATTGGTGCACGATTCTCGTCCTTGTTCGAATGATTTCCGAAGTGATTGATTGAAGTAACTCTCATCTCAAACTGTGTTCGATCACCATCTACCTGCACTTCAGAAGCGATAAACCCTGCTGCTTGAACAGGCATGTCTTCCACCATAGATGACGATACATGAAGAGCATCGGGAATACTGCTAACATTATGCATATCATGCCAAAACCAATGAAATCCACCTCCGCTGAATACAAGCCAAAGTAACACCATATGCCGGATGGGGATTTTCATCAATAAAGCTATAAGCGGAAAGATCAGAGTAATCCCCGCCCAGAGTAACAAAAGCATACGTCCAGAATACAGACATGCTCCTGCACTTCCTGTAATCCAACAAACAGTAAGGGTCAATATAGGTCTAGTTAACACAAGCTTAGCTTGAATACGATCACCTTCCGGTAGCAAACATTGCTTTCTGTTTAAAAACACAAAACAAAAAGAACCTCTGACAAAATAGCATTCGTCAGAGGTTCTTCCTCGTTTACTTTTTAATTCATAACATCCATCAGCGTTTCTTTTGGTGGATGATAGGTCTTCAGCATGCGAAAAGCGATGCCCTTTTCCTCCATCATAGCACGAACCTTGTCGGCATCTTTGGGATAAGGTCGGTGGTATACAATCTCCACAATACCGCTGTTCGCCAACATATTGGCACACGTCCAGCATGGCTGGTCGGTGACATATACTGAAGAGCCTTCACGATCAATTCGGTCAGTAAACAGCAGCAGGTTCTGCTCTGCATGAATAGTGCGAATACAACGCTGCTTTTTAACCATTTCCTCGTGCCCATCACGGTGAACGACCTCATACTCCTCTGAAATCATACAACCTGCCTCTGAACAGTCAGGCACCCCCGATGGTGCTCCATTATAGGCCGTCCCCAAGAGCTTTTTACCTTGTACAAGTACGGCTCCAACATGACGCCGCGCGCAGCGCGAACGGGTGGATACCATATAAGCGATATCCATGAAGTAGGTGTCCCAGTCCTTGCGTACATCTGCACTCATTTCCATCTCTCCCGTATAAACAAGTTAAAACGTAAAACATTTCCGCTATTGCCGTTCTCAGAGCCTGTAGATTGTAATTCTTATATAAGTTACAAGCTGACATACGGCTTCATTTTCGCCAACATTTTAGCTCCGATTCCCTTTACATGATCCAAATCGTTCACACGTTTGAACACCCCATGTTGATTACGATAGTTTAAAATAGCCTCGGCTTTTTTAGCCCCAACCCCTGGTAGCTCCATTAACTCAGCAGCAGTCGCCGTGTTGATGTTTACCTTTTTTTCGCCGGAAACGGGTGTAGTAACCGAATCACTTACCGTATTGGTCCTACTCGTCGTTGCACCACTCGAACTGACAATACCTGTGTCTGAGCTTGGATCTGCAACACCTGACTGCTTCTCGGTATTCGAATTTCCCGCAATAGAGTTTTCGCTCACAGCAGCAGATGCACCAGTAGAAATCTGCACAGTATCGCGTATCACTTTATCAGCGGTTTCAGCAATCCTACTACGCTCAGCTTTGTCTGAAGGTTCTTTTACAGCAGGCTTTTCCTGGGCAAAGTCACTGCTGCGCTGCGACTCATTTGGCTCTGAATCCATCGCCACAGCCTGCTCCACCTTATGGTTAAGTAAAGTCCACTCTTCTTGCGGCTCAGAACGCTGTCCTCCGGCAAATAAAATAAGTCCACTGCCGATTACAGCAAGCGTTATCGCTGTTCCTGTCCATACGCGTTTCATTTCCGTATCGTCCCCTACTCCACATGGATTCGAGAAATTGAGCCGACTGAAAACACCGCCTCTATCAAACAGAGCAAGTCTGTCCAATTCCCGTTTAGCCGGAGGGTGTAAACAACCTCCATACGGTCTCGCTGAGAGCATTTTTACAATAAAGTGGTACGACCCCGGGCACGATCTAACATGCTCAGACATAAAATTCGTCATGTCGGCCAAGACCAGGCGCATACACTAAGAAGAATGACAGCTGACAGCACAGCGTCTATACCGCAAAGTATGAAAGGAGGACGTTGAACAATGAAAGTTGGATTTATCGGGACTGGCAGCATGGGAAGTCTGCTAATTGAGTCTTTTATTCATTCTAACGCACTCAAGCCGCAGCAAATATCAGCAAGTAATCGAACGCATTCCAAGGTAACCGAGCTAGCCCGTCGTTATCCAGGTTTGCATGCAGCCCAAAGCAACCGTGAAACGGCAGCGGAAAGCGATGTTCTGTTTATCTGTGTGAAGCCGCTGGAATCAAAAGCCGTAACGGATGAAATACGCAACGTCATTACAGAAGAGCAAATCGTCGTATCTATCACAAGCCCGGTGCAGATTCGTATTTTAGAGCATGCAATGAAAGCTAAAGTGTCCAAAATTATCCCCAGTATCACCCACCAAGTAGGCAGCGGAGCCTCACTATGCATCCATGGAAGCCGGATTACAGAGGAGGACCGCTTCCTTCTGGAAGAGCTTATGTCCCACATCAGCAGGCCGATTCGGGTTAAAGAATCTTATACTCGGATCACGTCGGATTTTTCGAGTTGCGGTCCTGCTTTCTTGGCCTTTTTTATGGACCAGTGGATTCAAGCCGCAGTTCAAGCTACAGGTATGGACCGTACGGAGCTATGCGCTCTGGCCGGTGAAATGATCATCGGCACTGGAAAGCTGCTCACGGAAGGCGGGATGACACCAGCCGAGTTACAGGCCAGAGTAGCGGTTCCCGGAGGTATTACCGCCGAAGCTCTCGCACTGTTGGACATCAGCCTGCATAGTGTCTTTCCCGAGCTGATACAGGTAACGCACAACAAATATGAAGAGGACATGCAAAAGATAGATGTCTCCTTCGGATTAAAGCCAATTAACCGGCAACAATATTAACCAGCTTACCTGGAACAGCAATTACCTTGCGGATCGTTTTGCCGGCCAGTGCCTGCTGAACATTGTCCAACGCCACAGCGAATGCTTCCATCGCTTTAGCATCAAGATCCTTGGCAATCGTTGCACGCTGCACAATTTTACCATTCACTTGCACAACAATTTCCACTTCGGCGTCCACCGTCCATGCTTCATCATAAGCAGGCCAAGCCGCGTAGGTAATGCTATCATTGTGCCCCAGCAGCTGCCACAATTCCTCGGCCAGATGGGGTGCAAGCGGCGACAGCATTTGCACGAAGTTTTCCATTGCTGCACGCGGCAGAAGGTCTGCTTTATATGCATCGTTGGTGAAGATCATCAGCTGGCTGATCGCTGTATTGAAGCGCAGTGCATCCAGATCTTCAGTTACTTTTTTCAGCGTTTTATGCCAAGTACGATTGAACTCATCGCTACCGCCGTCATTTGTAATTTTATCGTTCAGGCTACCATCCTCGGAAACAAACAGGCGCCATACGCGGGACAGAAAACGATGTGCTCCCTCTACCCCATTCTCATTCCATGGCTTGGTCGCTTCCAGCGGCCCCATAAACATCTCATAAATACGCAGCGTATCGGCGCCAAACGTATTGACAATATCATCAGGATTAATGACATTACCGCGTGATTTACTCATTTTTTCATTGTTGTTGCCCAAAATCATACCCTGGTTGACCAGCTTATAAAAAGGCTCTTTCGTTTCCACTACGCCGATATCATACAATACCTTATGCCAGAAACGGGCATACAGCAAGTGAAGAACCGCATGTTCAGCTCCGCCAATATACAAATCAACAGGCATCCATTCACGTTGTTTCTCTTTGGATACAAGCTCTTTGTCATTTTTCGGATCAATAAAGCGCAGGTAATACCAGCAACTTCCTGCCCATTGCGGCATTGTATTCGTCTCGCGACGTGCTTTCATACCTGTCTCAGGATCAATGGTTTCCACCCAATCTGTTGCGTTCGCCAGCGGGGATTCACCTGTACCTGAAGGCTTAATATTGTCCATCTCCGGCAGTACGAGCGGAAGTTGGTCCTCAGGAACCGTTTTGATCGTTCCATCCTCCAGATGAATTACCGGAATCGGCTCGCCCCAATAGCGTTGACGGCTGAACAGCCAGTCACGCAGGCGGTAGGTGACTTTGCCGTGTCCTTTGCCCTCGGCTTCCAGCCATTCAATCATCTTCGGAATCGCTTCCTCGTTGGTAAGTCCATTCAGCGGGCCTGAATTCACGTGCGGTCCATCCTCAGTATATGGCTCATTAGCCACATCTCCACCTTGGACAACCTCAATGATATTCAATCCGAATTGCTTGGCAAATTCCCAGTCACGCGTATCGTGAGCAGGTACAGCCATAATCGCTCCAGTTCCGTAGCCTGCCAGTACATAGTCAGCAATCCAGATCGGCAGCTTTTCGCCGTTCACTGGGTTCACTGCATAAGCTCCTGTGAATACGCCTGTTTTATCCTTGGCCAGATCCGTACGCTCCAGATCGCTTTTACGAGCAGCTTGTTCACGGTACTGTTGTACAGCATCCTTTTGCTCAGGCGTAGTGATAATATCCACCAATTCCTGCTCTGGTGCCAGCACACAGTAGCTTGCGCCGAACAGTGTATCTGGGCGAGTTGTAAATACTGTGAGTTGCTCGTCATAGCCCTCAATCGGAAAACGAACCTCTGCCCCGGTAGACTTACCGATCCAGTTCCGTTGCATATCCTTAATACTCTCAGACCAATCCAGTTCCTCCAGATCATCCAGCAGACGATCCGCGTATTCCGTAATTTTCAGCATCCATTGACGCATTGGTTTACGGACGACCGGATGACCGCCACGCTCACTCTTACCGTCAATAACTTCTTCATTCGCCAGCACCGTTCCCAGCGCTGGGCACCAGTTCACAGGTACTTCAGCTACATATGCAAGGCCGCGCTTGTACAGCTGGATGAAGATCCATTGTGTCCATTTGTAATAATCAGGATCCGTCGTGCTGATTTCACGATCCCAGTCGTAGGAGAAGCCGAGCGATTTGATTTGACGGCGGAAGTTATTTACGTTTTTCACCGTAATTTCGCGTGGGTGCTCCCCTGTATCCAGCGCATGCTGCTCCGCAGGCAGACCGAAGGCGTCCCAACCCATCGGATGCAGTACGTTGTAGCCGCGCATTCTTTTATAACGTGAAACAATATCCGTAGCTGTGTAGCCCTCCGGGTGGCCTACATGCAGGCCGGCTCCAGATGGGTACGGAAACATATCCAAAGCATAAAACTTCGGTTTGCCCGGTTCTTCCCCGGTGCGGAACGTCTTGTTCTCATCCCAATATTTCTGCCATTTTGGTTCAATACTTTGCGGTTGATAGCCGTGCTTCGGCTGTGTGTCTGTCATTGTCTTTTCCTCCTCAAACGGTATGCAACAAAAAAACCTCTGCATCCCGTAGCGTGTCAGCGCTAGGGACGAGAGGTTATATTCCCGTGGTACCACCCTAGTTAGCAGAAAGCGTTCTTCGCGTTCTACTCCCTTTGCACCTGATAACGGAGGTGATCCGATGCGGGTTAATAACAGGATACAAGCACCAGTATAGGGCGTTCCTGCGTTGGACGCATATCTCCGAGGCGAGTTCACTTTGTGCTGTCAACCGGCTTGCACCACCCGCCGGCTCTCTACATGTCCAGACAAAGCTACTATTCCTCATCAGCGATTGTTTAACCGTTAATAATGGCACTATTATATTGAAAACCGCGAAAAAAGTCAAATAAGGACTACCTTTGGTGTTAAGAGCCCTCTCCATACTAATTGTTCATGACACATGCATACGAATGTTTTATAATAATTCCGAGTTAAATCGCTTCAAATTGAGATGAGTTGAGATAAGAAAGGTGAGCTGAGAAATGGCACAGATTAAAATTTACGGAATAAAAGAGACTCTAAATCCAATCAAAAAGCAACTTTCAGAGGTGATTCATTCTGCTGTGATGGATGCGCTCAAATATCCTCCTGACAAGAGGTTTCATCGTTTTTTTCCTATGGATCAGGAAGATTTTATATATGCCGATGGTCGCTCTGAGGCGTACACCATTATTGAAATCAGTATCTTTGAAGGCAGAACGATAGAAGCTAAGAAGCAACTCATTAGCCTGTTATTCCAAAGAATTAACGATCTTTTGGGTATTTCTCCACAGGATCTTGAGATTACTATATTTGAAACACCCAAACAGAACTGGGGCATTCGAGGTGTACCGGGTGATGAGCTTCAGTTGAACTATAAAGTGAATATATAAGTGCAAAAAGACGCCCTTCATGTCATCATGAAAAGCGTCTTTTTTTCCCATATTCGTTCAATGAATCTTTGCTATTTTACAGCAACATAAAACAGTCTCGCCGCGTCATCTTCTGCTTCTACCCATTCAAAATCCGCATATACCTTCACATCGCGAAAACCCGCTTTGGACAATTCTGCCTTCATCCAGTCTGGGTCATAGGCACGTTGTACATGTATTTCCTCGAAACGCTGGTATAGATCGCGTCCTTCATGTTCTGCTTTCGCAAAGATACTAAGATGATGCTCAATTTCACAACGGGGAGTGTCCAACGCACATGTCCAGATATATGAGATAGAGCGTTCGTCCAGTACGAAAGGCTGCTCTTCATCATAACGTAAAAACGTCTGGGGATGATGCACATCGAACAAAAAGGTTCCGCCAGGCTTCAGACCAACATGCGTTCTGCGAAAAGTAGAAATGATATCTTCTTCCTCCAACAAGTAATTCAGACAATCGCAAAAAGAAATTACAGAATCCACAGGCTCGGGTAAAATCCATTCTCTCATATCCTGCTGTATCCAGCGAACGCTTCCCTCACGAAACAATCGCTGTCCCTGTGGAGTGGTTTCCATTTTGCGACGGGCTACTGCCAGCATGTCAGAGGATAAGTCGATTCCAGCCACTTCGAACCCTGAGTTAACCAGGGGAATCGTAATTGAACCCGTTCCGCAGCCCAGCTCGGCCACTGTATGCGGCATCCCGTACTGATCCCAAGCCTGCCGTGCAAAGCGCAACCAGTCCGGGTACGGCATGTCCTGCATCAGCTCATCATACACATAGGCAAACTTCCGGTAAGAAGCCATTTTTTATTCCCCATTCCCGTCCTTCGGTTTCGGCATTTTCTCCACCAGGTAGGTCCAGTTTTCCTTTTGTGTAACCATTCCTTCCTTCATCAGCTTGCCCATCGCACGCTTGAAGGCGGATTTACTAATACCAAACCGTTGCTTGATAATATCCGGCGGTGTTGCGTCGGAGTAAGGCATACCGCCGCCCGGACGCTCTTTCAGAAAAGCAATCAATCGATCCGCATCCTCATCACGGCCCACTTCCTTGCGTGGCGACATTGCCAGATTAACCCGACCGTCTTCGCGAACAAGCGTGACCCGTACCTTAACCTCTTCGCCCAAGCGAAGCATCCGGTTGCGTTCTGAGGAGTGAATCATCCCAATCGCGCCAAAACCAAGCACCCCTCCGTCCACCAGAACGAATGTGCCCATTTGAAGCGGCTTGTACACAGTCGCCTGCACCCACGTATTCAGCCACGAATCAGGGGCGTGGAAGCACAACGGAGCCAGTTCCTGTTCCCCTGCCAGCTTAGCCCGCAATCTGCCTTGCTTGTCATGCTCCATAATGGCATACACGTAGTCGCCCACCCGAGGATGCAAATCTCGGTTTTCTGGCAACTCACGAATCGGCAGCAAAAGCTGACGACCCAATCCCATCTCCAGGAAACAACCCAAACGCGGATGCACATCGGCCACCTCAAGCTTAGCCATTTCGCCCAACGACAAGAACGGCTTTTTCATGGTTGCGGCCAAACGGTCCTCTGTATCGTGAAAAATAAATACCTCCAACCGTTCACCAACTTCAATTTCACGTGTCAGCTCCGTATAGTGCAGCAGCACATCCTGCTCACCAACAGTGAGAAAGTAGCCGAAAGGAGATACCTCACGATCCACCATAATGGTGACATAAGTACCGGCGATCAAACTCATACCTTTTCCACAACCTTAGCATCCGACCAGAGTCGTTCAATGTTGTAATATTCGCGCTCGTCGCGATGGAAGACATGCACTACGACATCCCCCAAATCCATTAGAACCCAACGGGCGGAATCCATCCCTTCGATTCCTTTGATAGTTACACCTTCATCATGAGCGCGTTTGCGAATTTCTGTTGCAATCGCCTGTACCTGTGTATCCGAATTACCGTGGCAGATGACAAAATAATCAGCTACTAGTGATATTCCCCGCAAATCCAGTGCGACAATATTCATTGCTTTTTTATCATTTGCGGCATCAACCGCTGTTTGCATTAATTGCTCATTAGTTAGGGTCATTCATGAACCTCCGTTTTTCTCTGTTTTAGTTGTTGAATCAAGTCATTGCGCGACAAGACTGTCAGTGGAAAAATAACCTTTTTCTTCTCCAGCAACAATGAAATTGTGGAGTCAAATCCAGCGACAAGGCCCTGCTCCAAACTTTTCTTTGCCTGTTTACGGATATGCTCAACCCCGGGAAAATCCCGTCCCGGTTCGATGTAATCAGCGAGACACACGACTTTGTCCAGCAGGCTCATACCTACGCGTCCTGACGTATGCCAGCGGATCGCATTCCTTATTTCAGAATCATCCACTCCGTAATCTCTTGCTGCAACGCAGTATCCTACCTCTGAATGCCAGAGCTGCTTGTCATGTTCCAAAAGCTCCTGATCACATTCGGGATGACTGCGAATCACCTCTTCCATCTGCTGAACAGGCCAATATTTCGCTACATCATGCAAAATAGCCGCCAGTTCGGCCTTATCCGGATCTACTCCATAACGCTTCGCAAGCTCCACTGAGGTATGCATAACACCTAGTGTGTGCTTCCAGCGTTTTTCAGGCATTTGACCAGATACGGCTTCCATTAATTGCTCACGGCTGTACTTCATACAAACCGCCCCTTGTAATATAGTCATGCACTCGATCAGGCACAAGATAACGGATAGTGCGCCCTTCCGCAGCACGCTCTCGAATATCCGTGGACGAAATGTCCACCACTGGCATATCTGCCAGCAGTACCTTGTCCTGCAAATATTGTGGCAACTCATCCATTGCAAGCTGGAATCCTGGGCGCCGAACACCAATGAAACAAATTCGCTGCACCAGTTCCTCAATTCCCTGCCAATGAGGCAAGTAGTTCACCATATCCGCACCAATAATAAAATAAAAATCCACAGCAGAATGCAACTCCTGAAGCTCCTTGATCGTGTCAATGGTATAGGATACTCCCCCGCGAAGCACTTCAATATCCAGCACTTCAAAAGCAGGATGACCCGCCACCGCTTCACTCGTCATCTCCAGACGCTCTTTACCGCTCGCCCCCGCCTGATGCTTGTGCGGAGGAATATGAGAAGGCATAAACCATACTTGATCTAGCCCATAGGCATCTCTTGCCGCTTCTCCAGCCAGCAGATGTCCAATATGAATCGGGTCAAATGTACCACCCATAATACCGATTTTCATAATTTTCTCCCCGCATGTTATCCTCTAGGCAACTCAATTTCCTTATGGTCACGGGATTCTTTGTACAAAATAATAGTGCTCCCGATGATCTGTACAAGCTCAGAACCTGTCTCCGCGGCCAGTTCTTCCGCAATTTCATGCTTGTCGTCCAAACAGTTGTTCAAAATTTGTACTTTCATCAGCTCACGCTTTTCAATCGCATCGTTGATGTGACGCATAAGATGCTCATTCGTACCGTTTTTGCCTACTTGAAAAACCGGGTCCAAATGATGCGCCATTGAGCGCAGATATCTTTTTTGTTTACCTGTTAACATGTATATTTAACCCCTTCGTCGCCACATATGCAATGCAGCATTTCCATAATTTTAATGTACCCTCTTACTTACGACAGGCTACTCAGCACAGCCGCTCTCATTTGCTCTACAGCAGGGACAACCCCTGTAAAATACTCAAAAGCCACAGCCCCCTGGTACACGAACATGCCCAAGCCCCCATGTACAGTGCAGCCGCGCTGTTCACGGCTTTCCTGTAAAAGTCTCGTTTCCAACGGGTTGTAGATCAAATCACTCACAATGATTCCCTCCGGAATCAAGCTCGTTTCCAGTGGAAGTTCATCCGATAAAGGAGACATTCCCACCGAGGTTGTGTTAATCAAAACATTCACTGTGGCGAGCACGCTCTTGGCATCCTCGTTGGAATAACCCCTCACTGGGATCGCTTCCGTCGTCCACTCTAATGCCAGTTGCTCAGCTTTGTCACGTGTTCGGTTCAAAATAATGACCGATTCCGGCTGCTCCTCCAACAGAGCATGAATCACGCCACGAGCAGCCCCTCCGGCTCCAAGCACAGCAATTCTTGCTCCCTTCAACTCAACAGAAGTCTCTTCTTTGAGGGAACGTACGTAGCCAATTCCGTCCGTGTTATACCCCTTAAGCCGTCCATTATCATTTACTATCGTATTGACAGCGCCAATGAGTCTGGCACCTTCATCAATCTCATCCAGATATTTCATAACCTCGACTTTATGGGGAATCGTCACATTGACTCCGCGGAAATGCAAAGCGCGAATCCCCTTCATGGCATCTTCCAGCTGATCCGGTTTTACATGAAGAGGTACAAAATCTCCTTCAATCGCCGCTGCCTGCAAAGCTATTTTATGCATAAGAGGCGATTTGGAGTGCTTGATTGGATCACCCAATACGCCCAATAGTACAAGACCTTGTTCAGTCGCTTCAGACTCCCCGCTGTTCATCGTCGCTCTCCCCCATATTGCAAAATATTAGGCCGCACAAATACATGAATGGCGGCAGGAACCAGTACAGTACCTGTTCCTTGCCGCCCTATAACATGGTTACAGCAACGTTATATCAACGCAGGCCGCAAAAGCACACGGACTCCCCGAGGAGCATGAATCGCAACCAGAGCTCCGTTCTCGCTATTTACCCTGATCCATCCCAAGCCGGAAATATAGATGTCCGATGGAGACTTGCGTGGCACGCGGAACTCATGTCTTGTCCATTCCGGCATCTCTGCCAATTGATCGCGTGTTGGCGGAGATAACAATTCCCCGGCATGATCAGCGAACAACTGATCAGCTCGCTCCAGCTTCGTGCGATGTATCTTAAGACCACCGTTAATGTAGCAGGTAAAAGATTGGTGCTGACCGTCGACAAAATCAAATCGGGCCATACCGCCGAAAAACAATGTTTGTCCGGCATCAAGCTGATACGCAGCAGGCTTCAGCGGCTTGTCCGGCATAATAGCGCTCAAGTCCTGACGGGAGACGATCTCACTGAATCGCCAAGGGTATACAATACCCGGAGTATCAATAATGTGCTTGCCGTCGTCGAGCGGAATATTCACCATATCGAGTGTAGTTCCCGGGTAACGGGACGTTGTGAGCTCCTGCTCCATGTCGCTATAATCACGAATCAAACGGTTAATGAGCGTGGATTTACCCACATTTGTCGCTCCAACCACATATACATCGCGGTTACCACGGAGCTCAGATACCACATCCAAAAGACGGTCAAAGCCCTGATTTTTTTTAGCTGAGCACAGTACGATTTCTTCCGTGCGAAGCCCTTGTTCCTTCGCTTGCTTTTGTACCCAGTTACGTATCTTGTTCCAATTCGTTACCTTAGGCAGCAAATCGGTCTTGTTTACAGCCAGTATAACCGGATTAGAGCCTACAAAGCGTTGCAGACCGGAAATCAAGCTGCCTTCAAAATCAAAAATATCTACAATGTGGATAACGAGTGCATCCTTGTCGCCAATCTGGCTGAGCAGCTTCAAAAACTCATCTTGATCCACCGTCACTGAAGACGTCTCATTATAGTTTTTGATTCGGAAACAACGCTGACAGATGACAGGTTCGCGAGTAAGCAATTTTTCAGGAATAAATCCCGGAAGCTCCGGGCTAGTGGTCTGCACGGTTATACCGCAACCACTACATTTGACGGCAGTGCCGCCGTCAGGTCTTTCAGTCATTCTTCTTTTCCTCCTCAAGCCATAAGCCTTTCTTACGTAACCTTGTGAGCGCGATTCGCTCCAACCGCCGATTAAATCGAGTCATGACTCCTTCATCATGAATGGATATCGGTAGCACCAACACCGTATGCAACCCCAGTCGGTTACCTCCCAATACGTCCGTCAACATTTGGTCTCCGACCATAATAGTTTCTTCCGGAGTCAGCCCCATCATACGGATGGCTCTACGAAAAGACGAGTTGGAGGGCTTCCGTGCGGCATGTATAAATTCAATGTCCAAAGGCGTAGCAAACACGGATACACGGTCCATATTGTTGTTAGACACGATGACAAGCTTAAAACCCGCCTGTTTGACCTTCTCAAACCAGGCCACCAGCTCGGGAGTTGCATTCGGCGCTTTTGCGCCGACCAGCGTGTTATCCAGATCCGTAATAATGCCGCGATATCCTTGAGCATATAAGCCTTCAAGATCAATATCAAAGACGGTATTCACCCGTAATTTGGGCATCAGCATTTCAAACAACGTCGGTCACCTCAGTTTCATACGACAAACTATACCATATTACTATGGCTTAGTAAAAAGCTATCCGCAACAAACGGACAGCTTTTTCACTAAATATATAGCTAAAGATTAAAATAGACGTTTTATCCAGCCTTCTTTGTGTAACAGAGAGGCTTGCTTGCGAACCATATGCCAATCTTCTGCGGTTACGGATGAGGGACTATAACGCGCCTGTTCAAATCGTCCAAGCAGCTGATGTAAAATTGAAGCCTGTTCCGGTACTTCTAGCGACCATCTATCAACTGATTCCCTCAGTGTTTCGTGACTGGCGCGGACAAATCCCCTTCTTCGCATGTACCTTAACCAGTGCTCAGTTTCGACGACCACCTTTTCATCCGGAGTCAACGGCTTACCTCTGCGTAAACGCAGCAGGTAAAAGTGAAGGTCTGCCCGATTACGCCAGACGACATAAGCAGCCCACAACAGCAGAATTGCAGCAGCAGAACCTATAATTACAGGATGAATCTTTGAAGCTTCCTCCGGATTAGTCTGCGGGGTCTGCTCAGGCTGTTCCGGTTCAGACTGATCTTTAACCTCTGGGGCTTCTGGAGTCTTTGAATCCTCCTGTTCCGTAAGCAGCGGCATATCAAAGCCAGGCGTTGCTTCTACAGGAACCCAACCGTATTCACCTAAATATACTTCCGCCCAGGAATGAGCATCCGCATTTGTCACGGAGTAAGAGGACATATTTTCGTCACCTTCACCCGTTGTTGCATCATCTGAAAACGTCTGCTGACCAGGTGCATACCCTTTAACCCAACGGGCCGGAACCCCAACGGAGCGAGCCATCATGACTAATGAGGTGGAATAATAATCGCAATAGCCCTCCCGAATCTCAAACAGAAAGGCATCCACAAAATCTCTGCTTCTTTTCCGTGAGAGATCCGGATTGTTCGTATATGCATAATTTTGCTGCAAATACTGCTGTAGTAATCCGACTTTTTCATATGGCGTTTTCGCCGTTGACGTTACGTTCTGAGCCAAATCACGAACCCGCTGTGGCAACTCATCTGGAATTTGTAGATAGGCTTCCTGTTTGTTTTTTCCGTACAACTCATTAAAAGTTTTTGTGCGTAGCTCTTTCTCAGGGATCACAGGGACATGCGATACCAGAGTATACGTTTTAGGATAAGCAGTTCTTCGGGAGGATGGATTCCAAAGCAGTTCCGCCTGTTCCGGCTTCCAACGTAACCCGTCTGCCCGTGAATCTCTGTCCACCGATTGAACACGCTGCACCGAATAAGCGCCAAATAGAACAGGATAGCTTTGGTCGTTTTGCATCGTAATGGTCTGAACGACCTGCTCAGTCGAATGCCGCGTTTCTTGTGTGTTTTCAAGCTCTGCGGTCATTGGAACATCATTTAACGTTTGATCATCGTTGCCCTTGTCACTCCAGCCTGTACCGGAATAGGTTCGTTTCGTTTCCCCCCGCCAATAGCTTCGTTGAGTGGTCGTGATGGTCATGACAGGAGAATAGTCAAAATTAAAACCTCCCCCCAACCGATTATCCTGGCGACTATAACCCGATGCAGTGTTCATCCGCTGATCCAGTGCCCCAGATCCATTGTTGATCCCGGCGGTAGTTGAGCTATTTCTCTGGGTCCACGCTGTATAGGGATCCGTCAAAGCGGGCTGTACCTCGGGCATATTGACACCAGCCATAATAATGAGCGCAAAAATGACCGCAATATTGGCTGCTATTTTATATGGATAGCGCCGAATATGCTTCCATCCTTGAGGATAATGCTGCCGAAAATACTGCAGATGCTGTGTCACCAGCCAACCCATACCAGCAAAGACGATCCAAGCAACCTCCTCCCACAGCACAGTTGGCGTGAAGGAATCAAGTACTGCCAGCGCGGCAATGTTAATACCCACAAAAACAAGAATCCGCTGCTTCGTTGTAACGATGAGCGGCACCATTTCAATAACTAGCCAAGCAATGAGGGAAAACCAAATATAAGGTGACATATTGGAAATAAACTGGTCTAGGCGATTGGCTACCCCTCCGAAGGGGATAATGATTGAATAAGACACCAATGTCCGATACAAAATAAAAAACAGCGCCGCCGCCTTAACAATAAATTCAATCCAGGGACGAACTGGTAGTACAATCTTCACCAGAGCCAGCATTGTAATGGTCATTAGTACGAGTGCTCTTGTCTCTTCCAACCATAATTCGGAAGCAAAAGAAACCCATTGCATGGCAATAATAATAATCCATAAAAATGTAAAAGCGGGGACCCAGGAACCCTTTAACGATTGTAACCAGCTCTTCATAGTGTCCCTCCCCCCATTACAGCCGGGAGCTCTTCAAGGCTCTCAACATCGTAGCCCTTAATTCCCCTTGCACGAAGCATGCTCATCCATTCTTCAACTTCTCCCTCAGCAGAACCTTCTCCGATATAAACGTGGCACGGAGTCATCCCCCGGGTATCGGCCCAGCGAAGAAGCTCCATCGCCTGATAATCCTTCAGCGGACTAATCAGTATAAAATAACAGCCTTGCGGAAACTGGCGCACACTGCTTTCTACAGCGGATTTCAAGCTACCTTGTGAAGTGGTGTGTATGTCTACCAAGTGATGCATCATTCGTTGTCGTTCCATTGTCTGCTCACTTGGTTGAAAGACGGTGCCTTTCTCTCCAGCTGTGCACAATCCAACCCCCATTCGCTCCCGTCCACCATATTCCAGCAATGAAGCGGTAGAGGATACAGCTAGCTCAAACTGTTCGGCGTTCACATAATGCTTCATGTGTACGTCCAGCACAAGCATCGTTTTAGGAACGGTCTCATGCTCAAATTCCTTGGATTTCCAGCTACCTGTACGCGCCGTCGCATTCCAGTGGATGCGCGAAAACCGATCTCCATATACATAATCCCGTACACCGTTAATTTGTGTCGTTTCACGCCGCGTACGAGTTTGAACGGTCTGCGGTCCAGACATCCTTGAGCGACGGTCATTCATCTGCCAATACGGAATGAATACCGTTCGGGGCAGAACCCGAAATTCACCGCGTGCGTTCAAGCTGCCTTTGTGCTCCAACAGACCGAAGATGTCCTCACTCACACATTCCGTTTCCTCAAAGTGATAGCTTCCTCGCTCTAAAGCGGGAGTCTGAAATGTAAGCTGACCGCCCCCTTTTAGACTGGGAATGACACTATCCTCAAACGACCAGGACTCACCTGTATGTCGCTTAAGGACCTCACGGACAATGACATAGGGTAACGGAAGAAATCCAGGAATGCTGAGGCTCAGCTTTACATGCACTTGATCTCCTGCATGCAGCAGTTCTCCAAACTCCGAGCCTTGCGAAAGCTGCCGGGAGCCTTGCACACGGCGAACTCCGCTCAGACCAACGATCCATAAATAAACGATTAACAGCGTAACCATAGACAACAGCATGACCGACGTCTTGCCGCCCTGAAACAACAAATATAGCAGGCACACCACCCATATGACCATCAGAAGCCAGATGCGGCCTGACAGCCGGGGAAGCCTGCGCTTCCTTTTGACCATATTCATTCCCTAAGGACGCTCCATTCGTACGGGTACATGTACGTGCCGAAGGACAGCCTCCAGCACGGACTGGGCATTGGAACTATCCAGGCGCGCCTCGGGACGCAGCAACAAACGATGCGTTAGCACATAAGGTGCCAGCGCCTTCACATCATCAGGCAGCACATAGTCACGGTTGTCCAGAAAAGCGTATGCCTTCGCAGCCATTACAAAAGCAAGCGCCGCCCGGGGGCTAGCTCCCAGCAGCACAGATGGATGTTCTCTTGTCGCACGTACGATATCAAGTAAATAGGACGTCACTGCTTTGTCCATATAAATCCCTCTAATTTCCTGCTGGATGTCAGCAATCTGCTCCATATGAGCTACAGCCTCCAGACGATCTGCTGGCTGGCCTGCCTGATGATGGAGCAGCATGTTTCGCTCCGTCTCCATATCAGGATAACCCAAGCTGATTTTGAGCATAAAACGATCTAACTGTGCTTCCGGCAGCATATAAGTGCCTTCAAAATCAATCGGGTTTTGTGTCGCACACAACATAAAAGGATGAGGCAACATATGAGTGTCCCCATCCACCGTCACACTGCGTTCCTCCATAACCTCCAGCAGAGCTGACTGGGTTTTCGTCGTCGCTCGGTTAATTTCATCCGCCAGCAAAATATTAGTCATCACAGGACCCGGACGGAAATAAAAACGCTCGTCCCGTGGATGAAATATGGATACCCCTGTAATATCACTCGGGAGAATATCAGGATTACATTGAACACGGCGGTAATCACCGCGCATGGATTTGGCAAGAGCCTTGATCATTTGCGTTTTTCCCGTACCCGGAACATCCTCGATCAGAATGTGTCCACCCGCCAGCATAGCCGTAAGCAGTAATTTTATTTCAAAGGATTTACCTAATATACATGATTCCAGATTAGAACGGATTGCAGATACAATCTGCACAGATTCTTGACGTACGGGCATAGCTCTGTAAACCTCCTAGATAGCAACCTGTTTCCTATTATTGTACATGAAGGTAGGCACAGAGTACACTTAACCCCCTGCCCATATTATTCAAACTCCATCCTTCTTTCGATCTCTCATGTGCAGAACAATTAAAAACCCTTCGGTCATTAGATCCGAAGGGCACATGTATACAATTATTTATCTTACGATGTCAAATCTAAAGTACGCTGCTTTTATATGCTTCCTTTTGGACGAACAAACAAGCATGCCAGAAAAGAGAAAATAATCGCAGAGGAAATCCCTGCACTTGTCAGACTAAAAATCCCTGTAATGACACCCAACCATCCGTCCTTCTCCAATTCGGTTAATGCGCCGTGTACAAGTGAGTTACCAAAACTGGTAATTGGAATGGTCGCACCCGCCCCTGCAAATTTAATAAGCGGATCGTATATCCCAACAGCATCAGCAATTGCACCTGCAACTACCAACGTACTCATCGTATGTGCCGGCGTCATTTTGAACACATCCATCATCAATTGGCCCACGACACAAATGGCACCACCCACTAAAAAAGCCCATAGAAATATCATACTGTTCCTCCCGCCTCAAAAGCTACAGCATGTGCAACACAAGGAATGCTCTCACCCTGCTGTGTAGTCAAAGGAGATAATAACGCTCCAGTCGCCACCACCAGTACCTTTTGTAGCTCTCCTTTTTCGATCCGCTTCAACAAATGCCCGTAGGTTACAACAGCCGAGCAGCCACAACCACTGCCTCCTGAAATGACTTTCTTTTGCTTATTAATGTCGTAAATCAGTAAACCGCAATCATTAAATTCCGTCTGATTCATATCAAACCCATCTTTTTTGAGCAACTCCTTGGCAATCGGCAGCCCCACAGAGGCTAAATCGCCCGTTACAATGAGGTCATAGTAACTAGGGTCACGGCCAGTATCTCGAAAATGAGACAACAGCGTATCCGCAGCCGCGGGAGCCATGGCTCCACCCATATTAAAGGGGTCTTTAATGCCCATGTCCATTACACGTCCAATGGTAGCACAATCCACCACCGTCCCTGACTTGGCATGGCCCACTATTGCGGCGCCGGAACCGGTAACAGTATACTGAGCCGTAGGAGGCTTCTGCGATCCGTATTCATTAGGATAGCGGAATTGTTTTTCCACAGTACAATTATGGCTAGTCGTACCCGCCATCACGTAGTCACCGGCCTCTGAGTCCACAATAAGTGCGGCTAAGGCTAAGCTTTCCATTGATGTTGAGCATGCTCCAAAAACACCCAAATAGGGAATGGCCAGCTTGCTAGCTGAGAAGGAGCTACTGACAATCTGATTCATTAGATCACCACTAATAAAAAACTGCACTTCTTCTTTGTTCAAATTGGCATTAATTAGCGCCAGCTCTGTAGAGTGCTCAATCAATCTACGTTCCGCTTTTTCCCACGTTTTCTCGTTGATTTCTATATTGTCATAAATATAATCAAAATCTGTGGACAACGGCCCCTCTCCTTCATCCGGGCCCACAACAGTGGCACTTCCAATGATGCGCGGTCTCGATTCAAACTTCCAGGTTTGTCCTCCCTGTCTTCTCATAAGTGATTGCCTCCTACACCAAGGATGGCATATATAACGCCTATGATAAATGCAGCCACCACCCCGAATACGACAACCGAGCCTGCCAGTTTGAACATATTCGCGCCCACTCCGAGCACCAGCCCCTCAGAACGATATTCCAATGCAGCCGAACACATGGAGTTAGCAAAGCCTGTAATTGGCACAGCGGTTCCCGCTCCCGCCCATTGGGCAACCTTATCGTAAACCCCGATACAGGTTAATATGACCGCCAGCAAGATCATCATAGATGAGGTCGGCGGGGCGGCCTCCTTGGCTGATATGTGCATCCCTGCCATAAAAGCCTCCTGAATCGCCTGTCCAATCACACAGATCCCGCCTCCAACCAGAAAAGCGCGCACACAATTGGCAAATACTTTTCTCGAGGGCTCATGCTTTTGTGAAATATTCTGATAGTCCTTCTCATTTATGGACAGCGGCGACGTATTGGTACGAAAACCGCGCTGCCCGGATTTAGCTGGCATCATTCACCACCCCTTATCTGTAAGTTTTCGCGCTTGGCGGTTCGAATTGCTTGGGTCTTTTTCATTATGAGCTTTTTGGAGAAATGTTATGTCAGGAAAATGATATCGTGGACATTCCGTACAAATCCATTCATACTAAATACATGACGACCACTGGTTAATTAATAAGGAGTGAGGTACATCATGGAATCAAAAACATTGGAATTGTTTAAAACCTTAACGGAGTTTCCTTCCATTCCTGGGCATGAGCGAGAGTTACGGGCATGGGTTAAGGAACGGATATCCGGCTATACCGATGAAATCGTGCAAGATCGATTGGGCAGTCTTTTTGGGGTGCTACGCGGTCAAGAGAGTGGACCACGTGTAATGGTGGCAGGCCATCTGGATGAAGTCGGTTTTATCGTGAATGGTATTACGGAAAATGGAATGATTCGTTTTCAGCCGGTTGGAGGCTGGTGGAGTCAAGCCATCATGTCACAACGTCTTCAAGTATTGACTCCAAAAGGCCCAGTTATCGGTGTAGTTGGCTCTATCTCGCCTCATTTGCTGGATGAATCGCAACGCAGTAAACCTATGGACATCAAGCATATGTATCTGGATATTGGCGTAGACAGCAGACAGGAAGCTCAGGATCTGGGGATCGTACCAGGAACAGCCATAGCGCCAATCTGTGATTTCACACCACTGGCAAATCCTAAAAAAATCATGGCTAAAGCGTGGGATAACCGCTACGGTGTAGGCTTGGCTATTGAACTGCTTGAAGCGTTACATAAAGAAAAAGACAAGCTTCCCAATACATTGTATGCGGGGGCCACTGTTCAGGAGGAAGTAGGACTGCGCGGTGCACGCACAGCGGCCAATCTGATTCAGCCCGATATTTTCTTTGCACTGGATTGCAGTGCAGCCAATGATATGGGCGGTGACCCGAATGCTTACGGACACCTCGGTAAAGGCGCACTGCTGCGGGTATTTGATCCGGGTATGATTACACATCGCGGGATTGTGGAATACGTGCAAGACATGGCGGAAACTCATAAAATCAAGTATCAATATTTCATCTCCACAGGGGGAACCGATGCGGGCCAAGTGCACTTGAGCGGAATTGGCGTGCCATCCACCGTCATAGGCATCTGTGGACGATACATCCATACTTCCTCGTCTATTATTCACACTGATGATTATGATGCAGCCAAAGAGCTGATCATCAAGCTGGTTCAAAACCTGGATCGTACAACGCTGAATACCATTATAGAACGAGCTTAAGGTGTAATAGAGAATCGCTATCTATAAAAAACAGTCAAGACACGTACAACGTGCATTGACTGTTTTTTTAATTTAATAGAAACAAAAGATAGAACATTTCAAATCAAATGCTTATAACGAAGCAAAGCAATCACTACAAGTACAGTAGTTAGAGCAATGCAGACGTTTTCTACCTTAGCTCCCTTCCGGGTTCCGGTACTCATCAATTTAAATCGCAGCTTCCATTTGAACGGCGGCAAAGGTTTAATTCCATTATTCGTCAAGGAATCTGCCAGTAAATGCAGCAAGTACGCCATACCTCCAGCCAGCCATATGCTGTCACCGTGCAAACGTGTCGTACCATAAAGCAGCGCAGTCCATGCGACTGTCCCGTATACCGTATGAGTTAACCCCCGGTGTGGGACTAGCGTACAAATGATCAGCAGACACCCAGCGATATAATTCCACGGTGCATATGATTCTCCATACCAGGCGAGGCCGATACCAATTAGAAAGATAATAACCTTGCGCATGGATCGTGAAGGCATAAAAGAAGCACTAATCATCAGCAAAGCCAGAACAAGATTCCATGGCGGCGGAGCCAAACGGGTGAAAAATACCCAACCAGCAGCCCCAATCATTAGAAGCTGTACGAATCTAAGCATTTTGGTTGGCAGCGCACGGCTCACGAGCATGGAGTTAGGCTCGTCAATATCCGGCAACAGTGAACCGACCACAGCAGCTGCCACGGCAGCCGGGGTCACTTCGTATCCACTTAGAGCTAATACCGACAGGGAGACCCCGGTTCCAATAATCAAATGGGCTCTTCCCATCATGGTGCAAAACATCCTTTCGTTGCAGCATACAACAGAGTTCAACATCACTCCATTTGAATCAGCATGATTCGATTGTATACGACAAACAAAAGGAGAACAATAGTTCGCTTATTCTATTTAAAAGACTTCATTCAAAAGTCCTAGTTTAATCGCTCTAAAGTATTTTACTGGCGGTGCATAGAAGACATTCTTCCTTATTATTAACCCCCTCCTCTGTCCTTACTCTCCAGTTAGCCCTGTCCTGTGTTATAAGGATACATCTTCCTGAAATTATCGGCTGCCCTGCAAACTTTCTGCGAAAAAGAGCACCGTTCAACCATTTCCAAAAAAAACAAGACATATGGCCTATGAGTAAGTTGACAAACATCTTCAATATTTTCTTTTTGCCTTAAAGTCCTATTGTACAATTTGAAATATTAGGTAATATAGTGTTTATATTTACTATATGAATCTATTAAATGAATAAGGAGGAAATGATTATGCAAAAAAAATCGACGTTCCGAAAGTTCAAAACCATCGGTCTGACATCGTTGTTAAGTCTTGTATTATTCGCCCTTCCCGCTTCAGCTGCTTGGAATGATACATACACAGGCTACGCCACATATACGGGATCAGGTTACTCTGGAGGGGCATTACTACTTGATCCCATCCCTTCGGATGCCAAAATCACAGCGCTTAACCGCACAGAACTGAATTATAACGGAATCAAAGCTGCATTAGCTGGAGCCTATTTGGAAGTTCAAGGTCCCAAAGGGAAAACAACCGTATATGTAACTGATCTTTACCCCGAAGGTCCAAGTGGCGCACTCGATCTGTCCCCAAACGCGTTCAACCTGATTGGCAATCAATTAGACGGAAAAATTAATATTTCGTGGAAAGTTGTCAAGGCTCCGGTTAGTGGCAATGTCTCCTACCGTATTAAAGAAGGCAGCAGCCAATGGTGGGCAGCCATTCAAGTACGCAATCATAAATATCCGGTCTTGAAGATGGAAGTCCAACAAAACGGACAATGGCTCAATCTCGAAAAACAGGATTACAACCACTTTTTGGGTACCAACTTAGGAAAACAGCCTCTGAAAATAAGGATTACGGACATTCGTGGTGCCGTGCTCAACGATACCATCCCAGCTCTAGCGGAAAATGGCACAGGCCAAGCCTATATCGTTAAAGGTAACGTTCAATTTCCAGACTGATGAAGTACTGCCTCTCTTTGCTTACGTTATTTCAGGATCGATCCCCTAGGCTAATGGGAGTGTTTTACTTCTAGGCCATTTTCCCCGGGGAAACGGTTTTCCGTAAATCGGTAAAAGTTTCAAACCATGCAAAAAAAGCGCTGATCCAGGTAGGCCCAGCGCTTTTTCGTGGTTTCGGATTACGAACTTTCGTCAGGCCAAACAGGCCGGGTTGGCGACTTATTTCCTGAAATGACGCATTCCCGTCCGTTCGCCTTTATTCTTACTGGGCCGTTAAAATCAGCGGTCCGTCCGGCGTGACTGCGATCGTATGCTCATATTGCGCTGACAACTTGCCGTCGGCCGTCCTCGCCGTCCACTGATCGTCGTCGATCGTGATACGAAACGTACCTTCGTTGACCATCGGTTCAATCGTAAACACCATGCCTTCCTTTAACCGAATGCCTTTGCCGGCTACGCCGATATGCTCGTAGCTCGGCTCCTCATGCAGGCTCCGTCCGATCCCGTGGGCCAGCAGATCGCGTACGAGCGAAAACCCGTTCGCTTCCGCATGCTGTTGAATCGCCGACGTTATGTCGCCGAGCCGGCCCCCAGGGAGGGCCCGGGCGATCCCCAGATCCAAGCATTCCTTTGTCACCTTCATTAATTTTTGCGCCTCCGGCCGGATATTGCCCACCGCATAGCACCAGCACGAATCGCCGAACCATCCGCCGTATTCCACGACGATGTCGAGCTTCAGCAAGTCGCCGTCCATAAGCATCTGGTTCGAAGGAATGCCGTGAGCCACCACATCATTGACCGAAATGCAGGTTTCGGCGGGGAAACCGTTGTACCCTTTCGTAAACTGCTTGCCGCCCAGCTTGGTGATGTGTCTGGCAACAAAGTCATTGATTTCCCGGGTGGTGATCCCAGGCTCGATCAGTTTGGCCACCTCGCGGTAGCAGTCCGCAACGATTTGGCTCGCCGGCTTCATCTCTTCGATTTCCCTAGGTGATTTTAAAATAATCATCTTTGTTTGTTCGCTCCTTATCCATTCTATAATTTTAAAAGTCGGACGATATCCCTGGCCTCCTCGTGCAGCTTTCCGCGGCGAAGCGAAAGCGCGGCGCAACCGACCAAAGCGGCCAGCAGCATTTCCGCGCGCTGTAGCCGATACGACGGCTCCGTCGCGTTTTCGCCGGAAGCGGTAGACCCGTCCGCCACACACCCGGTTTCCAGCAGCGCGGCAAACGGCGCGAGCACCTCCCGGCGAAAGGCGGCCGAGAGCGGGACCGAGCGCGCTTCAGGCAGCGAGGCAAAGCCCTCACCGGCCAGCTTATGCAGCAGGTACAGGGCGTGGTCCTCCGCCCAAAGCTGCAGCAGCCGGACGCTGGCAGCGGCAACGGGGCCAAGCTCTGCGACAGCCAAGTTCCCAGTGTCCGCCGCATCAGCCAAGCCAAAATGCCCGCCCGCCGGCTCCTCCCCCGAAGCCGAAACGTGCGGGACCTCCGGCGGAACCTTCAGCGGAGCCTCTAACGAGGCCTCCAGCAATCCCCCGGCCCGCTCCAACGCATCCCATAGCAGATCGTAGAGCAAATTGCCCTTATTGCTGTAATAATGGTATACCGTGCCATAGCCGAGTCCCGCCTGCGCGGCCACATCGCGGATTTCCAGTAAAGGCCCTTTATTCAAAAACACATCGGCAGCAGCTTTCCGGATTTGCTCCAGACGCCGCAGTCGAATCTCTTCGTTTTGTTCCTTCGTACGTGGACTCATCTCGTCCGTTCACCTCTTTTATTTTTGACCTACTCTTATGTCAATATAAAACATTGGCATGCAAATAACAAGAGATTAGCTGGCGGATTTCCGGCTCAACCTAGAAATCGGTACTTGACCAACGGGTTAGCTGCTTAACGAAAAATCATTATTTTTCACAAAGAATCGGTTTGTTCACTGTTCTGTTCACAAGATCACACGTATAATGAATACATAAATAGGGTGTACTTTACAGCTACGTGCACACAGACAGGAGGCCTGTTCAAATGAGCAATTTCAAAAAGCATCATAAGCTTCACAGCAAATTGCTGGTCAGCATTACGTTATGTATTACGCTAACGTTGCTGGTATCCACCACTGTGTATTATTTTTACTATATTCGTGTGGAAAAGGAGCAGGCATTCGAGGCCAATCACAACAGCTTGACGTTGAGAAGCAGAGAGGTTATTAACATGACATCTATCGCTCAATCGTTGGCATTCCAAATGTATCGCAGCAGTACCCTATCCAAGTTGTTGTATTATCCCAAACCTAATGTATATGATGTAACTGCTGCCATGACCGAATTGAACAATTATCTTAACTCCATGCCGTATATCGAATCCATCTACGTGTTTAACCCTAAAAGCGGCACTTTCTACATTGCGTCTTCACAAGGTCAAAACGGGTTATTCAGCAAACATGAACTGGCTGATACAGATATCATTCGCGTACTGGATCATTATCAGGACTATAAACCCTTTACGCCTATTCCACGCACGTATCCGCTGCTGACTGCCTCAGACTCCAGAGCTGGAGTAGAGCAAGCAAGCCCAGATATCGCAGCCTATACGTATTTATGTTATGACGCAATTAACTCGAACGAAGCGATAAATTCGGCTGTGATGGTGAATGTGTCGGCGGCCTGGATGAACAAGGAAATGGCGGCGAATCCAATCTCAGGCGGGACCGCTTATATTTTAGACGATCAGGGCAGGCTGTTGTCTGGTACAACATTGACAGACGAAACTTTGAACGAAAAAGAGCAGCTATGGTTGCATACGAGAGTCAAAAAACAAGAAACAGGCTATTTTGTAGAAGACTTTCATGGTAAAAGATCACTCATTTCCTACACCTCCCCGGACGGACTAGGTTGGCAGTATATTAGTGTCACACCATATGAAAGCGTTATCAAAATGGCAAGTGTTATTCGTAATGCGATGTTACTGATAGCCGCCATCATTGCATTGGCAGGATTCGTGGCTTCGTGGCTGCTGTCCAAAATGCTGTATACGCCTATTGGCCAAATCGTTGTGCATATGAATTCACTGGAATCGGAGAAACGAAACAGTATGTACACGATCCGGCAAAACATTTTAAGAAATGTGATTCGGGGAATTCAAAATATCCCTGCCAGTGAAGAACCGGAACGATTGCGCGAGCTTGGGATTACGTTCCAGTTCGACAAAGACTACCGCCTTGTGCTGCTACGCATAGATGAATATACCCGATGGCAAAGCGAACGTGGACCTGATCTGCTACCCTATAAGTTTGCAATTATGAACATTGCTTCTGAAATATGCGGACAGACGTACCGGGTGGAGACTGTTGATATGGATGAGGACAGTGTACTGCTGATGCTTAACATTCTCGATCCCGCAGAACATACAGACACTGTACTACTAGAAACTTTATTACGCCAAATACGCGAAGCTTGCTTTGAATATTTGAAGCTGAGCGTTTCACTGACTTACAGTGCCATCACGAGTCAACCAGAACGGCTACATTTGCTGTACCGCCAGGTACAAAACGCATCTATGCACCGATTTTTTCAGGGACATGGCTGCATTATTAATGCGCAAAACACTACAGATGAAGATATCCAAAATACTTACGTATATCCAGCCGATAAAGAGAAAAAAATGCTGGATATGCTACTGTCTGGTCATACGGAGGATGCACACAGTATGATCAAAGAATTATTGATGCATATGGAAAAATATCCGTTTTCCTCTGTTCGAGAGGCGATATCCCGGCTCATCATGAGTGTGAATAATGCTGTTCGGCATATCAGTGAGCTCAATGGATTTGCTATAGAATCTAAACCTGAATTACCATCCGCAGATCGGTTAGAGACCTCTGAAAACCTTATTGATCATTATCAATTGGTCTTTGATCATATTCGCTCCAGTCTATCGGAAAAACGAAACACGAAACAGGAACGTTTGGTGCGACAAATTAATGAACGAATGGAGCAGGCCTATACGGATCCCAATTTTTGTCTCAATCAGATTGCGGAAGAGCTGGATATGTCGCCGATCTATGTCAGCAGGCTATATAAGCAACAGACCATGTCTACTATCGTGGACGTTATCCAACAACTCCGTATTCGCAAGGCCTGTGAGTTACTGGAACAGACCGACTGGTCCGTGGCTGACGTAGCAGAACAAACCGGATTTGCAAGCAGCTCTTATTTCCATCGCATGTTCAAACGTAGCTTGGGCGTAACACCGACAGATTTTCGCCGTTCTAGAGCAAATGCGCAATAAGTAAACTGACATAAAAAAAGCAAGCCTCCAACTTTCTGGAGACTTGCTTTTCTTCTTTATCACAATTCTTTAGGTTTTATTTAATCCCCTTCTCCTTTACATAAGCTTCCCATTGTTTTGTATATTCGGTTTGAATTTTCTCCAAACCAGCTTGGTTTGCCTTTTGCAAGAAGGTCTGCAAGCCTTGATCTACATTGTCGATCAGTCCAGCTTGGAGTGGATACAGATATTGCTTCTCAACCTGTTCTAGAGCTGCTTTTTCTGCTTGGTAGGTTGTGTAGTCCTCTGCAAAGCCGGTAAACAGGTCAGGCTTCTGAATTTTATCCAGCTCAGCAAAAATCTTTTTCACACGGTCAAAGCCTGAATCAAACAGCATATATTCCGGGTTACGCCAAGCCCAACTGTTCATACCTTCGCGTGAAAATCCATTAGAACTGCCGCTACCTATCATATGGTAGTAACCATCTTTGACTTCGTAGTTTTTGCCTTCAATACCATATTGCGTGAGCAAGTTATAGCGTTTGTCCGTCACAAGCTTTTCATAAAAAGCTAATGCGCGCGCCGGATTTGGGCTGCTTTTTGGAATTGCAAAGCCGTTATGAATCGGATGCACTGGAGTTGCATAACCTGTCGTCAAAGGGAATGGGTAATACTCGAGCTTCCAGTCCGGGTGAGATGCTTTGAGCTTAATGACCATATCATTAAACCGGGTTGGATTGTCACCGAAAATACTCGCTGCTTTACCAGAAGTCACTTGATCCTGAAGCGTATCTTTTACGTTTAATACATTTTTGGGAATGAATCCTTTATCGGCCCAGCGTTTGTAAGTATTCAGCTCTTCTTTTTGCTCATCCGAGCCCCAAAATTTATAAACCTCTGTTGGTTTTTCATATTTAATACCAATGCCATAAGGCAAGGCACCTATACTCTTCGTTACTAATTCGGTATATCGGTCATGTAGATTTCCCTTGATATCGCTGTTCAGAGATACGGTTTTCATATTTGGTTCATGCTGACGTATCCCATCCATATAAGCCTCGTAACTTTTGATATCTGTCGGTTTAGGCAAATTGTACTTCTCTCGTAAATCCTCACGCCATACAAAGCCGTTAGTGACATACTCTTTATACGTGCCAGGCACGGTATAAATTTTGCCTCCGATTTTAACTCCATCCCACATGTCCTGAGGCACAAATTTTTGCAGGGCAGGTGCGGCCTTAGGCAGCAGATCGTCTAGCGGCAGGAATGCGCCCTTCTTGGCATAGGCCTGATACTGCGTCCAATCTGCAGTGAATATCAGGTCGATAGGCTGACCCGAAGACAATAACAGCTTATATTTTTGATCCCAGTCTGTCCACGTCGTATAGTTAAATTTGACGGTGGCATTCAGATCTTTTTCCGCCAACTTATTAATCTCTGCCTCAATGGTAGACAGATCCTTAGGAGCATCACCCAGCATATAAAATTGCAGCTGCACTTTTTGGGATTTATCATCCTCTCCATTTGCTTTTTGTGCGCTGTTTCCGCTACCGCCTCCACATCCGGCTAATAGCGCCATGATGACCATTACTGCAATCAGGATGGACATGCGTTGTTTTCTTTTCTTTGTGAATGTCATGTGAATCCTCCCTTTGAAATGGTAGTCTGTTTAAATAAAACGCTTACAAAAAGTGCTGCTTAGATGGCATACCGTCAGCACGTTATGCCATCTAAGCCCGTTAGTGTCGCTTCAGCCTTTTACCGCGCCAATGGTCAGCCCCTTGACAAAGTAACGCTGAATGAACGGGTACAGCAGCAAAATGGGTCCAGTAACCACGATCGCCATTGCCATTTTCGTCGATTCTGTCGGCATATCACTTGAAAGGGATACGCCAGTACCTGCACCCATTTGAGCGATAAATTGCATGGAGTTAATTACATTATACAGATAATATTGCAACTGGTATTTATGCGGATCGTTAATAAAGAGTGAGGATGAGAACCAGTCATTCCAGTAAGCCAAGGCCAGAAACAGCCCCACAGTGGCAATACCCGGTGTGGATAAAGGCAGTACAATTCGATAGTAAATTTTAAAATCACCTGCACCATCTATTTTAGCGGACTCGAACAGCTCTTCCGGCATGGAAGAACGAATGAAGTTTTTCATTAAAATGATCAGAAACGGAGTCATCAATCCCGGAAAAATAAGCACTGTATACGTATCAAGCAATCCTAAATACTTCGTCAGCATAATGTACCAAGGTACCAACCCGCCCCCGAACAGCGTCGTAAAGTAAATATAGAAGGAAAACGCATTGCGGTATTTAAAATCTTTGCGTGCCAGCACATATCCTGCCATCGTCATCAGGAACAGGCCCAACGTCGTACCTACAACCGTGGTAAAAATCGTCACCCCGTACGCCCTTAACACCTCTTCAGGAAAGGTGAACACCGTCCGGTAACCTTCCAGTGAGAATTGCTGTGGTATAAAGTGATATCCATCCCTGATAATCGATTCATTACTGGTCAGTGAAGCCGAAATAATAAGTAGGAACGGGAGTAAACAAGCAATGGAAGCCATAATGATAATCACATAAGAGATAATTTTAAAAATTCGAGTGTATACATCCTCTTTGATCGTCATCCGTTTGGGTCCTCCTTTCTAGAATAAGGCATATTCGTCGTTCAACTTGCGGATGATGTAGTTCACGGTCATGATCAGTACAAAGCCGAACAAGGATTGGTACACGCCTGCCGCTGAAGCCATACCCACATCAAAAGTCACTTTCAGCGAACGGTACACATAAGTGTCCAAAATATCCGTCGTATTGTACAGCACCCCATTGTTGCCGATTAATTGATAGAAAAGATCAAATTGTCCTTTCATAATACTACCAAGCGCAAACAACAGCAGCACAACGAATGTCGATTTAAGCATCGGAACGGTAATGTACCAGATTCGCTGAAAAATGTTGGCCCCATCCATTTTCGCTGCCTCATAATATTCATCACTGATACCTGTAATCGCTGCCAAATAGATCACCATACTGTAGCCTAGATTTTTCCATAAATAGAACAGGATAATCAGGAAAATCCATACCCATGGTTTGTTGTATACATCCACGCGTTCACCACCAAGTTGCAGCAGCAGCGTATTCAGAAAACCATTATCATAATTAAATATGTTATACACGATGACACTTAGAATAACGAAAGAAACAAAATAAGGCAGGAACATCACAGATTGAGCGATCTTTTTAAAGTAGCGGCCTCGCAGCTCATTTAGTAAAATAGCGAGAACAATCGCTAACACGTTACCAAGTAAAATAAACGCTGCGTTGTATCCGACCGTATTCAATGTCAGTTTTGTCAGCGTGCCGGATTGCCATAAAAAGCGAAAATTTTGGAGTCCGACGAACTTGGCATCAAACAGGCTGGTATTAAAGTCGAACTGGGTAAATGCATAATAAATACCCACCATAGGAATGTAGGAATTAATGAAGAAAAAAATTAAAGTGGGCAACAACATCAGAAATAATACTCGATTGCGGAACAGTTCATAGAAAAAACCGTGTTTTCTACCCGTTCCCAGCCTCTTACCGTTCAGGCGGGAATCCGCTGTAAGCATTGCAGAATTTTTGGGCATAGGCTGATTCAATGTGAGTCACTCCCCCTCTGTATACGTTACCGACAGCAAGGTTTGTAGCACCGCCGCCGTATAACTATATTCTATGTAAGCGCATTCAAAATAAAAAGTGAAGCCTCTCATGCTTCATGAACAAAGGAGTGTCCTGAGGAGTGAACAATTCGGATATTTGTGAAGTTTTATGTAATAAGAGGCGTCTGATCGACGCCTTAAACCCATTCACAAAGCATATTTGAACGTTTGAGGCCGTCCTTTACTATCATGTAGCTCGAAGCGCAGTTCACCGTCATTTTTGTTCTGACCGATAAACTTAATACCATCTTCCCTGAATCCGTTCAGTTGCTCAGGAGCTAATTGAAGCAACTCATACACCAACAATGACTGGTGGGTTTTAAGATTAATTAATATTAAAAAGCCCTCATCATTCGATCTGGCAAGAATAAACCCCTCGCCCATGCCTTCCACCGCAAAGCTGTCCTTCAAACGACCGGAAAGCTTCCCCATATTCCATATTTCTTTTACAGAACCATTAGCGTCAATCAGACGAACGGTCTGTCCATCGTTCATGACTGCTTTACCATTATAAAGCTTGATATTGTTGGCATTAAAATTCCAATAATGAGCCTTTGCCTGACGAAGTACCTTTCCTTTCTGGACGAACAGCGTATAAAAATCGTCATTAATCATGGGCTCGCCATACGCTTGCCATACCGTAACCAAATCTGCCTCCTCCGTAACCTTGGTTGAAATGATTTTCGTCATGCCAAAATAATCTTCTTTCAATTTAATATTTGTTGGACTGAGCGCACGGATACGGCCGCCATCCTCTTTACGGTACAATACTCCGCTGCTTGCATCCAGCAAATAGCCCTTGCTTTCCTCCGATTCCCCAACCAACTGAGGATAGCTTATGCTAGCCATTCGTTCGTTTTTCTTCCATTCGAGCTTGCCTCCGACCACATCACTGATAAATGCCAGAGGAACATAAAGCGTTCCACGAATGCTACTGGCTGAAACGTCGTAAGTAACCTTCCTGTTATGTACAAAACCTATATTGGAGTTAGCCTTTATTCGACCGGAACCCAGACTGGCTATACCATTGGTAAGTGTAAGCGTCTGTGTTTTGGGGTCATAATCCGTGGCTATTCCTGGCAGAGCAGCATCTGTAATAGGAATCATGACCTGTCCCTTGTTTATGAATGACTCTCCTTTGGGAAACGACATCATATTTCCGTTAAAATAAACACGGACACTTGCAGTTCTCTGACCTTGCTTTATAGATGCAGAAGTTCCCGCTGCCTGAGCAAACTCTCCATCGTTCAGTCCGATTGCCACACTTGCCAATAAAACAAATGCAACTATTATCCGCTTGGCAGACTTATACCGTTTGACATTTTGAAGCTGGATCATGCTTGAACCCCTCCTTATAGATCAAATTCGTTTCAGCCGAACCCGTTTCATTCTTCCTAAAAATTCGCCGGACAGGTGTTAAAATCCTCTAAAAAAGGACCCTGCTACCTGCGCAGAGTCCTTGCTTGTACCATATCCTATTTTCAAGCTTGCCGTACTACTCTCACTCTGCGATTCACCAAATAAATGCTAAGCCCGATTAAGATCAACCCGATCAGCAGGAAAGCCGTAATCGCTTCGCCCAGCACCAACGAGCTGACAAACACCGAGATCACAGGCACCAAAAACGTATAAGACGCAATCTTGCTCGCATCCCCTGAATTAACAAGTGTGAAATACAGCAACCAGGAAAGTGAAATTCCCAGCACCGTGCCGAATATCAGCCCTGACACATACGGGACATTCCATACGATATCCGACCAGCTTTCCGTCACCGTTCCAGCTCCCGTCAGCACGATGCCTCCCAGTGTACATTGAAATGCAACCAGCCACAGCGAATCCACACGCTGGTTTACCTTTTTCACATATACCGTTCCCAATGCCCAGCTCACGGCTGTAATAATGGCGAGGATTACACCTGCCACAGCCACATGTCCTGAAAATCCGCCGACACTGACAGCCGCAACGCCCAAAAATCCGATGACCAATCCAAGCACTTTAAGTCTGGACATCGCTTCCCCTAGCCACATCCATGCAAAAATGCCGACCAGTACAGGCTGGAGATATACCAGCACAGAAAACAAGCCAGAGGGGACGTACATCAGCCCCACCGTTTGCAGACCATAAAACAATACCACGTTAAAAATACCTGAAATAGCATACACCCGCCAATTTTCTTTCCAACGAATGCGATTCCATCTCGGTACTAAAATCACTCCCAATAGCAGACCGCCCAGCAGTGTACGTAGTCCTGCAAACAATAGTGGAGGTGTGAATTCCAATGCAACTTTATAAATGGGCCAAGAAATGCCCCACAACACAACCAGTAGCGCGATCATCATCATCCGCTTGGCTGTCGTTAACTCTCCCATGACGCTATCGCTCCTCTATGAAAAAAATCACTAGACTTTATATACTACGCCTACAGAACAACTTTATCAAACAAAAAATATGTATTGGAAAGCTCCAACTTTCATGCCCGTTTTTTCATCGAGGTATGTCTTCGGACAGAGGAATCCAGTCAGTTGCCTATGTTACAATATACCAAAAAGACAGATAAAGCTTATAAGGATAGGAGGTTGTCTGCACTTGATTTATATCATCAAATTTTTGTACAGCTTTGTGCTCCCTCCCGGTTTGTTCATCCTCGTGATGGCAGGGCTCGTGATTTGGCTATGGAAAAGGGCACGTATACCTGCGGTCGTACTGCTTCTTGTCACATTGCTGCTGTATGTTTCCTCGACCAATCTGGCTGGAGATTTGTTAATCAGTAGCCTGGAAAAACAGTACCCACAACCCCGTACTGTTCAAGGCGATGTCATTGTTGTGCTTGGGGGCGGAGCCACACAGGGAACCCCCGACATCAATGGACAAGGCAATCTGCTAGGATCTGCGGCTAATCGACTGCTCACTGCGGCCAGATTGCATGAAGCAACAGGCTTACCCATTCTTTTCTCCGGCGGGCAAGTGTTTGGAGACAGTGGTAATGAGGCGAATATTGCACAAAGACAGTTACTGGGACTCGGTATTCCGGCAAAGGACATTCTGATCGAAAACCGTTCTTTGAACACACAGCAAAATGCCGTATATACATCGCAAATTTTAAAAAAACATCAACTCACTAGAGCTGTTCTGGTGACCTCCGCTTTCCATATGCCCCGTGCTGCACTGGAATTTCAGCGTGCAGACATGCAGGTCGTAGCTTATCCTACCGACTATCTGGCAAGTGAAAAGCTGTCACTGTATGCTGGCAAACTCTCGCCGTCTGCTGGAGCCATGTCTACAACCGGAACAGCCCTCAAGGAATACTTGGGGATTCTTGCATTAAAGCTTAAATAATGTGATGTCTGTATCATATAGCGGCATACAGCACAAACAAGCGTCTTACGCTCCGCAGGTATAAGCCTGTAAGCTAGCAAGGCGCTTGATTTACCATTACATATTCTAATCCAAAAAAATATCCGAAATTTGTTCTTCCGATATGACCTTAAAGCCTTCCTTTTTTAACAAAGCCGAGGTTACCCCATTACCAGCTATTTTACGATTTTCGAATGACCCATTATATATTGCTGCTGATCCGCAGGACGGGCTGTTTTCTTTTAAAACAACATGCGTTGCGTTAACCTCTCTGGCTATATTCAAGGCTTCGTACGCACCCCTAATGTACATATCGCTGACATCGTTGCCTGAAAACTCGACCACCTTGGCTGTGCCGTTCAGCACATCCTCGCCTGTCCCTCCAACAATCTCAGCAGGCTCTCTCGGAGTCACAAAGCCCCCCAAAAGCTCAGGACAGATTGTCACAGCTTTCTTTTCCTCTACCAACTTCTGTATATATACATCCAGGCTATCCGTCCCGTTATATCGTACCTTCATGCCCGCCAAACACGAACTTACCAGAATCATTAGTTCCACCTCATATCCATTACATTCACTATTAAGTAGTTAAAGTATAAACAAATTTTCTCGTAGAGTCATCGTGCGAAAATTTTGACTCGCCTCAACGTCTGCGTTCCGTAAGAGTGATACGTCTTTGCATGTTTTTCAGAGATCGCAAATGCATCAGGATTTCATTTTCTATACAACGGGCTGCAAATGTTGCCAGCTTGGTGCCTTTCCCAGTCTGAAAGCTTTCAATGTCCTTCATCAGGCCGATGGTACCGAAGGGTATGAGATCCTCCAAATATTCATTGTTTTATTCATTTAAGGAAGGTGGAGCGTGTACTCATCCAAAATAACCTGATAAAACAAGCCGGAGGCGCATGTTGGGCAGCCTTCGGCTTATTTTTATATGTTGAGGTTCATCCTGCTCGTAAGTAAGATAAATTTCACTCTTGCTATAAGTCATAATTTAATATATATTATTAATTAAATAATCATTCATTTAATTAATTGAAGTTTAGTTTAAAGAGAGGAGAATACATTTGGCAAGACCCATTAATGAAGAAAAAAGACTGGAGCGGCGTAAACGTATTCTAAAAGAAGCTGTTGTCCTGTTCGCAGAAAGTGGATATTCTAATACCACAACGGCGATCATTGCGCAGAGTGTGGGAGTGACTCCTGGAACCATTTTTCAATATTTCCCCAGCAAAGAAGCTTTATACTACGCTGCTGTCCTTGAGCCGCTTGCTGATATTCAGGCGAAATCACTTGCTTGTCTACAAAAAGAGGGGACGCCGGGCGTATTGATTAAAAGCATGGTGGCAGAACAATTCAACCATATCTACTCCTATATAAATGAATTGCGACTTGTTCAATCTGTCTTAGGACAACGAGTAAAATTCCCCGAACTTACACAGAAGGTCCTTGAAAGTATAAAGGTAATGACAGATGCGATCGAATGCGTCTATGCCAAGGGACAGTTAATGGGAGAATTCAACAAAAGCTTTTCTCCAGCAATGATCTCTCGTGCCTATATCTCTTTCTTAAATGGAGTGGGCTTAACTCTTGGAGAAAGTATTATTCATCATCCCGAGTGGGAAAATCTGAAGGGGCATGCCTTTTATTTGTTCGCACCCATATAACCTAAAGAAAAACTGGAGGAGTCTGAATGAGTCAAGCATCATTACAACCCGATCTGACATTTAACGTTCGTGTGAAAAAACGAAAGAAAATTTTATGGAGCCTAGGGATCGTGCTTTTGCTTGTGACGGCTCTTGTATTTTTTATATCTTATAAAGTAGTAGACACCTTGTTGCACCATCCTAGAGACACTAATGTCAGCTACGGATTAAATATCGATAAAACTCCCTATGAAGAGGTCGAGTTCAAGAGTGAAAAAAATGATAATACGATTAGAGGTTCCTTCTTTCCTGCAAGTGGTCTTTCTGGTAAATCAAGTAGTAAAACGATTATTGTCGTCCATGGATATACGAGCAATCGTTTAGTCAAAGGGCGGACCCAAAAGTTAGTAGAGCACTTCGTTCCGAAAGGCTACAATGTATTGGCATTTGACCTCAGTTCACAAGGTAAGTCCGATGGTGATTTGATTACGCTAGGCCTCAATGAAAAATATGATTTGCTAGGAGCTGTAAGCTATTTAAAATCGAGAGACCATACGGGTGATAACATTGGAGTTATCGGTTTTTCAATGGGTGCTGCTACTTCTTTGCTAGCCGCAAGTGAAAGTGATGACATCAAAGCCGTAATTGCGGATAGTCCTTTTCGTAATGCTGGTCTATTTCTGAGAGAGGGTTTGCCCTTCTTTTCAGGTTTACCTGCGTTTCCATTCAGTTATACATCGACATGGATGGCAAATTGGGCCTTTAAGGTTGATCTTGATTCCATATCTCCTATGGATGCGGTAAAAAAGATGCAAGACAAGCCAGTTATGCTCATTCATGGTACTGGAGATCAGCAAATTAGTTATAAAAATACAGAAATTATTTACGAGTCCTTAAAAGATAACCCAAAAGCAGAAGTATGGTACCCGCAAAATACGGAGCACATCGATGCCATCAACCATTACCCCACTGAATATTTCAAAAGAGTAGATCGCTTTTTGGATGAATATGTAGGGAAATAAATTCAATCCAAGAGAGCCAACTAGCTGAACGAGTAACCACACTTATAGGAAAATTCCCTAGCGCTTTTCAGCGTAAAGAAGCAAGTAATTGAATTATGAAAAAGACCTAAAAAGGCCCTGTAAAGGGCCTCAATCGGGTTCATATATCTCCTTATCCATTACCCCTTCTGCTTGTAAAATTCATGGTACAGCTTCATTAATGCACGCTTTTCAATGCGGGACACATACGAACGCGAAATCCCCAGCTCTCTGGCGATTTCCCGCTGTGTACGTTCTTCACCTCCGGCTTCCAGGCCGAATCGTCCAATAACTACTTCTTTTTCACGCTCATCTAAAATATCCAGGTTTCGATAGATTTTACTCTTCTCGATTTTGAGCTGTACTTTATCTACAATATCGTCCGCCTCGGTGCCGAGGATATCAATCAAAGTAATCTCGTTGCCTTCCTTATCAGTCCCTATAGGATCGTGAAGTGATACGTCTTTGCGTGTTTTTTTCAGGGATCGTAAATGCATCAGGATTTCATTTTCTATACAACGGGCTGCAAATGTTGCCAGCTTGGTGCCTTTCCCGGTCTGAAAGCTTTCGATGGCCTTGATCAGTCCGATGGTGCCGATGGATATAAGGTCCTCCAAATCTTCACCGGTGTTATCGAATTTTTTCACAATATGGGCCACCAGCCGTAGGTTATGTTCAATGAGTGTGTTACGAGAGTGTGCGTTGCCTTCGGCAAAAAGCTTTAGGTGTCGAGCTTCCTCTTTCTCAGTCAATGGCTGCGGAAAGGCGTTGTTTTTCACGTAGGAAACGAGTAGCGTCAATTCCTTGATGAACAGAGCGATAGCGCTAAATAGTCCGGGCACGGATGACACCTCCTGAGGTAGTTGCGAACTTACCGGCCTTTGTTACTTACCGGGCTTGCGGTCTGTTTATTGTATGTAGGCAAGTGCCCATCCGTGCCTGTACTCCGAAAACTGCTCCGTAACAATTTGCCGGATATCTTGCTGGAGCAACCTCCAATACTTAATTCGAAACATAGAGATCTCTTCGACACAAATCAACGCACTCCATATAGCCAGAGGAAAACCCGGAATAGCCTTACATTATCCAACAATTGGTTTCCCATTTTCTCTCAGCAGAGTATTAACTTCTTTCTAAATATGACAATGGGAGTGGAGAATAGACCATTGTATCTCCATCTTCATCACGTTTTAAAACAATAGCAAACTCAGCACCATTACTTTCATCACCTCTTGGCAACGGGAATATCATAGCCGGACAACGCAACTCATAATTATGAGGAAATTCTTTTCGAAAGTTCTCTAAAGCATAATTCAAAATCGCATCTATTTTGTCGGTAAGCACATTAAATCCGCCTATTACAAAATCATTGTATTCTTGGGAAGCGGTGTACTTCTCAAATAATTTTCTTTTATATTCCTCAACAGTACTAAAACAAACTTCCCAATCCAAAGGGAATATGCCATTTCCCAAATAATAAGTGTATATTTTCATATTCGATCCATTTCCTTTCTCGCACCTCATTTAGTTATTTATATTCTAAACATGCAACTCCCCGCCCGCAAATGAGTTTGCTATTATGATGTCAGACCGCTTAAACACTAGTATGCATTCCATGATCAAGGAATATATTCATAGAGAGTTTCATATAAATGATATATATCAACCTTTTCAACACATTCAAAAATTAAACTTAAGGAGGAATTTCAACATGGCAAAATTCAGTCAAAATCCAGACAACTATACTTTTTCCATGGATCCTGTTGTTATAGCAGAGGAAAATGTATCAACCAACGGAGATTCCAAAAATACTTTTCCGAAAAATGTTTTAATTGATAATAATCTCTATTGGGAAAGCAGCTTAAACGGTAAAGGTGGAGAAATCATCTTTAAATTAGATACAGGTAAGACGATCAATGATATTCTTTTAGCTCAGCCATCTTCTCGAGCTTTTATACTTTCATTTTCTTTTCACGGCTCTAGAGACGGAGAAAATTGGTTTAGGTTAGGTGAAGTCGAAACTTTGCCAACCACTGCAAAAACAACCTATCAATTTAGTAATGAGATTCCTTTTTCATATTATAAAATAACTGTACTTTCATCGGGAATGAGTAGTACAACCTCCTATTATGGTTTACGATATGTTCAGCTAAGAACCGCACTCATTAATGGCGTTCCTGCCTACAGAGCATCCAATCTAAACCCCGCTATTGCGGAATAAGTTAGTATACACAAAAAAGGGGCTGGCCAACGCCGCCCCTTGATTCATTCTATTTCATTTGAAGCATGTTATAAATCATCTCTGCTGCTTCTGCACGTGTGACCTCCTGCTTGGCACGGAAGCTACCATCTGGATATCCTTGTACTAAATTAATTTCGGTTAGACCAAGTACATCCTTTCTGGCCCACTCTACAATTTGAGAGGAATCCGAGTATGCACTGCTTTCTTGCTGTGGTATAGCTTTGATAATGTTATTCACCATTTTAGCCGCCTGCTCACGGTTAATGACACGATCTGGGCCAAACTCTCTATTACTAAACCCGCGAGCGACCTGATCTTTAATCGCCGTTTTGAGCAGATCCACATACCACGCCGATGGATTGATATCCTCGAAGCCTAAAGTCACATCCGTTTCGAGCGGTAATTTCAAGGAACGGACCAGCATAGAAGTGAACTCCATACGCGTTACAGGTCTGTTCGGCTCAAATAGCGTGTGGGTTGTTCCCTTTACTACACCCAAATTGGCAAGCACATTTATTTTTTCTTTATTAAATATCCGATCAATGTCACTAAAATGATTTGGCTTCTTTTCAACGGTTGAATCTTGAATGTGCTCTGTTTCTATCGGTTCCTTTATAACAGGCTGAATCGGTTTTACACTCTCCGCCCCTCCTGCTCCGCCACCTGCTTCCACAGTATTACCCGTTGTTTTGCCATTCGCTTGTTTTGCCTCTGTGCGTTTTCCTTGACTATTTTCTGCCCAAAGTTGAACTGTATACAACCGCTTCTCTTTAAGCTGTCTCCAGATATAGCCTCGATCCTTACCACGATATAGCTCTGTTCCTCCTTCACTGGCGAGGACGAAAATATCATTCTCATGGTCAGATTCCCAATGGATGATAAACTCACTATTCGTTGTTTCCATCTTCGAAAACGCAAATGCTGGAGACGGCAGCGTCTCCACTTCACCTTCTGTCTGCTTACCCTCACCACTTGTGTTCAATGGCTTGACGGTAATACGATACAATGTAGAACTATCCAATCCATCTACTTTAAATTCATGGGTGGTCGTATGACCGATAAGCATCTCGTTTTGGTAGACATTGTAGGCATCTGCACCCGGAGCTTCTTTCCACGTAACAACCAAATCGGTATCTGTTACTTTTTTCACAGTCAATCTACTGTCTGATATCTGACCTGGCAAAGCGCGATACGTAAACGGAGCTAAATTACCTGCCCCCGTTGTATTCACGGCCTGTATACCAAACGAGTAAATCATACCAGGCTGGATACCTGAAAGCTTAATATGGGCATCTCTGGTGTTAAAAACTTCCCCCGTATCTTTACGGGTTACAGTATATTGATAAGCGCTCTTGATTTCATCCCAGCTCAGTGAAATCTGGCCAGCCTCATGTTCTGTAACATTCACATTTTGTACTTCAGGAGGAAGTGTCAGCAGCTCACCCAACGCTGGCTGGCTAAAACCACTACTGTTCCCACTGCTCACTTGAAAATCATAGTTACTCCCACCTGTTAAACCAGCTATAACCACACGTGGTTCCGTACTATAATAATCTTGACCGTTGATCGTCACCTTATATTGAGTTGCCCCATCAACCGAGGCCCATATCAATATGGCATCGTGCTCGCGAACATCTACAGTTGCAAGTTGTACAGCCGAAATTGGTAGTGTTAATGCGTTGATAGAAGTATCTTTACCCGTACCACTTCGATTGTAGGCTCGTATTTTAATATTGGCAGACCTGCCCGCTGGCAAGCCCTCAAAAGTATAAGAATGAATACCACGCGCAACCCGGACCTTCGGTTCATCGTTAACATTCAAGATGTATCCTTCAGCCCCCTGCACATCCTGCCACTCAACACTGACAGCATACACATCCTTCGTCACACCCGATAATGTAGTTACTCGATCAGGTAAAGTGATGACTCCCAGATGAGCATAGTCTCCGAATCCTGTTGCATTTTCAGCGGAAACGTTATAATCATACTCTGTTCCCGCCTGAAGATCAGTATCGGTGAATTCTGTATACACATCGTTATAAACCGATACTTCATTACGTTCTAGGGCATAGTAGGTGGCAGTGATTACAGAATTCCACTTCAAGTCGATTCCATTTTCTCTTACAGTTACATTCCGGAATCCGTTCGGGCTGTCTGGTAGGCTTAGAAAAGATACATGCTTTGCTGTACCCTCTCCAGTGTCATTCATAGCTGATACAGAAATATCGTAATATTTACCAGGCTTCATTCCCGTAATTGGATTATACACATCCTGTGTAACCGTATCCTTAAATATGATTTCTCCCGTACTTACGTCTGCTGCTGTAATATTATATCTGTTAGCTGATGAAACTGGCGTAAAGTCAGCCATGATTTCTGTAGAATGACGAGAGACAGGTCGTAACTGGATATGATCAGGAGCATCAGGTAACGTTAATACATGGACTCGATTGGAATACGCATTGCCTCCTACATGATTACTAGAACGCACTTCATATTCGTATTGTCGTCCTCCTTGTAGCCCTCTATCTGTAAAAGAATTTGTCGGATGCGTAACATCCCAAACCTCATTAGTTGTTATATTTCGGACTGTATAGACGTAACCATCGTCAAGGCCCGACGGGAGTGTCCACTGCAAATCAGCTTCTGTATTTCGTACGGATGTCGCAGAGAGCACAACCGACTGGGGCTGGTTTTGAATGCGAAGTGCACCGCTAACCGTTTCATAAATGTTACCCACCCTATCTTTGACCTTGGCATGAACATACCATTCACCTTCATTTGAAAGATCCATCTGGATTGTTGTGTCAGCTGCAGCATCCCAGTTTTCGGGTGAATCAGGGCTGTTCGTGATTTTATACTGCATTGTGGATGACTCAATCCCCGAATGCTGATCGGCATATCGTATCCTTACAGGAATATGAGTATCTTTCCATTCACGCGAATCCGGCGTCAGTTGGATCGTCGGTGGTTCAAAATCAATATAAGACACCGCGGACACCGGATCGCTTCGATTTCCAGCTGCATCTACAGCTTGTGCAGTCAATTGTATGACCCCCGAACCCTTTAATATTCCCGATGAACCAGACACATAAGCGCCAGAACCTAATTGATATTCATAATGTACTGCTGTAGTATCCGTCGCACCCGATAGAGCAAACTGAACTGGCTTATTGGTATATCGAGTAGGTATCGTCACCTCGGAAAACGTAACTTTTGGAGCCGTTGGCTTGGTTCGATCAATAATAACCGATTGAGTTACGATTGAACTAGACACATCAAGATTATTGATCGTCCGTGCTGATAATTCGTAAATTCCTTCTGTGTTTAATGTAAAAGTACCCTTGTAGGTCAACCACTCCCCAGATGGATTCAAGCGATACTGTGTCATCTTAATTCCATTTATAGGGTCACTTCCTGAATCAATGGTAATATTCACATCACGGTTCGTTGGGCCTGTTTCACTAGCCCGGATGACAGGAGCCGTCGGTCCCTTTTTATCAATAGTGACTTCCTTGCTTACTTCTCGGCTCACATTACCGACGCTGTCAATGGAGCGTGCATGTACCGTGCTTTTACCATCTTTATTCACATGAAACACTTCACTATAATCCTGCCAATCCTGATTCACAACGCCTGTCATACGAAATTGAGTATGGGCTAGTCCAGAATAATCGTCTACACCTGGTTGTAATGAAATCGTATAGTCATTACTATTCCCTGTTGCTTCTATGCTAGGGGGAGTTGGTGGCATCTTGTCTATTCGAACATTCCCGGAAGAAAGGCCACTATACTGGTCATTCACATCCACTGTCCGGGCATAGATTGTATTTACACCATGGTCATAGACAGTGAAAGGCCCGGTGTATTGCTGAAATGCTCCTCCGTTCAGACTATATTCATAGTATTTTAATCCTTCAGGAGCCACATCTCCATCGATCCACACGGTTACAGGGTCTTTGGTCCACCCTGTAACAGCTTGTCCCTCTGCGTCTGCGTGAATCTGGGGTGGTTTAGGCATGAGGTCCGATTTGGGAATAACACGGACCCCAAACTTGGATATTTCATTACTTGTCTGTTGGTTAGTTCCCATCGCTCTGAAATAGCGAACATCCCTTAATGTAATTGAGTCGGTGATATCTATCCATTTTCCCTGGTAATAGCTATCAGCATAGAATTTCCTTACATTAATCCATGTATATAGATTCGTTCCGTTAGGCCTCCAACTGTCGCCTGCGGCGGCATTAGACGTATATATATCGGTATGATAAGACCCTTCAATATAAACAAAAATCTTGTAATCCGAAGCCTTAATAGATCTTCCAATATCAATAAAACGATTTGTCGGCTGTGTAGTCCCATCACATTTATACCTCGCCGAACCCGTGCCAGTGTATACTTCTGTTGCTCCTATCCCATTTCCTGACCAAGAACCCCAACTATCGCCCCCACCCGGCAAATTGTTTTGGCAAAAAGGGCCCCCAATGATCTCCTGAGCAGCAGCGGATACCCTTTCCGGAAATATGGGAATCATCGTTAATAGTAGGACTACAGCCAAAAATCCATACACCCACTTCCTATACTTCCTTACCTTTCGCTTAGTTTTTCGATACATACACTTCTCCTTACTTTATTTTATTTTCAAAGAGTTTTACAAACTCGCTTCGAGTAAAATAGAAAAAGCACCTCAAACGAAGGCGTTAATGCCTAGGTTTGAGGTGCTTCCTCTATATCACGAGTATGTTTTGAAGCTATTATACTTCGTTCCAAGCAGGATGTAAACAGAACTGACAAATTATTTAAGGGTGTTAATGAACTTGAACGCCTAAGCTCCGAAAAAATCCTCGCATATTCTGCATGTAAGAATCCTGAGTAGCGGAAGATTCCTTAAGAAGATTTTGCATGCTGTTCATAAAAGCAGAAGCTGATGTCGTATCCGCTTTGTCAAAGCGATTGTTTAACGGTGTGTTATTTAGCAACTCTGTATTCTGTCCCATACGTTCCTTGTATTTCTCAATCCAATCAGGATGTTGAGGAACCTTTTGCGCAAAATTTAACAGTTGGCTCAACCCATTTCCTCCACCTTTAATATCATTCATGTACGCCGTATATTTTTGAGGATCGACCTGCTTCATCACTTCCGACAGCTTGACATAATCCTCAGGAGCACCTGACGGACGATCCATTGGAGTCGTGTAGCTAATATCTCCGGTCTCTGGATCAGTGGATCGTGTTAAAGCAATACCAGCGATCTGGTTCATGGTTTCCAGAAATTCTTTGGCCTTGTCGCCTTCCATGTAATGATCGGCAATATACTTGGATTGGGTAACTCCCATCTCCAGCAGCACAGCTCGCTGACTCTCATCGGTTACTGTTCCGTCGACGATAAAATTAGATTGAATCATACTGTACACTGCATTAGACACTTCTTCTGACTGACCTTCCAAAACCCGGTTTAATGAATCATTGATTTGGGTTGTACCGAAATACTTGGCAGACTGTGATACAATAGCTCCTTCGGCCAACTGTCTGCCGGCTTCACTGATCTCCACGGAGTCTTGAACTACCACTCTGGAGACCTGTTCTTCATGAAGCTGGGGTGGTGGAGCTTGCTTGCTTGTCGGATTGATCCGTAAGCTACTCGCATTAAGAATCGCTTGCTGTGCTCTAAGAGGCCCAAAATTCATCCTATTTCCTCCTGTCATGTTTGTAACAGGCAATCTAAGGCGTATGTATAGTGTAATGTGACCCTGTTTCTATATATATCGGACAAAGCATATATGGAATGAATATATGCTTTGTCCCAAAAATGAACAAATATTGAAGCAAACTACTTTTGATTCAAATATAAAATACTCAAGCAACAAGCTACCTTAAGGGTTAGCTTAATAACCCATCCATCAACCGCCATAAATGCTGTAAGCAAAGTGATATACAATATCCGTATCTATAATCGAAGTACCTGACACCTGAGCGGCTACCCCTGATAGATCATAGTAGTGTGTAAAACTGATGGCTCCAGACAGGTATTCCGCTATACTTCCAGTGGAAGATGGCAGGGAAAGAGTCACACTAAAGGCTCCATTCTGGTCCGTATAAGCTGTGCCTGTACGAGTACGATTCCCGCTGCCTTCAGTCCAGTTCTGATTCAACCATGTCACATCAACAGGTGCATTTGCCACTGAATAACCATCAGTTGTCTTAACTACACCCTTCACGGTAAGGTTACTGCGTTGATTAACCCGATAATGACGACCATATGAGTAGTTCGGATAATCATTAGGGCCATTAGCAGAATCATAGCCGGTAATTTCAATTTTGCCAGCCCGAAGCACCGGCTTCAGTGTAAGTGTGTACAAATGATTGGGTGAATACTGATTGGTTGTGTACACTCGCACATAGTAGGTTCCTGTATTTAAGCTAACATTATGGTTCGTTTGCGGCAGAAGCACCATTTGGTTTCCGGTAAGGACTCCGTAGACTTCCGCTTTGTAGCCATAACCGTCCGAAACACTGTCAAGCTTGACGTTCAAAGCGTCATAATTGCGGCTGGCTGGGATCGTAACTTGGTACCAGTCATTATCAATGCCTGAATGAATGGAGCGTGAATTAAGCGATGAACCGCCCGTACTAAAGGTAAAGTTGTAGGCATGGAAAGCACTCTCATCTGGTTCATATGCATCGTAGCTGGAACTTGTATCGACCGTTAGATAGAAAGGATCATTGATACTGGAACCTTTTTTGGCATGGACAACAATCGCATATGCCTTTTCATTTCCAGAAGCGTTGCGGGTTCCTACGTTTTCAGGAAGTGAGGCAGCCCCCTGTTCATAATTGTTAAAATAAGTACCATAGGTGGATGCGTCAATGGCATTAGGATTAATGTCCCCTGTCGTCATATCAAACTCATATAAGTATAAATCATAGTCAAGCTGGGCTGAAAATGGACCATCCAACTGGGCCTGCAACAATTCACCAGGCTGCAAATAGATCGGATATAAAAATTGTGTACCTCCCTCTTGCGTAATCGTACCGGAATACGTAGCAGAAGAAGCTGTGGCTGAAGCAGCCATTGGGCTTTCTTTCAGCGTAGACATGGATTCCCTTTTCAATGAGGTTGTCTCTGATGTCTTGAAGTTGAGGTTTTCTTGCATGACATAAACCGAAGACGTAACGCTGTCTGACTTGTCTGCCCGCGTTAAACGCTTAATTAAGTCTCTATTTTCAGTTGTTAGCTGAATCTTGGATTCTACCTTAATCGCTTGATCCGATGCAGCCTCCTTACTTTCACTCGCGTTCGCAGTCATTCCGAAAGCAAACAGAAGCATCATGCTTAACATCATTGCAATAGCCTTTTTGAACCTTTTCATACTGAAATCCCCTCTCAAATGGTTTAAGGAATTCCCGCTATCCCCGGATAAACCAGGGTGATTTCTAGGCTGCATGGCTCTATCATAAATCATCTTTGGTTCTATTGGAATATATTATGCAAAACATTTTCTAATTGTAATATATGTAAACAAGACTATTTTCTTAACCTTGCTAAATAAACATGAAAAGTCGCTCTTTCAGAAATGGAAGCCTCGGCTAACCCTTCAGAAAAGGCGACTCTCTCATGATCAAAATGACATTAAAGCATTTCTTAGTTTCTCAAGCTGTAAGCAAATAGATAAATAATGTCCGTCGCACTAATCGAAGTTCCATCGACCTGAGCCGCTACTCCTGTAAGATCAAAATAGTGTGTGGAAGCAATTTCACTTATATATTCTACATTTTTTGCTGTCGATTGCGGAAGAGAAAGGGTCACACTGAATTTACCACTATCATCGGTGTACGTAGAAGCCATTCTCGTACGGTTACCGCTACTCTCGCTCCAGTTCTTATCCAGCCAAACGACCGTGACAGGAGCATTGGGAACCAGTTGACCATCTGTTGTTTTCACAACACCGTTCACGATCAGACTGCTGCCTCCGTTAATACGATAATGACGACCGTAAGAATATGTCGGATAATCATAGTAGCCATTGGAGTTATAGCCGGTAATTTCAATTTTGCCAGCTCGAAGCACCGGTTTAATCGATAATGTATACAAATGGTCGGCTGAATACTGACTTGTGCTGTACACTCGTACATAGTAAGTCCCTGTGTTTAGGGTAACATTATGATTGGTTTGTGGTAGAAGCACCATTTGGTTGCCCGTAAGAGCTGCATAGACTTCCGCTTTGTACCCATAGCTTTCCGAAGTGCTGTCCAGCTTCACATTTAATGCATCATAATTACGGCTGGCTGGTACTGTAACTTGATACCAATCGTTGTCTATAGCCGAATGGATGGTACGGAAGTTAATCGAGGAGCCTTTGTCGTTAACAGTAAAATTATAAGCATGGAAGGCACTATCATCCGGCTCATAGGCATCATAGTTGGAGCTTACTGCTACAGTTAAATAGAAAAGATCATTAATGCTAGACCCCTTCTTGGCATGAACTGCAAGCGCGTAAGCCTTCTCGGCTCCGATTGAGTTGCGAGTTCCTACGTTTTCTGGAAGAGAAGCAGCTCCTTGCTCATAATTGTTAACATAAGTCCCGTAGTTGGAAACATCTATAGGATTGGAATTAATATCACCTGTCGCCATATCAAACTCATACAGGTATAAGTCATAGTCTAGCTGGGCTGAAGACGGACCATCCAACTGAGCCTGTAACAATTCACCCGGTTGCAAATAGATCGGATATAAAAACTGTGTGCCTCCCTCTTCTGTAATCGTGCCGGAATATGTAGCAGTAGACGCTGTCGCTGCGGCTTTAGATGATACTGAGTTTGTGCTGGCTTTGAGCGAAGGGGTAACTCTCTTTTTCAATACAGATTTCTGTGGTGTCGCCAAGTTCATATTTTCTGTAATGGTGTACACCGAATCTGTGGTACTAGCAGGCTTGTCCGCGCGTGTTAATTGTTCAATAATACTTTCCTTATCAGTTGTTAGCTGCACATTGGAAACTGCCTGAATCGCTTGATCCGTCCTCTCCCCCGCACTTGCGCTCGTGTTTGCCGTCATCCCGAATGAAAGCAGGAGCATTGAGCTTAATGTAACTGAAACTACCCTTTTAAACCTTTTCATACTGAAATCTCCTCTCAAATGTATTAAAGATATTCAGCTATTCCCTAAATATATACAGGAAAATTCTAGGATGTCCTGTTCTATCATAAAGCAATTCTGGTTTAAATGGAATATAATTCTTAAAATATTCTTATTTGTAATCCGTATGAATAGGGTTTAGGTTAATTAACTTAATGATGAAAAAACTTAGCGTGTTTATGTTAGTATTATGTTGCTTCTCCATTTTGGCAGCCTGCTCTACCGATCCGGTTAAAAAAGATTTAATTACCTATGTGAATGATGGAATGCTTCCGTTAGCACAAGATGAAAAAACAGTAACTGAAAAATATGGATCCGTGACCGGTGATAACTTCACAGATGATGAAACACTATATAATACGTTACGAGACGAAATTATCCCACAATACACCAAATACCTTGATAAAGTTGAAGCAGTGAAGACGGAAACCCCTGAGGTGCGAGCTGTCCACGAAACCTACGTCAAGGCGGTTAGCACTCAAAAGGAAGCATTCATTACGATGCTCGATGCGTTGGAAAAAGGGGATCTGAACTTAATTAATGAAAGTAACACCAAGCTAAGCGAGGGTAGAAAGCTATTCAGGGATTTTGGTGAACAGGTTAACACACTTGCCAAAGAGCATGATGTGACTTTGAATAAGAAATAAACAAAAAAACTCCCATTATGGGAGTTTCAGATTGTCGAGAAACCCTGTCATTTTGAGACGTGGGTTTCTTTTTTACATCATAATGCTTTGGTCTCTGGAGAAGCAGGGGGGGGACCCCTGTTTCTCCAGGCGATCTAGGTGGATCGCCATCTTCTTCATGTTCTGCACGGCTGCCGTCATAAGGGCTTGTTCCCTGACGTTTGGAAGACCGCGCAAACGGCAATAGCGAAACCCATGGAG
>NZ_JBSEDY010000010.1:0-212394 GCF_053570945.1 Paenibacillus sp. CMM36
GCCCCCCTCAAGATGAGATTTCCCAATTAGTAAGACCCCTTGAAGACGACGAGGTAGATAGGTTGGGGGTGGAAGTGCAGTAATGCATGGAGCTGACCAATACTAATCGGTCGAGGGCTTATCCTAAAGAATAAAACGCAATAAGTTTCGGATCCAGTTTTCAGGGTGTAACCTTGAAATTGCGCTTGATATTCCAAATCACTTTGTTGAGATACAGAATAACTTGCGGAGTTTTGCTAAGTGAGTCCATTTATATGGAGAGATACCCAAGTGGCTATAAGGGGACCCTCTGCTAAGGGGTTAGACTGCGAAAGTGGTGCGAGGGTTCGAATCCCTCTCTCTCCGCCATTTAGGACAAGCTAGCGAAATATTATGTTATGGCGGTGTAGCTCAGCTGGCTAGAGCGTACGGTTCATACCCGTGAGGTCGGGGGTTCGATCCCCTCCGCCGCTACCATACATACCCAGGAGGCTTAGCTCAGCTGGGAGAGCATCTGCCTTACAAGCAGAGGGTCGGGGGTTCGATCCCCTCAGCCTCCACCATTGTGCCGGTGTAGCTCAACTGGTAGAGCAACTGACTTGTAATCAGTAGGTTGGGGGTTCAAGTCCTCTCGCCGGCACCATTTTTGAATTTTGAAAAATCCAGGGAACTGTGGTGTAGAGGCCTAACATGCCTGCCTGTCACGCAGGAGATCGCGGGTTCGAATCCCGTCAGTTCCGCCATTTTTCAATTCAATAGTTTTACCGTACTAAAGTGGGAAGGGGTATCCCTCCGCACTTTATTTTTTTGTTAATGGATATGGCTCGGTAGCTCAGTCGGTAGAGCAGAGGACTGAAAATCCTCGTGTCGGCGGTTCGATTCCGTCCCGAGCCACCTTTATATGGAGGATTAGCGAAGTGGCCAAACGCATCAGACTGTAAATCTGCTCCCTTACGGGTTCGGTGGTTCGAATCCATCATCCTCCACCAGTTTTACGAGCCATTAGCTCAGTTGGTAGAGCACCTGACTTTTAATCAGGGTGTCGAAGGTTCGAGTCCTTCATGGCTCATCAGAAGTCATCAACTATAGGTTGATGGCTTTTTTTGTATTGTTTTAAGTTATGTTTTTATATAGCTTTTTTATTTTACGGTATCGACAGGTTATAATGAGTTCATTATGTTCGCTTAGTGCTTATTCTATATTCTAAAAAAAGTGAAGTGGTGATCGCGTGACTCTGGATACAGAATGGATTCAGCAACAGCTTCAGAATATTATTCAAGCGCCTTTTACCATAGTGCCTTGGTGCCCGGAAATGATGGCAGAGGGAGAGACAGCCGATTCAGTTATTCCGGATAGATCGTTTGTCCGTGACAACAAGTTATATTTTCCATTTCGTGCGTCGGCAGGTGAACTGGCTGCATTTGTGGTAGAGGCCAGATATTTGACGGATCGAGAACGGAAACTGGTAGAAGCGCTATTGGGGAACATGGAGCAGGTCTGGCAGAACGGTCCACAATTGTCGGATAACCCGGTTTATAGCGAGGAAGAGCGCATGAATCGTTATGGACAATGGCTTATACAGCAGGCTGCCAATCTAAACAAGGAAGAAGAGGTTCCAGATGAATTGCAGCTTCGTGATTCGCTATCAGCGTGTATGGTTCCGATTTTACTGAATGGCGAGGGAACACAGGAGGGGGCTATTACTTATACCCAGCTCCATCGATTGTTCGCGAGCTATTTTGGAGGGGATGTGCTGCTTACTCCATTGGACAAACAGTCTTGGCTGATTATGGCTAAAAAGGAGCTTTTATTAGGAGCGGACGATGAACGGGATAAAGACACTGAGTCCAGGGATGCAGATTTTACGGAATCGTTGGAGGAGGTTCTCACGGCTTTTAGCTTGGGTCTATATGAGCTTATTGCGAATGAGTGGGTGGGTGTATTCCATTTGGCGGTTTCTAAGCCTTCAATCCCTTTGCAAAGTCTTCCCCAAGAGCTGAATTTGTTATGGGAGACCATACATTTGGGCAAGATTTTTCATGTAACAGAGCACATCCACTTTTCATGGGAGCTTCATTTGGAAAGGCTGTTAAACCGCATTTCCAAGGAACAACGCGTATTATTTTTAGAGCAGGTAATGAAGTCATCTGTCATACTGGAAGACTCAGAAACGATGGCCACATTAGACATCTTTTTTCAACTGGATTGTAATGTGAGTGAGACAGCTAAGCGTCTATATGTGCATCGAAATACGTTGATTTACCGTTTGGACAAGATCAAACAGGAGACTGGATTGGACGTGCGGACGTTTAATGATGCGGTTTTAGTCAAGCTCTATCTTCTATTGTACAAAGTGACAAAAAGGAAATAGCATTTTTGTGCAGTTTGCGAATAGCCATGCTACGGGGACTAGGATAAGATACAAGTAAGAAATGTATTCGATTTCATAACTTGATCTTAGGGAGGCAAAAGCTATGGCTGGTGTACGTTTAGAGCATATTTTCAAAAAATATCCGGGTGCAGATAAAGCTACGGTTGTTGATGTCAATTTGGACATTCAAGATAAAGAGTTTCTCGTGTTGGTTGGTCCTTCCGGTTGTGGTAAATCTACTACGCTCCGTATGATCGCTGGTCTAGAGGAAATTTCAGACGGTAAATTGTACATTGGAGATCGTGTTGTGAACGACGTGGCTCCAAAGGACCGCGATATCGCGATGGTATTCCAATCCTATGCCTTGTATCCGCATATGAATGTATATCAAAACATGGCTTTTGGTCTGAAACTCCGTAAGGTGAAGAAAGAAGAAATTGACAAACGTGTACGTGAAGCGGCTAAAATCCTTGATATTGAGCATCTGCTGGACCGCAAGCCGAAAGCGTTATCAGGTGGTCAACGCCAGCGTGTTGCCTTGGGACGTGCGATTGTGCGTGACCCGCAAGTGTTCTTGATGGATGAGCCACTGTCCAACTTGGATGCCAAGCTGCGTGGTCAGATGCGTGCGGAAATCACGAAGCTGGCTAAGCGTCTGGAAACGACTGTTATCTACGTAACCCATGACCAGGTCGAAGCCATGACGATGGGTGACCGGATTGTAGTTATGAAGGATGGTATTATCCAACAAGCTGCATCCCCAGATGAACTGTACAACCGTCCAGTGAATCTGTTCGTAGCTGGTTTTATCGGCTCTCCTACGATGAACTTTATCACAGGTAAGCTGGTTGAAAAAGAAGGTGCATTGCATTTTGCTGCGCCGGGTCTGGATCTGTTTGTACCAGAAGGTAAAGGACAGATTTTAAAAGCGAAGGGCTATATCGGGAAAGAAGTGATCTTGGGTATCCGTCCTGAGGATATTCATGAAGAGCCTGTATTCTTGGAGGCTTCTCCGAATACGATCTTTACATCCACTGTGGATGTAACGGAAAACCTCGGTCATGAAATGCTGTTGTACCTGAGCGGTGCTGGAAATGATACGATTATTGCCCGTGTAGACGGACGCTCCAATACTCGTGATGGTGTCAAAGCGAAGTTGGCTGTTGATATGAACAAGGTTCATATTTTTGATAAGGAATCGGAATTGAGTGTTCTGGTTGGCGAATAAAATTTGCCTCTGGAAGAGAGTCGCAGTTTTCCCCGAGCGGAGAACTGCGACTCTTTTTATATATCGCATACGGCTACTAGCTTCGGCATTGCATTCATTGGAAAATTCCGATACGATGGGTACAATGGACAGGTCTAGATGTAGGTTCGTTGGCAGGAGTCCTAGATGGGATCAACCCAGCTGGCGGAATGGAGCTAGCCTGGAACCATATGTTAAATCAAGTGGAGTGTGCATTGGCGCAGGATAGACTGGCGTTGGGTTGTATGGTTAATAGGGTAAAGCTACATAAATCAAGTGACGTATAGAATCTGGTTTTGCAGATGAAGGGGAGAATAAAATGGCTAAACAGGTAAAGGTATCCGAGCTTGTACAGCAGTTTCAAATGGAAGTTATTTCCGGTGAAAAAGGTCTGCGAAGACTGATCACAGTGGACGATTTAAATCGCCCAGGTCTGGAGATGGCCGGGTATTTTGAATATCATACACAAGAGCGGGTACAGCTTCTGGGAAGGTCTGAGTTGGCTTTTCTGGGAATGCTTCCTCCTGAGGAACGCCGGGATCGGATGGAGCGTCTGTGTACAGAGCTGACTCCATGCATTATCGTCACACGTGGTCTAGAGGTACCGGCTGAGTTAGTGGAGGCGAGCGCAGAGCGAGATATTCCTGTACTGCGCACTAATATGGCGACGACGATTTTATCAAGCCGCATCACAGGCTTTCTCGAAAGAAAGCTGGCTCCTACAGCAACTATTCATGGTGTACTGTGTGACGTGTATGGCGTGGGAATGCTTATCACAGGAAGTAGTGGAATTGGTAAAAGTGAAACGGCACTGGAACTGGTTAAACGTGGACATCGCTTGGTAGCAGATGACGCGGTAGAAATTCGGCAAACGTCCGATTTTCAGCTGCATGGTACAGCACCTGAGCTGATCCGTCACCTGTTGGAAATTCGTGGCGTGGGCATTATTAATGTGATGACGCTGTTTGGGGCCGGTGCAGTTCGTAATAACAAACGGATTACATTGGTTGTTCGTCTGGAGGCATGGCAGCAGGACAAGCAGTATGACCGTCTTGGTCTTGATGAGGAAACGACACGCATTATTGATACAGATGTTCCACTGGTTACGATTCCAGTTCGTCCGGGCCGAAACTTGGCTGTTATTATCGAGGTGGCGGCGATGAACTATCGTTTGAAACAAATGGGTGTTAATGCAGCCCTGCAATTTACAAACAAGCTGACTGCTACAATTTCTGAAGATATGGAAGAGATGGATTAAGGTTTGTTCGTTTGCAAGGAAGAACGAGGAGTGAGAGAAACATATGTCAACGGCAACATTACTGCTGAATCCGATCGCTTTTTCAATCGGGGCAATCAAGGTCCACTGGTATGGGCTTATTTTGGGGCTGGCGGCGCTTGTGGGTTTATATCTTGCCATCCGTGAAGGAAAAAGATTCGGTATTCCGCAGGACTTTTTTATGGATATGCTGCTTCTGGGTGTTCCCTCAGCTATTATTGGAGCGCGTATTTATTATGTAGCCTTCAAATGGGAAGACTACCGAGATAATCTATGGGATGTTTTTAAAATTTGGAATGGCGGTATTGCGATATACGGTGCCTTGATCGGGGCCATTATATGTGCGGTCATTTATTTCCGGTATAAAGGGTATAACTTCTGGCGTATCGCTGATATTTGTGCACCAGGCCTACTGATCGGTCAAGCGATTGGACGCTGGGGTAATTTTGTCAATCAGGAAGCCTACGGTGGACCGACGGAAGAGACATTCTTGCGAAATCAGCTCCATCTGCCGGATTTCATTGTGAATCAGATGAACGTTAACGGGGTGTTCCATCACCCTACATTTTTATATGAATCACTGTGGAGTATTGTAGGTGTGATTTTGCTGCTCGTCATTCGTCGTATGAAATTTGTGCGTGCAGGCGAAATGTTTGCATTTTACTTCATTTGGTACTCAATTGGCCGTTTCTTCATCGAGCGTGTACGGACGGACAGTTTGGCTTTTCAGGGACCGGATTGGCTGGCTTCCTTTGTGAATGCTTTGTGGTCTCCTATGGTATGGCTAGGGTTTGAACCAGGGCATCTGGACCCGAGTTACGGTAATGTACGGATCTCGCAATTGCTGCCTATCTTTATTGTTGTAGCTGCGGTGATTTTCATTTTGGTTCGTCGCCGGAAGGGTACATCTGTTGCTCGATATAGCGATCCGATTATCTCCAGCAAAGCGGGGATTGATCAGGTACCTGACGTGATGCCAGAGCAGGTATCCCGTCCAGGACAGGACGCGGTTCCTCCAACAGCTACGGCGGATAAGCTACCTAAGGAAGACACGGACGAGGACAAGAAGGAGCATCTATGATAAATACGATTTTGTTTGATTTAGACGGCACCATCATGGATACGAATGAGCTGATCATCAGCACATTTCTACACATTTTGAATCATCCGGATGCTGATCCGCTGACGCGGGAGCATATTATTCCTCATATGGGTGGAACGCTGGACGATCAACTCCGTACTTTTTCGGGATTAACGGATGTATCTAGGTTGGTTAAGGACTACCGTGCTTATAATCAGATTCATCATGACCAAATGGTGAAGCCATTTCCATATGTCATTGAGGTCATTCAGGAGTTGCGTGCGAGAGGGATTAAGCTGGGGGTTGTGACAACCAAAATACGACCATCCACGATACGTGTACTTAATCTGTTCAATCTGACTTCCTCAATGGACTATATTGTAACGGTAGACGATGTGGAACATCCAAAGCCACACGCTGAACCAGTGCTCAAGGCCTTGACAGGTTTGAATGCTGAAGCAAAGCATACATTGATGGTCGGAGACAGTTCTTTTGATATTTTGTCAGCTCAGGCAGCAGGTGTGAAATCGGCTGGTGTAGCTTGGTCGCTCAAGGGCGAGGAAACTCTGCGCGGATATGGGCCTGACTACATGTTGCATGATATGCGGGATTTGCTGAAGCTGGAGCTTCAGGGTGTCAATGTATCGTGAGAAGGGTGAACCGCTATCCTGTAGAAGGTCCCAATGCGTTGTGGCAGATTTATCGGACGGTGAGCCGCTGGAAAGGCATTAAGAACTTTATTTTTATACAGATTGCCCGGTATTGTCCTGTGCTTTCTCTGAAAAACGTCATTTACCGCAGAGTGCTGGGGATGAAGGTGGGGCAACATGCGGCCTTCGGCCTGATGGTGATGGTGGATGTTTTTTTCCCGGAGCATATTACGATAGGGAACAATTCGGTCATTGGATATAACACAACGATACTGGCTCACGAATACCTCATACAAGAGTATCGTATCGGTAAAGTGGTGATTGGTGATCATGTGCTGATCGGCGCCAACGCAACCATTTTGCCGGGTGTCACCATCGGTGACGGAGCTATCGTAGCAGCCGGAGCGGTCGTGCATAGAGACGTGCCCGCAGGTGCATTTGTGGGTGGCAATCCGTTGCGTGATTTAAGACGCTCTGGTGTGGATGAGTAGGAAATAGCACAATAAGGAAGACCCCTTATATATTAAGGGGTCTTCCTTATTGTTGTTTTTCTGTATAATAAGTGGGGTAATGCATGTTAATTATGTTTAAAAATTGATAACAGACATATTTGCAAAGCGATATGGGAGCGTGTTGATTTGGTCAAAAAAGAACGTATACCAGAGCTTGATGTTTACCGGGGAATATTAATTGCAGCCGTTGTTACCATTCATGCGACTTCAATGGCTTTAATTGATGCGCGCCATTCTCTATTGTTTTACCCTTTTCTATTTTTAAATATGTTTAGTAGCTTTGCGGTGCCAGTATTTATTTTTGTGAGCGGGTTTGTTTTATTTTACAATTATGTCGATAGGCCGCTTCGTGGTAAGAATATGCTTATATTCTTCCGAAAAGACTGATGTTTATTGTGTTACCGTACGTTTTGTTTTCTCTTGTGTATTATTTGACCTTGGTAACACGCGGGTTGATGCCGCTCAGTGATCTTCCGCTCGTGCTGTTAACGGGAAAGGCGTACACGCATTTGTATTATGTCATCATCATCATCCAATTTTATTTGGTCTTCCCACTGTTGTTGTGGGGAGTGCAGCGCTTATGTCATTGGATATCGAGTCCACGGAGAGCAGCCTGTATCATTTTGGCAGTAGGGTTAGTCATTCAATGGGGGTTTGTATTGCTGAACAAATATGTTTGGCAAGAGGAAAGAGGAAGTCTCGCGATTACGTATATCAGTTATTTTGCCTTGGGCGCAGCTGTAGCGATTGGATATGAAGGGTTTAAAAAGTGGCTTTTTCCGGTGTCAGGTACAGTAATTAGACGCGGACAGTTGATCAGTTGGTGGGGCTTGTGGGTGGCTTGGCTACTCCTGGGTATAGCATATGTACAAATATGGTTTGTAGCATATCGCGAAGCCATCTATGCAGACTCGCTGATCTATGAACTGCTCCATAATGCATATGCCCTCGTCTCAGCGCTGGTGCTGTTTCAGTTCTCGGTTTTATTATATCGTCATGCTAACGATAGGCTGCGAATGTTAATCAGCTGGCTGGGCTCATGCTCATTCGGCATTTATTTACTTCACCCGGCGTTATTGAGAGTATATCGCAAGCTGGATTTGCACGGAACGCCAGTAGAATATATCTTCTCTGTTGCGGGTGGATGGTTGTTGGCGTTGTTTGGCTCATGGTTGATTGTGACGTTGTGTTTTCGATATGTACCATTTGCATGGATCGGTTTGGGCACGGTTCCGAAGTTTCCTTCCCGGAGTAAAGATGAACAAATAAATAGCTAAATATTTTGATTGATTGGACTGTTGGCTTAAGGCTGGCAGTCTTTTTTTTAGGATTCGTGTATTTTGCATTGGATAAAATATAGAAAGGGGCAGCGGCTTGGCGAATCTGTAAAAAAGGGCTGCTCCGTTCGGTTGACGTTCACAAGTAGAGCATGATAATATATCGAATATACTTTAGTTTGTTAGCACTTTACCATGATAAAGATATTGTGAAATCATGAGGTGATAGAAATGTCTAAGCCAAAAGGATTCGAAATCCCTGTAGGGGTTCGAGATTATCTTCCACGTGCAGTGTCGAAGCTGCGGGCCATTGAACTGAATGTACTCGAATGCATGGAGCGCTGGGGTTACCGCCAGATTATGACGCCTACGATGGAATACTACGATACGGTGGGAGTGGCTAGTTCTACTTCCGATCGAAAGCTGTTTAAATTACTCAATAACCGGGGAACCACATTGGTGCTGCGATCGGATATGACCGCTCCCATTGCGCGGGTGGTATCTTCGCTGCTAAAGGAAGAGGAAGTACCACTCCGACTTTCCTACCACGCAAATGTATTTCGGGCGATTGAGGAAGAGGCAGGAAGAGAAGCGGAGTTTTTTCAGACAGGTGTGGAGCTGGTAGGTGATGATTCGCCTGAGGCTGATGCAGAAGTTGTAGCATTGGCTATTGCATCATTACAGGCGGCAGGAGTGGCCTCTTTTAAAATTGCCATGGGACATGTGGGATTTCTGAACGGCTTATTTGAGGAAATCATTCCAGGCCGTCAGGCTGAACAACAAGCGCTAAAGGAACTGTTGCTCAGTCGTGATGTAGTGGGCTACCGAACAGCGATTGAAGCTTTGGGCTTGGCTCCCGAACATCGGGATAAGCTGGAAGCTATTCTTCGGTTGCGCGGTGGAAAAGAAATTTGTGACCATGCTACCCGTCTTAGTGTGGAGCAGCAGACGATTCGATCCATTGCACATTTGTGCGAGGTGTGGGAAGTACTGGAGGCATACGGCGTATCTGAGCATGTGTTAATCGACCTTACCATGATCGGGGATTTTTCATATTATACAGGAATGACTTTTGAGGGCTATGCGGCGGAGATTGGGTTCCCGGTATGCAACGGGGGTCGCTATGACAATCTGCTTCAGCAGTTTGGTCGATCCGTACCTGCAACGGGATTTGCATTGAAGACAAACCGGATCGTCGATGGTGTGGATGGTATCCAAATGGAGACGAAGCTTCCTGTACTTATCCGTTATGACGAACAGGGACGCCAAGAGGCGTTATCTGCAGCGGCACAGCTACGCGCAACAGGTCTTACTGTAGTAACAGGGCTCACGGGCGGACCGGAAGATCGACGTCGTGAGCAGCAGGGGCTGTACGCAGAGGTATACAGCTATACAGCCGAAGGAAGAGAGCCAGTACAAGGGGGGAACTGCCATGACAGAAACATTGAAAGTAGCCATGCCCAAGGGAAGGATTTATAAGCAGGCTTCCGAGCTGTTTCGCCAGGCGGGGGTTCCAATTCCACTGGATGTGGACGAAACGCGCAAGCTGGTCATTCCACTGCCTGAGCTAGGCATGGAATTTATTATGGCGAAGCCCGTCGATGTTCCTACGTATGTAGAGTACGGGGCGGCGGACATCGGCATTGTGGGCAAGGATGTTTTGCTGGAAGAGAACAAGGATGTGTATGAACTGCTGGATCTGGGGATCGCCCGTTGTCGGATGTCAGTGATTGCTTTACCAGATTGGCAGCCAGGTATTCGTCAGCGGGTCGCTACAAAGTATCCGAATGTGGCTTCCCAGTATTTTCGGGAGCAAGGCCAACAGGTGGAGGTTATTAAGCTGAATGGCTCCATTGAGCTGGCGCCGTTAATTGGTCTGGCAGACCGCATTGTTGATATGGTAGAAACGGGGCAGACCTTGCGGGAGAATGGATTGGTCGAGCAGATCAGCATACTGGATATTACCAGTCGCCTGATTGCGAATCGGGTCAGCTACCGGATGAAAAACAGCTCGATTCAGGCTTTGTGTGATCGATTGCATCAGGTGATTCCCAATGCGGTGGCACCCCGGGAGTAAATGGACTAAAGGAATAAGCCAAGGTTTAAAGGAGCATTCTGCAAGCTGCAAGTAAGGGGGAATGGACAAATGAAGATTGTATCAGCCCGTGATTTCAGTCTCCAACGGGAGGTGGATTACGGCACACCTGAGCAAAATGAGGCTGTGCGTACCATTATTCAGTCGGTACGCCAAGAGGGGGATGAGGCTGTCCTGCAGTATACGCAATCGTTTGATGGTGTATCGCTGATCGCAGAGCAACTTCGTGTGACGGAGGAAGAATTGAAGGCGGCATATGACAAGGTAGAGCCTTCTTTTTTACAGGCGATTCGAGAGGCGGCGGATAATATCCGTGCTTTTCACATGAAGCAAAAACGTAATTCGTGGATGGATTTACAGCCGGATGGTAGCTTGCTCGGCCAAATTATCCGACCGTTGAAACGTGTAGGCGTGTATGTTCCGGGCGGTAAAGCGGCCTATCCATCCTCTGTGCTGATGAATGTCATTCCCGCTCAGGTGGCTGGTGTACCTGAGATTGTCATGGTGACACCCCCGGCGACAGGCGGCAAGGCAGGGATAGATCCATATACACTGGTAGCTGCGGCAGAGGCTGGTGTAACGGAAATATATAGGGTTGGCGGAGCGCAAGCGATTGCTTCCCTCGCTTATGGAACACATAGCATTGAACCAGTCGATAAAATTTGCGGTCCCGGTAACATTTATGTAGCGCTGGCGAAGCGCGAGGTGTACGGCGCGGTGGATATCGACAGTATAGCGGGACCAAGTGAAATTGTCGTGTTGGCTGACGACACGGCGAATGCCTCATATGTAGCGGCTGACCTGCTTTCACAGGCGGAACATGACGAGATGGCCTCAGCCATACTGGTTACGCCCTCGCAACGCTTGGCCGAAGAAGTATCAGCTGAAGTACAGCGCCAATTGGCAGAGCTGCCGCGCAGAGATATTGCTGCTGCATCGTTGGAGGCTTACGGGGCTATCATTGTCGTCGACACTTTGGAAGAGGGCATCCATATTGTAAACCGACTGGCACCAGAACATTTGGAAATTATGACAGAGCAGCCGATGGAGCATGTAGGTCTGATCGAAAACGCGGGAGCTATTTTCCTGGGAGCGTACAGCTCGGAGCCAGTAGGCGATTATTTTGCCGGACCTAACCACATTATTCCGACGAATGGAACGGCACGTTTTTCCTCGCCAGTGGATGTTGATGATTTTATCAAGAAGTCGAGTATGATCTATTACAGCAAGGAAGCGCTGCTGCGCAATGGAGAGACGATTATGCAGCTTGCCCGCCATGAAGGACTGGAAGGTCACGCACGGGCGATACAAGTTCGATTGGACAATGAAAAGAAGGCGGTGGATGGCAATGGGGAACGAAAATAACGTAGCAGGACGTACAGGCAGTGTCAGCCGAAAGACGAACGAAACGGATATTCAGCTATCTTTTGCAGTAGACGGCACAGGGCAAGCTGAGATTGAAACGGATGTTCCTTTTCTGAATCACATGCTGGACTTGTTCACCAAGCACGGACAATTTGATCTGAATGTGCAGGCCAGAGGGGATGTTGATATAGACGATCATCATACCGTAGAGGATATTGGTATTTGTCTGGGACAGACCTTGCTGGAAGCATTGGGTGATAAAAAAGGAATTAAGCGCTATGCCAGCGTCTTTGTACCAATGGATGAGGCGCTCGCACAGGTTGTCATTGATCTGAGTAACCGACCTCATTTTGAGTATCGTGCGGAGTATCCATCACAGCAGGTAGGGAGCTTTTCGACAGAGCTGGTGCATGAATTTCTGTGGAAATTTGCGTTGGAGGCTCGCATGACGCTACACGTCATCGTTCACTACGGGCAAAATACCCACCATATGATTGAGGCGGTGTTCAAAGCGCTGGGACGTGCACTGGATGAAGCGACATCCATTGATCCACGGGTGACGGGAGTGCCTTCAACGAAGGGAGTGCTGTAGCCTATGTCCATTGCCATTGTGGATTACGGCAGAGGCAATCTGCATAGTGTGAGCAAGGCGGTTGAGCGTCTTGGCTATGAGGCTGTAGTAACGGGAGAGGCCCAAGTGATTCGTTCCTCCAGCGGTGTGATTTTGCCGGGTGTAGGGGCATTCGGGGACGCTATGGAGCATTTGCGTTCCAGCGGATTGGATCGGGTGATTCAGGAGGTTGCAAGTGCCGGACAACCACTGCTCGGTGTTTGTCTAGGAATGCAACTGTTGTTCACTCGTGGTGAAGAATACGGCAGTCACGAAGGGCTTAATATTTTACCAGGCGAGGTTGTTCGGTTTGCTCCTGATCTGGGGGTTAAAGTGCCGCATATGGGCTGGAATCGTCTGCGTATGACTCAGCCGAACCACCCGTTGTTACAGGGCTTGGAGGAAGGACATGTGTATTTTGTACATTCCTATCATGCGAAGCCGGAGGCCGAAAGTGACCTACTGGCGGTGACTGACTACGGTGGGCCCGTAACGGCTATCGTGGGCAGAGGCCATGTATATGGCATGCAGTTCCACCCAGAGAAAAGCGGGGAAATGGGGATGCGGTTGCTTCGACAGTTTTTGGAACTAGCGGAAGCGGAAAAGCGAGCGTAACGATTCGTGTGTCTGTAGTTGATGGTACGCCAACATGGTCGTTGATGGATTTAAAGGCATATAGATGTTGAATAGCTCACAAGGGGGTCATACTTTGTTCACGATATACCCGGCGATTGATATTCGCGATGGCAAATGTGTACGACTGGTACAAGGAGATTATAGCCAGGAGACGATATACAACGAAAACCCGGTGGAGGTTGCCCAAGAATGGGAGCGTATGGGCGGCTCCTACATTCACTTGGTTGATTTGGACGGTGCTAAAGCAGGTCAACCGGTGAACGATGAGCTCATTGGGCGCATCGCTTCTGCGGTGCAAGTGCCTGTACAAGTGGGTGGCGGCTTGCGTACACGTGAACATGTGGAGCAGCTGTTGTCGCTGGGCGTGAGCCGTGTGATCTTGGGTACGGCAGCGATTGAGGATCGTGCTTTTACGGAAGCGGTATTGGGTACCTACGGTGATCGGATCGCCATTGGTCTGGATGCACGGAATGGCTATGTGGCCACGCGCGGATGGCTTGAAACCTCGGAGGTTCGAGCGGATGAATTGGCTGCTGAGTTGGCCTCCAAGGGAGCGGAAACGTTCATTTTTACAGACATTTCCCGCGACGGAATGATGCAAGGCCCGAATGTGGAGGCTATCGTAGCGCTTGCGAAAAGCAGTGGACGAACCGTGATCGCTTCCGGCGGTGTCAGCAAGATGGACGATCTGATCACGCTGAGCACCTATGCGAAAGAGGGTGTAGGCGGTGCTATTGTGGGTAAGGCATTGTATACAGGCAGCATTGATTTACAGGTAGCCGTACAAGCTGTAGCAAAGGCATAGGGGGAGTAGGCATGCTGGCTAAACGTATTATTCCCTGCTTGGATGTAAAGGATGGCAGGGTGGTTAAGGGCGTTAATTTTGTGAACCTACGCGATGCAGGTGATCCGGTGGAATTGGCGGCGCTTTATGACCGGGAAGGGGCAGATGAAATCGTATTTCTGGATATTTCTGCTTCAGTTGAAGGGCGTGCCACCATGGAAGAAGTAGTTCGTCAGACAGCCGGAGAGATAGCCATTCCTTTCACCGTAGGTGGCGGGATATCTCATGTCGATGATATGAAACGCATTTTGCGTGCCGGGGCTGATAAAATCGGCGTAAATACGGCGGCTGTCCGTAATCCTCAGCTGATTGCGGAGGGTGCGCGCAGCTTTGGCTCACAATGTATCGTTGTTGCCATTGATGCCAAGTATAACGAGGCGTGGGGCGAGTGGGAAGTATATACCCACGGAGGCCGCACGCCATCTGGTATTCGCGCCTTGGCCTGGGCCAAGGAAGCTGAACAGTTGGGAGCCGGTGAGATTCTGCTGACCAGCATGAATGCGGACGGAACCAAGGACGGCTTTGACCTGCCGCTGACTTCTGCGGTATCGGATACCGTCGGAATTCCAGTTATTGCTTCTGGCGGAGCAGGCAAACAGGAGCATTTCTATGACGTGTTTACGGCGGGCAGAGCGGATGCTGGATTAGCAGCAACGATTTTTCACTATAAAGAAATAGGAATCCCTGACCTAAAACGGGATTTGAAGCGCAGAGGAGTGGAGATACGATGAGCAACGAATTGAACCAACAGCTATCTCTGGAGCAGATACTGGATAATGTCCGCTGGAATGAGGTGGGTCTTGTCTCGGCGATTGTGCAGGATGATGCCACCCTTCAGGTGCTTACGCTGGCCTACATGAACCGCGAGTCGCTGAAACTGTCTTTGGAGTCGGGAGAGACCTGGTTCTGGTCTCGTTCCAGACAGGAGCTGTGGCACAAGGGGGCTACTTCAGGGAATACGCAAAAAATCACTTCCATCCAGTTGGATTGTGACGGTGATGCTCTGTTGATACGTGTCATTCCGAACGGTCCTGCCTGTCATACAGGAGCAACGAGCTGCTTTTTCCGTGATATTTCCGCGCCAGGGACGGCTGTAGCACCTGTTGCAGGAAATGCAGGAGACCACACGCTGGTAAATCAAACCGATGATATTTCCAATGCTTCAGCAGACCGCTTTGAGGTACTTGCCCAGCTGGAGGCGATTATTAAGGAGCGCGAAGAGACACGTCCTGAAGGGGCCTATACGACCTATCTTTTTGATAAAGGTGTAGACAAAATCTTGAAAAAGGTTGGCGAAGAAGCATCCGAGACGATCATTGCCGCCAAAAATAAAGATAATGATGAACTGCGCCTGGAGGTTAGCGACCTGATTTATCACCTGCTGGTGCTGTTGCAGGAGCGCAAGCTACCGCTAGATCACGTGCTGGCTGAGCTGAATCGCCGTCATGAACGACCTCGTCGTGATTAGTACGATTTGTTGTAGTGTTGAAAGAGGGAGGATCGCATGAAAATTGACTATCATACGCATCACGCCCGCTGTGGGCATGCCATAGGGAGTCTGGAAGAGTATGTACAGCAGGGAATTCGGCTGGGGCTGGATCAGCTCGGCTTGTCCGATCACATGCCACTACTGCATGTAAAACCGGCTGACTATTACCCGGAAATGGCGATGCCTATGGAGGAGCTGCCCCGATACGTGGAAGAATGTTTGGAACTGAAGGAACGTTTTAAAGAGCAAATTGATATTCGTGTTGGCTTGGAAGGCGACTACATTGAGGGCTGGGAACGAGAAATCGAAGATATCATCACCGCGTATCCCTGGGATTATGTGATTGGTTCCGTCCATTTTCTAGGTGAATGGGATATCACGGACTTCCGTCAGGTACACCATTGGGAAGGCAAAAATGTGCTTGAGGTGTACCGCACGTATTATAATGCAGTTTCTAAGGCGGCAGCTACCGGTTTGTATGACATCATGGGGCATTTGGATGTCATTAAGCGCTTCGGCTATCATCCGAAGCCGGAGGAAATGGAGGAGCTGCGTGAACTGGAGCGCTCCGCACTCTCAGCCGTTGCCCGCAGCGGTCGGGCGATGGAACTGAATGCATCAGGGCTTTCGAAGCCCTGTGCTGAGATGTTCCCGAGCCGCCGCATGCTGGACGAAGCTTTTTCGCTAGGCATCCCGCTGACCGTAGGATCGGATGCCCATGATCCGGCGAAGCTGTCCGAGCACTTGGAGAAGGCACGCGCGCTTCTATATGAAGTCGGCTATCGCGAGCTTGCCGTATTTCAGCATCGCGAGCGCTCGCCGGTGCCGCTGACGCTTTAATTATTACGTTTATTGGGTCTAAGTATCATATCCAGTGGCTAGCCGAACGCTCCCTATGTATACAGGGAAAAGCGCTCGGCTATTTAGCGTATTCTTGTATATATATCTATTGTATACGAGCATATATCCGTTTTTTGGAATGAGGTAGGATCGACTGTCAAGTCGTTTTGAAGTTGTGGTATACTGAAGGGTATGAACATGTCAGTTACTTTTAAAGGAGGTGCCTTGGTTATTTATGAAAGGGAAACATCTGCGAGTATCGGAACCTAGCCCTAAGATTATTGCTTTGCGTTTCGACGCATCTTTCTTTTTTGAGAAAGCTGTGCGCTCGCTTGATCGCAATCATTATGACAAGGCATTGAAATATTTTCGCAAAGCCGTTGAATATGAACCGGATAATCCGGTGAATCATTGCAATATGGCGGGTATATTATCAGAGATGGGGGATTATGCAGGTTCGAATGAGATCCTGTCCTCTGTTCTGAGTGACGTAGACTCGTCGATGACAGAGTGTTATTTCTATATGGCGAATAATTACGCTAATATGGAGCAGTTTGAAGAAGCGGAGAAAGCATTGGTCACGTACCTGGAGGAGGACGAAGAAGGCCAGTTTCTTGATGAAGCGGAGGAAATGATGGAGCTGCTCTATTATGAGCTGGACCGTCCAACGAAGCTGAACCGCATTAAGGCCCGGCAGGGAGTAGTAGAGCATGATCAGGCTCGTGTCCTGCTGGAGGAGGGGAAATTTGCTCAGGCAGCCCAGTTGCTCAAGCAAATTTCAGAGGAACAACCGGATATGTTCGCTGCGCGAAATAATCTGGCGTTAGCGTATTACTACATGGGATTGTTCCAAAATGCTAAGGCTACCATTATTCAAGTGTTGGAGGATGAGCCGGGGAATTTACACGCATTGTGCAACTTGGCGATCTTTTATCAGCACGAGGGCGGCGGCCCGGAATTGGATCGTCTGGTGCAGACTTTGGCGGTCACTATACCGTTTCAGGAGGAGCAGGTATTCAAGCTGGCGACCACTATGGGCATTCTCGGACGCCATGAGGAGGCCTACAGACATTTCCGCAGGTTGCTTCATGGCGATGGAGAGAACAATGCGGACGCTTCTTTGTACCATTACACGGCGGTAGCTGCCAGCAATACGGGAAGATATGCGGAAGCACGGCGGTTGTGGAGTCATTTGCAAAAGCAGGATGCTTCCTCGGAAGTTCCGCGGTTTTTCCTGTCCCGACTGGAGGAACTCCAGCAGGAGGGTACACCGCTGCAAGTGCTCAGCTATCATTATCATCTCCCGTTTGAGGAGCAATTCCGCATGTGGGAGAAGTTTGGTGCTGACCAGGTGCCTGACAGCATGAAGAAGGACCCGCTAATCCGGTCATCCTTCTTCTGGGCCTTGCGCCACGGGGACCGGGCGACTCAGCTTCAGGTCATTCAGGCGTTAAGCTTGATCGGTGATGATGAGGTGCGTCAGGCACTGGAGTCCTTCGTAGAAGACCCGGACCAGGAGGATGAGCTGAAACGCCGTGCCTTGCAAGTATTGCAAGAGCTGGCGGAGCAGGGTGAGCAGAAAATGTACCCGGAAACGGAACGTTCTGATCAGTTGGAGGTTGAGAACGATCCTCATACAATTGAAGGTGATGTATCTGCCTCCCCGGTTGATCCACAATGGCAGGCAGTGCTGGATAAGGTACTGACCGTTATGAGCAAGCCATCCGATCCGGTCATGCAGCACGACTTGAGATCGCTGTGGCTGGAGTATTTGGATCGGCTTGCCCCGGAAGTTCCGATGGTTCAGCATACTGAGGGATGGGCAGCGGCGCTGGAATATTTGACTGCCAAAATGCATCATCATTCAGTCACCTATCAGGAAGTAGCCGATCGCTATGGTATTTCCGTATCGACCGTAAGCCGCTATGCACGCCAGATTGACAGCGTGTGTGGTATCAAACAGAAGCTGAAGCAGCCGCTCTCCACGTTTAAAAAGCAGGTCTGAGACCTGCTCCAAACATCACTTAAAGGAGGCAACAAACGTATGTATAAATCCATAATTATTGGTACAGGTCCTGCAGGCTACACAGCGGCTATTTATTTGGCACGTGCTAACATGAATCCGCTGATCATTGAAGGGATGCAGCCCGGTGGGCAGCTTACTACAACGACCGAAATTGAAAATTTTCCGGGTTTTGAGCAAGGTATCCTCGGGCCTGAACTGATGGATAATATGCGCAAGCAGGCTGAACGTTTTGGCGCTGAATTTACTTCCGGTTGGGTAGAGGAAGTGGATTTTAGCAAACGTCCTTTTAAAGTGAAGGTAGAGGGTAAAGGCATCATTGAGGCGGAGTCGGTCATTATTGCTACAGGTGCGTCCGCCAAATATCTTGGTATTCCGGGTGAGCAGGACAATGTAGGTCGCGGAGTCAGCACTTGCGCAACTTGCGATGGCTTCTTTTTCCGCGGGAAAAAGATTGTCGTGGTTGGCGGTGGCGATTCAGCCATGGAGGAAGCGAGCTTCTTGACCCGTTTTGCTTCCAGTGTAACCTTGGTCCATCGTCGCGATGAGTTGCGGGCATCCAAAATTATGCAAGATCGCGCGCGTGAGAACGAAAAAGTACATTGGGCATTAAACCGGACTCCTCTGGAAGTTGTGACGGGAGAATCTGGTTTAAAGGGTTTGAAGGTACACAATAATGAGACCAATCAGGATGAGCTGATTGAGGTAGATGGCGTGTTCGTAGCCATCGGGCATACACCGAATACAGGTTTCCTGAACGGACAAATCCATACGGATGAACACGGCTATATTGTAGTGAAGCCAGGCACAACGGAAACGAACATCCCCGGAGTTTTTGCCTGTGGGGACGTACAGGATAATCGTTACCGTCAAGCGATTACGGCTGCGGGAACGGGCTGTATGGCGGCTATGGACTGCGAGAAATATCTCGAAGGCAGTGCTGTTCACGACTGGAGCGAAACACTGGATCAATAAAAGCGTGTCTATAGTACACAAAAAGGCTAACGGGAGAGCGAAGGAAACCTCTGTTATGCCACATCTTTTGTTCAGGAAGAGAAAGCCTGCTGCGTTTGCACGGGCTTTCTCCTTTTTATGGGTGCATAAGGTTAAAAGTTCCTCTAATCGTACACTTTTCAACAAGGAAGTGTCCTTGACCGTAACGAGGGCTTCAATTATAGTTGGAACGTAGGATTACTATTATGAAGTAGGAATTATAAGCATATATTTCATACCAGGTTTTTAAGTAAACATAAAGGTGGCTTGGAACATGTCTGAAAGTATCTATGTGGGTGTCGATTTGGGCGGTACAGCGATTAAAGTAGGCATTTGTAATGAGAACGGACAGCTTTTGCACACATACGAGGGACCAACCGAAACCGATAAAGGTGTAGATGTTGTCATTGGTAATATCGAAAAATATGTGCGGCACATTGTTGAGGAATCTCCTTATGAGTGGGATCAACTCAAGGGTGTCGGTGCAGGCGTTGCAGGTTTTACGAATGTTCGTGATGGTATTATTGTCCTCGCTCCTAATATTGGCTTTCGTGACGTACCGATCCGTGCGCTCCTAGAGAACCGGATTGGCAAGCCTGTGAAAATAGACAATGATGCGAATGTTGCTGCGCTAGGTGAGGCTTGGGCTGGTGCAGGCAAAGGCATCGAAAACTGCGTATGCTATACCCTGGGAACAGGAGTAGGTGGCGGTATTATTATAAACGGTAGAATATACCAAGGTTCTTCAGGCATGGCCGGGGAAATTGGTCATATCAGCGTCGTACCTGATCTGGAGGCAATTCAGTGTGGATGCGGCAAAATGGGTTGCTTGGAAACTGTATCTTCTGCAACAGGCATCATTCGTATGGCCAAGGATGCTGTGGAACGTGGCGACCGGACCTCTCTGGCGCTGGAGGATCAAATTGCCGCCAAGGAAGTATTTGATGCTGCTAAAGCCGGGGATGAAGTCGCACTGCGTATCGTGAACCGGGCTGCCTTTTATTTGGGGAAATCCATGGCAGCGGTTGCCGCTGTGCTTAATCCAGAGTTGTTTATTATAGGCGGCGGTGTTTCTAAAGCAGGCGACTTTTTGTTTGAAGAGATGCGTCGCGTATACGCCAAGCTGGCACCTGAACCGCTTCAAAAAGGTGTATATATCGTACCAGCGGTGTTAGGCAATGACGCGGGTGTTGTAGGGGCTGCAGGGTTGCTGCTACGCTCCTGACCACAGGTTACTGATAATACGGGTACTGGCATAGAGCGAAGAAGCAAAAGGAGAGGGAAGTCCATATGACAGATAACCTAAAAAATGCTGCGCCGTGGGCAACGCTCATTATTATTACGGGGATGTCAGGCGCAGGGAAGACCATTGCGGTTCAGAGCCTGGAAGACTTGGGCTTCTTCTGTGTTGATAATTTGCCCCCTGTACTGATTCCCAAATTTGCAGAGTTGATTGAGCAGTCTAATGGTAAAATAGGCAAGGTTGCACTCGTCATTGATTTACGCGGACGAGAATTTTTCACTGCCTTGTCGGAATCGTTGAATTATATTAAAGATCATTTTACGATTCATTGTGAAATTTTATTCTTAAATGCGAATGATGGCGTTCTCGTACAGCGGTATAAGGAAAGTCGTAGACGTCATCCGCTGGCTCCAGACGGTATGCCTTTGGATGGGATTCGGTTGGAGCGCAAGATGTTGGAAGAACTAAAAAGCTCGGCTACACAGGTTATTGACACAAGTGTGATGAAGCCTGCAACTTTAAAGGCAAGGATTATTTCACGATTTTCTCATCTGGAGAGCAGTATGCTTTCCGTGAACATTACTTCTTTTGGCTTCAAGTATGGTATTCCCATTGATGCCGATCTTATATTCGATGTGCGCTTCCTGCCTAATCCCCACTATGTGGATCAACTACGTCCCCACACTGGACAGGATAGCGATGTATATGATTATGTCATGAAATGGCCCGAGACTCAGGCATTCTTGACCAAGTTGCTGGATATGTTACACTTTTTGATTCCGCAATATCGCAAAGAAGGCAAAAGCCAGGTCATTATCGGCATTGGCTGTACTGGCGGTAAGCATCGTTCTGTTGCAATATCGGAGTATTTAGGAAAAATGCTGGGTGCCAGCGAGACAGAATCTGTTTCTGTTTCGCATCGGGATGCTGATCGGGACCGGCATTAATGAGGTGAAATCATGAAAGAGACCGGATCACAACGGGAGCGCCCACGTATAGTTGTTATGGGCGGCGGAACCGGCTTGTCCGTCATGCTGCGGGGCTTAAAGCAAAAGCCGCTAGATATTACGGCTATTGTTACAGTCGCTGACGATGGCGGAAGTTCCGGGATTTTGCGCAGTGAGCTGCAGATGCCCCCCCCCAGGGGATATTCGCAATGTGCTGACTGCCTTGGCTGACGTGGAACCAGTGATGTCAGATATGCTGAAATACCGTTTCGGTGCGGGATCAGGATTGTCAGGCCATAGTCTGGGCAATCTGATTTTAGCAGCGATGACCGATATATCGGGAGATTTTGTAACGGCGGTGCGTGAGCTTAGCCGTGTATTTGCTGTCCGGGGACGTGTGCTGCCAGCAGCCGAGGAAGGCGTTGTGCTAAGCGCCGAAATGGAGGATGGCACGGTGATTACCGGAGAGTCCAAGATCCCAGAAGCGGGCGGACGAATCAAACGCGTCTTTCTTGAACCGACTCACGTGGAGCCGTTGCCTGAGGCTGTAGAGGCCATTAATGAAGCTGATGCGATTTTGATTGGCCCCGGCAGTCTATATACCAGCATATTACCGAATTTGCTTGTACCTAAACTCGCTGAAGCTGTAGTGAAATCAGACGCTATCAAAATATTTGTCTGTAACGTTATGACCCAGCCTGGTGAAACCGATGGCTATACAGTAGGAGACCATCTGCAAGCTATTTTTGAGCATGTAGGGCATCATCTCTTCGACTATGTCATTGTAAATAACGGAGAAATTCCACCCCAAGTACAGGAAATGTATGCCGAGCAGGGAGCCAAGCCAGTTCAAGTAGACATGGGCGAGCTGACCGACCGGGGATATAAAGTGGTGGCAGATACATTAGTTCTGTTCCGCACGTATTTACGGCATGATGCAGACAAATTGAGCCAGCATATTTACCAATTGGTACAAAACTGGATATTAAGAAGGAGGTGAGTCCCTTGTCCTTTGCGGCACAAACGAAAAAAGAGCTTACGATGATTGAAAGCCAGTCCTGCTGTGAGAAAGCGGAACTATCTGCGCTCATACGTATGCTCGGATCCGTACAACTGTCGAATAAAAGGGTGATATTGGACGTGTCCACAGAAAATGCCGCGATTGCAAGGCGGATTTACTCCTTGATCAAGAAGCATTTTCAACTTCATATCGAACTGCTTGTACGGAAAAAAATGCGCTTGAAAAAAAATAATGTGTACATTGTCCGTATTCCTAATGATGTGCAACAACTGCTAAAGGATCTTTATATCGTCTCAGAAGGTTTCTTGTTCACTGACGGGATTAATCGGGATATTGTTCGGAAAAACTGTTGTAAGAGAGCTTATTTACGGGGCGCCTTTATGGCAGGTGGCTCTGTCAACAATCCTGAAGGATCATCTTACCACCTTGAAATTTCTTCGATGTATGAGGAGCATTGTCAGGCACTCGTTGATCTTGCGAATGAGTTTCATCTAAATGCTCGCTGTATTGAGCGAAAAAAGGGTTTTATTCTCTACATCAAGGAAGGCGAGAAGATCATTGAGCTGCTTAGCATCATTGGGGCGCATCAAGCCTTGTTCAAATTTGAAGATGTACGCATTATGCGCGATATGCGCAATTCCGTGAATCGTATTGTCAATTGTGAAACGGCTAATTTGAACAAGACAATTGGAGCTGCTGTCCGGCAAATTGAGAATATTAAGTTGCTGGAGAGAGAAGTTGGCTTGGAGACCTTGCCGGATAAACTGCGTGAAGTGGCAGAAGTTCGGCTCGCTCATCCCGATTTGAATTTGAAAGAAGTCGGGGAAATGCTCAAAGGGGTCGTGAGTAAATCGGGTGTAAATCATCGGCTTCGCAAAATTGATGAGATGGCTGACAAAATCAGGGGCGAAAATGGCCTGATTCCGTAAAAAGAATGTTGGTGGGGCTTTTAGCCCCAGTTTTTTTAGTTTTTTTTCTAGTGTCTGTCCCGGGTTAATGTTATAATGTGATAAATAAAATGGAGTAAGTAGTGTCCAGATTTATTTGATGAGGGGGTAAGCTGACATGTCAAAACATCCGGTAGTCGTACGTTTGAAAACAGGACTGCACGCCAGACCTGCTGCGTTGTTCGTACAGGAAGCGAATAAATATTCATCTGAGATTTTTGTGGAAAAAGATGACAAAAAGGTTAATGCCAAGAGCATCATGGGTATTATGAGTCTTGCCATCAGCACAGGTACTGAAATCAATATTAGTGCTGAAGGTGCGGATGCCGAACAGGCTGTAAACGCTTTAGTAAGTCTGGTTAGTAAGGTAGAGCTGGAAAATCAATAAACAAAGAATTGCTTGTAATATAGTGTATGATCTTAGTGAAAAGCCCCTTTGGGGCTTTTTTTATATCCAGAAAAAAATCCTTCGAACACTCCTCAGCTAACTGTTTTATTGTGGATTTATTGGATATAGAGGCCGTATTAAGTTCAAACTATAAATAATGAAAATCCTCGTGGTCATGCTCTGTTTCGGAAATTTGTACGCTTGGCTGCAACCTTTTTCCGTCTTTTCCGTCTGGAAGGTACAAACATTTACTAGAAAGAGGTTGAATTCAATGAGACTTTGGACAAAAACAGTAGCCACAGCAGTTCTCACAGGTGCATTAATAGCAGGGGGAGTAGCAGGAGGATTATGGACAGGGGCAGATCGTGCTTATGCTGCGTCAACAGCTTCGACGGTAAACGGTGTAATTAATGTGACTGGAAGCGGGGAAGTATTGGCAAAGCCCAATATTGCTTATCTCTCTATCGGTGTACAATCGGAAGGGAATACGGCAGCCGCTGCTCAAAAAGCTAATGCTACAAAATTGAACAAGGTTACACAACTGCTGAAAGAAAAGTGGAGCATCAGCGGAGATGACATTCAGACCAGCCAGTTTTATGTACAGCCTAACTACACCTATAACGAAAAAGAAGGGCAGAAGCTCAAAGGCTACACTGCCAACCATACAATTTCCGTTAAATACCGCGATTTGGATAAAATAGGTCAGTTGTTGGATGAGGCGACCAAGTCCGGAGCCAATAACGTAGATAATATTCGTTTTTCCGTGGAAGATCCTTCGACTTATGAGGAAGAAGCCATTACTAAAGCATTGGGAAGCGCACAATCTAAAGCTAGTGCTGTAGCTAAAGCGGCCAAACGCGGATTAGGTGCTCTTGTGAATGTGACGGTAGATGGCGGAGAAGCACAAGTCTTTACACAACGTGAAAATGCCATGTCAAAATCGCTCATGGATTTAGCAGGTAGCGGGACAGAGATACAATCGGGGCAAGTAACAGTGAAAGTTCAGGTGTCGGCTCAATACGAAATGAACTAATATAGATCATCAAACGAAGCCACAAGCGGCCTGCATCATGCGCAGGCTGGCTTGCTGGCTTTTTTTGTATACCGAAACCTTTTTGTAATGAGTCTGTCATAGCTAAGGGTTACTAGGTGTACAGATTGAAATCGGGGAGTGTACAGATTGTAAACTACATACAATGGGGTATAGATATAATAAGTAAAGTGATTATTTACACATAGACAATACAGAAATAATAACAGGAGGAATACTTAATATGAATAAGCATACGAAAAAATGGGGTTCAGCACTGCTGGCAGCAGGGATTTTAGCAGGAGTCGCAGCTGTTCCCGTTTCATATATCCAGGCAGCATCGATTAAACAGCAGCAAGCGGCAACACAGCAACCAGGAATCACTATCCAATGGAATGGTAAAACGTTGCCCGCTAAAGGTGTTCAAGTGAACGGGAGTACAATGATTCCGGTGGCCGCACTGCGTGACAGCTTGGGGATTCCAGTAAGCTATGATGCGAAAGCAACGACATATACCGTAGGTAGCGGGTACAATAAACTTTACATTATGGCTTCTTCCTCGGATGCCTACGTCAACGTCAATGGAATCAATACACGTAGTATGGATGCCAAACAGATCGCTGGGAAGCTATACATTCCTATGAGTCTGTTGAAAGACTATCTAGGCATAGATGCTCAATGGAACGCAGCTCAGAAGACAGTAACGCTAAGTAAAAGTCAGCTAAACCCGATCACAATTGCGTCTCAAACACTTCCAGCTTCGAGTAATGCGAAGGTATCTTACAAAGTTAAGTATCCGCAAATCAGCGGCAGCCAGCTGAATCCTGAGGCAGAGCAGGCCATTAACCATGTGCTTAAAAAGCATGCAGAGGGTATATTGGCAGCAGGCAAAAAGATGGTGGCTGAGGGAGAGGCTACAACAGAAAGACCGTATGATTTCGAAAATGATTTTGCAATTGCCTATAACAAGGACGGTATTCTAAGTGTGATTATGCAGGATTACTCGTATATGGGTGGCGCACATGGAATGACGGTACGTAAAGGATATACGTTCTCGCTCGCTGATGGTAAACTGCTGCAGTTGTCTGACGTATTGAAGGCGAATCCAAATTACAAAAAGTTCCTCAATGCTGATTTGAAGAAAAAAATCGATGCGCTTCAGGCTGGTGAAGGATTCGGTAAATTTAAAGAGTTGGCGGCAGATCAGAATTTTTATGTGACGAACAGTGGAGTAACAATCGTGTTTGATTTGTATGATTATGCGCCATACGCGTATGGAATTCCGGAGTTTACCTACTCGTTCGGTCAACTGCTGCCTCAAGGCGGAAAGCCTTTTGCGGGACAGATTTAATAGTAGAAATGAGTAAGTTGGACTGTCTATACTCTAAAAAACAATAAAGCAAAAAAGCTGCCTACCGGATAATAACATCCGGAGCAGCTTTTTCATTTACCAGCTATCGAGAGGCAAATTTTTTCTCTTATACACCTTCTGGAGAGGAGCTAGTTAGCACTTTATCAATAATACCGTATTCTTTGGCATCATCAGCAGACATGAAGTAGTCACGGTCTGTATCTTTTTCAATACGTTCCAGTGGTTGGCCTGTGCGATCTGCGAGAATGCGGTTCAGTTTATCACGCATTTTCAGAATGCGGCGTGCGCGGATTTCGATATCCGTTGCCTGGCCTTGTGCACCACCCAGAGGTTGGTGAATCATAATTTCACTGTTTGGCAAAGCGAAACGTTTACCTTTGGCGCCTGCATTCAGCAAGAACGCGCCCATGGAAGCCGCCATACCTACACAAATCGTAGATACATCAGGTTTAATGTATTGCATCGTATCGAAAATGGCCATACCAGCTGTAATGGAACCGCCAGGACTGTTAATATACAAGTGAATATCTTTTTCAGGATCTTCGGCAGCCAAAAACAGCATTTGCGCAATTATAGAGTTGGCTACAACGTCATTGACGTCCGAGCCTAACAAAATAATGCGATCCTTTAACAGTCTGGAATAAATGTCATAGGCGCGTTCGCCGCGGTTACTTTGTTCTACTACCATAGGAACATAGCTCACGTCAAAAAACCTCCCTTAAATATCGTTAGTGGATTTGGTGGACATGCCGAGTACACGTCCCTTATTTATAAACTGTTACCGTATTAACCACATGATAAACAATTTCAAACAAAAAGTCAAAGAAAGTCAAACTAATGATTAAAAAAAAGAGCCCTCAGCGCTCTTATTGGTTAAAACATTATATAGAAGCATTTAAGCGTTCATTTAAAATGGCGCGCCCGCGAGGAATCGAACCTCGATCTCAGGCTCCGGAGGCCTACGTCATATCCGTTGGACCACGGGCGCATAGTTGATTCAATGCAAACAACTAACTAATTAAACAGCTAATTGGAAACAAAGATGATTATATGATATACAGCAGTGAATTGCAAGCTTTTATTAAATGCGCATATTCAGACAAATGGTTGAGAAATATAGGTTCAGATAGACTTGCATATGGAGCAAATATTGGTTAAGATATACGTGGGACTTAAAAAGTTATCCCGGGACGTTTTAAGACCAGTTAGAGACAGAACTTAGAAGTGTGCGGGAGTGGAAAGCATGCGAAAGATATTAGAAATACAGAAGCAGCTTCTGCCCGACCTCATGGATGTTTTGAAAAAAAGGTACACGATCCTGCATCAGATTATGCTGTCCGATGTTGTTGGACGCAGAACACTGGCAGCTTCACTGAACATGACCGAGCGCGTGTTGCGCGCCGAAACCGATCTTCTTAAAGCTCAGGGGCTAATTGAGATTGAGAGTGTAGGCATGAAGGTGAGCAAAGCAGGACTGGATCTGCTGGAACAGCTGGAGCCGATTGCGAATAACTTGTTCGGCCTGTCCCAATTGGAGGACCAGATTCGTCAAGCCTATGGTTTGAGGAAGGTGGTTGTCGTTCCAGGGGATTCGGATGTTTCTCCGTTAACAAAGCAGGAGCTGGGGCGCGCTGGAGCAAAAGCGTTGCTAAGTGTTATGGACGACGAGGATGTGGTCGCTGTAACAGGTGGCACGACGATTGCAGACGTGGCGGAACAACTGGCATTGCCTTCTAATGGCCCCCTTAAGGGTGGGTGGTTTGTACCGGCACGCGGGGGTTTGGGAGAAAGCATGGAAATGCAGGCCAACACAATTGCTTCCACAATGGCTCGCAAGGTCGGCGCTCAATACCGTCTGCTCCATGTACCGGATTTGCTCAGCAATCATGCTTACAACTCCTTGCTTGAAGATACGAACATTCAGGATATATTGAGCCTGATTCGCGAGAGTCGTATCATCATTCACGGGATAGGCAACGCCATAGCGATGGCACATAGACGTAAACTTGATCCCGAAACCTTTGCCCAGATCAGCAGTGAAGGGGCGGTAGCCGAATCGTTTGGTTATTATTTTAACGAAGATGGCGTCGTTGTTCACAGAATGCTGACGCTTGGACTCCGATTGGAGGACATTAGGCGTACCGATACGGTTCTAGGTGTAGCTGGAGGCAAGAACAAGGCGGCCGCTATTCATGCGGTACTGCGTTTCGGGCAAGAAGACATTCTAGTCACCGACGAAGGCGCTGCTGTTGAGATTGTAAGTCGTTATTTAAATGATTAATATAGGATTTATGAATCGTGTTGTCTTGACAGGCTTTCGGGTCTGTCTTGAATATATAAAACTAAACTAAACGAACTTTGGGAGGAACTCACTCATGACAGTTAAAGTTGGTATTAATGGTTTCGGACGTATTGGACGCCTTGCTTTCCGTCGGATTCAAAACGTGGAAGGTATTGAAGTAGTAGCAATCAATGACTTGACAGATTCCAAAATGTTGGCACATTTGTTGAAATATGATACAACACAAGGTAATTTCCAAGGACAAGTAGAAGTACATGATGGCTTCTTCAAAGTAAACGGTAAAGAAGTTAAAGTTTTGGCTAACCGCAACCCTGAAGAACTCCCTTGGGGAGACCTGGGTGTAGACATCGTTCTGGAATGCACAGGTTTCTTCACAACTAAAGAAGCTGCTGAGAAACATTTGAAAGGCGGCGCTAAAAAAGTTGTTATCTCCGCTCCAGCTACTGGCGACATGAAAACTGTCGTTTACAACGTAAACCATGAAATTCTGGATGGAACTGAAACTGTAATCTCTGGTGCTTCTTGCACAACGAACTGCCTGGCTCCTATGGCTAAAACACTGCAAGATAAATTTGGTATCGTTGAAGGTTTGATGACTACAATTCATGCTTACACTGGCGACCAAAACACTTTGGATGCTCCACATGCTAAAGGTGACTTCCGTCGTGCTCGTGCAGCAGCTGAAAACATCATTCCTAACACAACTGGTGCTGCTAAAGCAATCGGTTTGGTTATCCCTGAGTTGAAAGGTAAATTGGATGGCGCGGCTCAACGTGTTCCAGTACCTACAGGTTCCCTGACTGAGTTGGTAACAGTTCTGGAGAAAAACGTAACTGCTGAAGAAATCAACGCAGCGATGAAAGAAGCTTCCGATCCTGAAACTTATGGATACACTGAAGATCAAATCGTTTCTTCCGACATCAAAGGTCTTACTTTCGGTTCTTTGTTTGATGCAACTCAAACTAAAGTTCTGACTGTTGGCGACAAACAACTGGTGAAAACTGTAGCTTGGTATGACAATGAAATGTCCTACACTGCACAATTGATCCGCACGTTGGAATACTTCGCTAAACTGGCTAAATAAGAACTTCCTTATTAGCAACATCATAGAGCGGAAACAGGTTATTGTTTCCGCTCTTTATATATCAAAATGTGCCTTAAATTCCTGTTTCGTAAAATTATAAGGGTGCGGAGGAATATGGAGATGAATAAAAAGAGCGTACGTGATATAGAACTGAATGGAAAACGGGTGTTTGTTCGTGTAGATTTTAACGTTCCGGTCGAAGACGGTAAAATTACAGATGACAAGCGTATTCGTGAAACCTTGCCAACGATTAATTACCTGATTGAAAAAGGTGCAAAAGTTATTTTGGCGAGTCACTTTGGACGTCCAAAAGGTCAGGTTGTTGAATCCATGCGTCTGACTCCTGTTGGTGTACGTTTGTCTGAACTGCTGAAAAAGCCAGTAGTTAAAGTGGACGAAGCAGTAGGCGAAGCTGTTAAAGCGAAAGTGGCTGAACTGCAAAACGGCGACGTGCTGTTGCTTGAAAATGTACGTTTCTATGCAGGAGAAGAAAAGAATGATCCTGAGTTGGCGAAGCAATTTGCTGAATTGGCTGACGTTTTCGTGAATGACGCATTCGGCGCAGCACACCGTGCTCATGCTTCCACTGAAGGTATCGCTCATATTCTTCCGGCTGTTTCCGGCCTGCTGATGGAAAAAGAATTGTCTGTTATTGGTAAAGCTCTGTCGAATCCAGATCGTCCTTTTACAGCCATTATCGGCGGTTCCAAAGTAAAAGACAAAATCGACGTGATCGACAACCTGCTGAACATTGCAGATAACGTAATCATTGGTGGCGGTTTGACTTATACATTCTTCAAAGCTCAAGGTTATGAAGTGGGTCAATCTTTGCTGGATGAATCCAAACTGGACGTAGCTCTTGGATTTATCGAAAAAGCGAAGAAACTCGGCAAAAACTTCTATCTTCCGGTAGATATTGTTGTGTCTGACGATTTCAGCGCTACGGCGAACACAGACATTGTGGATATCGACGGCATTCCTGCAGCTTGGGAAGGCGTGGACATTGGACCGAAAACACGTAAAATCTATGCAGATGTAATCAAAAACTCCAAACTGGTTGTATGGAACGGACCAATGGGCGTATTTGAAATCGAGCCTTTCGCTGGTGGTACTCGTGAAGTAGCGGAAGCTTGCGCAACAACTGAAGCATACACCATCATTGGTGGCGGTGATTCTGCGGCTGCGGCTGAAAAATTCCACTTGGCTGACAAGATGGATCATATTTCCACTGGCGGCGGCGCATCTCTGGAATTTATGGAAGGCAAAGCACTTCCGGGTGTTGTTGCACTGAACGATAAATAATCAAACGCACTATGCGTGAATAAAGCTTTAGGGCACCTAATAGTTAGGAGTTGAAACCATTGAGAACACCGATTATCGCGGGTAACTGGAAGATGTTTAAAACCGTACCAGAAGCTAAAACTTTCATCGAAGAGATCAAAGGCAAAGCAGAGGTTGCAGGAGTGGAAAGCGTGATTTGCGCACCATTTACGAATCTTCCTGCTCTGGTTGAAGCAGTAAAAGGCACGTCTATTAAAATTGGCGCACAAAACCTGCACTTTGCAGAAGATGGTGCATTTACAGGTGAAATTAGCGGCGGAATGCTGAAAGATCTGGGCGTAGACTACGTTGTGATCGGACACTCCGAACGTCGTGAATATTTTAATGAAACAGACGAAACGGTGAACAAAAAGGTTCATGCGGCATTCCGTCATGACCTGACTCCAATCGTATGTGTAGGCGAAAAGCTGGAAGATCGTGAAGCTGGACAAACCAAAGAAGTTGTAAAAGTGCAAACTGTAGCAGCTTTTGCTGGTTTGGCTAAGGATCAGGCTGCACAAGTAGTTGTTGCTTATGAGCCAATCTGGGCCATCGGAACAGGCAAATCCTCCACTTCGCAGGATGCGAATGAAGTGATTTCCTATATCCGCAGTCTGATTAAAGAGCTGTATGATGAAAATACAGCAAATGCTGTACGTATTCAGTATGGTGGTAGTGTAAAACCTGAAAATGTTACTGAGTACCTGGGTCAAAGCGATATCGACGGCGCGCTCGTGGGCGGTGCCAGTCTTCAACCGGCGTCGTACATCGCGCTTGTTGAGGGGGCGAAGTAAGATGACAGCACCAAAACCGGTAGCTTTAATTATTATGGACGGGTTCGGACTGCGTGACACCGTGGAAGGCAATGCGGTTGCACAGGCCAACAAACCGAATTACGACCGGTATTTACAACAGTATCCTCATACGACGCTGACGGCTTCTGGCGAAGCAGTAGGTTTGCCGGAAGGACAAATGGGTAACTCTGAAGTGGGTCACTTGAACATCGGCGCAGGCCGTATCGTATATCAAGACTTGACTCGTATTTCGAAGTCCATCCGTGAAGGTGAATTCTACGACAATGAAACACTGGTTAAAGCAGTGCAACATGCCAAGAAGAACAACACGAAACTTCACCTGTACGGACTTCTGTCCGACGGCGGCGTGCATAGCCATATCAGCCATCTGTTCGCTATGCTGGACTTGGCGAAAAAAGAAGGCCTAACAGAAGTGTACATTCATGCTTTCATGGATGGACGCGACGTTATGCCAGACAGCGGCGTAGGCTTCATGCAGCAGCTGATCGCTAAGATTCAAGAAGTGGGCGTAGGTAAAATTGCGACTGTACAAGGACGCTATTATGCTATGGACCGCGACAAACGTTGGGAACGTGTAGAGAAATCTTACCGTGCAATCGTATACGGAGAAGGACCTCAATACACAGATCCAATGGAAGCATTGAAAGAATCGTATGAAAAATCAGTGTTCGACGAATTTGTGGAGCCAACTGTTATTGTGAAGGCTGACGGAAGTCCTGTAGGGCTGGTCGAAAGCAATGACTCTGTTATCTTCCTCAACTTCCGTCCTGACCGTGCGATTCAACTGTCTCAGGTATTTACAAACGCGGACTTCCGTGGTTTTGACCGTGGCCCGAAATGGCCTAAAGATTTGCACTTTGTTTGCCTGACGTTGTTCAGCGAAACGGTTGAGGGCTTTGTAGCTTACGAACCGAAAAATCTGGATAACACGTTTGGTGAAGTGTTGGTTCAAAACAACAAGAAGCAATTGCGTATTGCTGAGACTGAAAAATATCCGCACGTTACTTTCTTTTTCAGTGGCGGACGTGATGTGGAGCTTCCTGGCGAAACTCGTATTTTGATCAACTCGCCTAAAGTGGCTACATATGACTTGCAGCCGGAAATGAGTGCGTATGAAGTAGCGGATGCTGCTGTTAAGGAAATCGAAGCCGACAAGCATGATGCGATTATCCTGAACTTTGCCAATCCGGATATGGTTGGACACTCCGGTATGCTGGAGCCAACGATTAAGGCGGTAGAGACGACGGATGAATGTGTTGGACGTGTTGTAGATGCGGTTAAAGCCAAAGGTGGCGTGGTTATTATCATTGCCGACCATGGTAACGCGGATATGGAAATTGATGAGCAGGGACGTCCGTTCACAGCTCACACAACGAATCCGGTTCCGTTCATTTTGACTGACGAAAATATCGTTTTGCGTGAGCATGGAATATTGGCTGACGTAGCTCCAACGCTTCTGGATTTGATGCAACTTCCGCAACCTGCGGAAATGACAGGAAAATCTATGATTGCATCCCGCAAGTAAGCTTGATTTAATAAGTATAGGCTTGACCAATAAATCATGATTCACAAAGGAGATTAAGTACAAATGACTATTATTTCTGACGTGTACGCTCGCGAAGTCCTCGACTCCCGTGGTAACCCTACGGTTGAAGTTGAAGTATATCTGGAATCCGGTGCTATCGGTAGTGCTATCGTTCCTTCCGGTGCCTCCACAGGCGCTCACGAAGCTGTAGAACTTCGTGATAACGACAAATCCCGTTACCTGGGTAAAGGCGTTCTGCAAGCTGTTAAAAACGTGAACGAAATTATTGCTCCTGAAGTAATCGGCTTGGATGCTGTGAACCAAGTAGAAATCGACACGCTGATGATCAAATTGGATGGTACACATAACAAAGGTAAATTGGGTGCAAACGCAATTCTGGCAGTATCCATGGCTGTAGCTCGCGCTGCTGCTGAAGCTCTGGGCTTGCCACTGTACACTTACCTAGGCGGATTCAATGCTAAACAATTGCCAGTACCAATGATGAACATCGTTAACGGTGGCGCTCATGCCGACAATAACGTTGACGTACAAGAGTTCATGGTTCTGCCTGTAGGCGCTCCTACATTTAAAGAAGCTCTGCGTGTAGGCGCAGAAATCTTCCACAACCTGAAATCCGTACTGAACTCCAAAGGTTTGAACACAGCTGTTGGTGATGAAGGTGGTTTTGCTCCTAACTTCAAATCTAACGAAGAAGCTCTGTCCACTATTATCGAAGCGATCGAAAAAGCTGGTTACAAACCAGGTGTTGACGTATTCCTCGGTATGGACGTTGCTTCCACTGAGTTCTTCAAAGATGGAAAATATACTTTGGAAGGCGAAGGCAAATCCTTCACTTCTGCTGAGTTCGTTGACCTGCTTGCTTCTTGGGTTGATAAATACCCAATCATCACTATTGAAGATGGTTGCTCCGAAGATGACTGGGAAGGTTGGAAATTGCTCACTGAAAAATTGGGCAACAAAATCCAATTGGTTGGTGACGACCTGTTCGTAACAAACACAGAGCGTCTGGCTAAAGGTATCGATGAAAACATCGGTAACTCCATCCTGATCAAAGTAAACCAAATCGGTACGCTGACTGAAACATTCGATGCTATCGAATTGGCTAAACGTGCAGGATACACAGCTGTTATCTCTCACCGTTCCGGTGAATCCGAAGACAGCACAATCGCTGATATCGCTGTTGCAACAAATGCAGGCCAAATTAAAACAGGTGCTCCTTCCCGTACTGACCGTATTGCGAAGTACAACCAATTGCTCCGCATTGAGGATCAACTGGGTGAACTGGCTCAATACCACGGCCTGAAATCTTTCTACAACCTGAAAAAATAATATTGCGCAAAAATGCTGATGGCGTCTCTTGACTCATGGTTTATGATCACGAAGTCTGAACGCTCAAAGCTTTTACGCATGAATAAAACAGGCCTACTCGCCACCGCGAGCAGGTCTGTTTTTTGTTATTATGGATGTGTATGAGAATTTATAACTTTGCAAAGGCTTAATGGCTGAGTGACTTGCTATAGCTGTTGTTATCTACTGGAAGCTGTGGTAGAATAAAAATAGTGTTTTGCGTTAATTTCCGGCTATTTATAACATGATATGTACATGTTTTCATAAAAGAGGCTGTGTTGTTTTGCAAAACAGATGTATAAGCTCAGGAGGTGGGATTTTTCATGGAAATCTTTTTGAAAGTGCTGCTCGTTGTGTTCTCGATTGCTGTTATTGCGGTTGTTTTACTGCAAAAGGGGAAAAGCGCAGGTTTGTCCGGTGCCATCTCTGGCGGTGCTGAGCATCTGTTCGGCAAGACAAAAGCTCGCGGTATGGATTTGATTTTACAACGCGCAACTGCTGTTTTGGGTGCGGGTTTCATGATCGTTTCTGTTTTAGTTGCATTTTTTGCAAAATAAGATAAATATGTACCTTAAGCCTTCGTTTCGCGGGAAACGGGGGCTTTTTTTAGATTTTGGACAGGCAGGGATGCCGTCGATTAAATTCGTGTATACTAGGGTATGAGTATATTAAGAGCCTTGTATCAGGAGCAAGGAACAAGGACATGCGGATTTTATTACTGAAAATTAAAGGTCACCCGAGGTGGACAATATTATGATAACAGAGCAACAACTACTCGATTTTATGCGCGAGACCGCATACAAACCCATGACTTACCAGGAGCTGGAGCAGCATTTTGATATTAAGGATGCCGAAGATTTCCGTGAATTTCTTAAGCTTTTGAATGCCTTGGAGGAAGAGGGGAAAATTCTGCTGACCCGCACAAACCGCTATGGCGTGCCGGAACGGATGGATTTGCAGCGTGGGCGTTTGCAGGCTCATGCCAAGGGATTTGCTTTTTTGATTCCAGAGGACCGGGAGCACCCGGATGTATATATTCATGCTAACGACTTGAAGAGTGCGATGAATGGAGATACGGTACTGGTAAGAGTGACGTCGAAGGGACCTGCGGGTGGCCGATTAGAAGGCGAAGTTGTGCGGATCGTGAAGCGCGCAGTGCTTCAAGTAGTAGGCGTGTTTCAGAGCCACGAAGCATACGGTTTTGTTTTGCCGGATGATAAGCGCATTAACCGGGATATTTTCATTCCAAAGGATAGCTTCAACGGAGCTGTGAACGGGCAAAAGGTCGTTGTGCGCATTGTGAGCTATCCAGAAGGACGAGCTGCGGCGGAAGGCGAAGTGTTGGAGGTTTTGGGTCATAAGGATGATCCAGGCGTTGACATTTTGTCCGTTATTCGCAAGCATCAGCTTCCGGAAGCTTTTCCAGATGAAGTGACAGAGGAAGCCGAGAATGCTCCCGACGCGATTACGGAAGAAGAGATTGTACGTCAGGGACGGCGCGATCTGCGTGATAAGATCATTGTTACCATTGATGGTGAGGATGCCAAAGACCTGGATGATGCTGTCAATGTAGAGCGCTTGCCGAACGGAAACTACCGTCTGGGCGTTCATATTGCCGACGTAGGGTATTATGTGCATGAGAACTCCAAGCTGGATCAGGAGGCATATAACCGCGGTTGTAGCGTGTATTTGGTTGACCGTGTCATTCCTATGCTTCCACATCGACTTTCGAACGGAATATGTTCTTTGAATCCACAGGTGGATCGACTGACTTTATCCTGTGAGATGGAATTCAATGAGCATATGAAGGTTGTAAAGCATGATATTTTCACCAGTGTGATTAAAACGAAGGAACGGATGACGTACACTAACGTTCGCAAAATCCTCGAAGAGGAAGATGCTGAACTGATGGAACGGTACAAGGATCTCGTGGAAGTATTCGGCACGATGAAGGAATTGGCATTGAAGCTGCGTGCTAATCGAATGCGCCGAGGCGCGGTTGATTTTGACTTTGATGAAGCCAAAGTAATTGTGGATGATGAAGGCAAGGCCGTCGATATTGTGAAGAGGGATCGTACGATAGCTGAACAAATTATTGAAGAGTTTATGTTGGCGGCCAATGAAACGGTAGCCGAACATTTCCATTGGCTCAAAGTACCTTTCTTGTACCGGATTCATGAGGACCCAGATCCAGAGAAGCTGCAAAACTTTATGGCCTTCGCAGCTAATTTTGGACACCAGATCAAAGGTAGAGGGAATTCCATTCATCCGCGTGCACTGCAAACGTTGCTGGAAGACATTCAGGGTACGAAGGAGCAAACCGTGCTTAGCACGATGATGCTGCGTTCGATGAAGCAGGCAAAGTATGATGCGGAGTCGACAGGTCATTTTGGACTAGCAGCGGAATATTACTCTCATTTTACATCGCCGATTCGTCGTTACCCTGACTTGGTGATTCACCGTGTCATTCGTGAGGTATTGGAGAATGGCGGGGCTTTAACAGCCGAACGTCAGGAATATTTGACTGCACGTATGCCTGATATTGCGCAGCAATCTTCCGAGCGTGAGCGTGTAGCTGTGGATGCAGAGCGTGATACAGAGCAGATGAAAAAGGCTGAGTACATGCTGGATAAGGTCGGCGAGGAATTCGAGGGAATCATCAGCAGTGTAACCAGCTTCGGAATGTTCATTGAGCTCGACAATACAGTGGAGGGTCTGACGCGTCTGAGTGCGCTTACGGACGACTATTATCATTTTGACGAGCAGCATATGGCGTTGATCGGCGAACGCACCTCCAAGGTGTTCCGCATTGGAGATGAGGTTAAGGTTCGGGTCGCGCGTGTAAATATGGAAGATTACACAATTGACTTTGAACTTGTCGATATGAAGCAACGGCAACGCCGTGAACGGACTGGCGGTACAGGACAGGGCGGAGGCTTTGCGCGTGGCGAGAGCCGTGGTAAAGGCAAAGGCCGAGAAGGGCGTGACCGCAAGGGCGGCAAGGATAAGACTGGCAAAGAGGGTAAAGGCAGTCGTGATGTTACCGGGAAGCCAAAAGAGGCTGGCGCAGGTAACGGAGGCATTAGCACCGCAGGCCGTTCAGGGCGCGGCGGTGGGAACGGGGCAGGAGCTGGTTCAGCTAGCAGCTTCGGCTTTGGCAGTGGCAAGGGCGGGTATAACTCGCCAGCATCCGGGGCAAGCAAGCGACGGAAGAAGACGTCTGCCAGCGGTATTTTCATCGGCGGAGCAGCTACACCAGGAAGTGATGCCAGACCAAACGGTGAAGGCGCAGCACGACGCAAACGGAAGAATAAGGGCGGAAGTGGCGCCAATAGCACCGCTGGCTTTGTGCGGAAAAAGAAGAAGTAGGTGGCTATACTTGCTTGCTAGAAGGCAGGAGTCTTCTTTCGTGGCAGGGGATGAAACTAATCATGCGACTTAGGTATAAAGGCGGTTTCTGTCTGCAGTAACGGATAGAAGCCGCCTTGTTTTAAGTGTGATGTTAGTGTTAGTTAGAAATGTAGAAGGCTTGACCCTTCTTGCTTTTACCATCTGAAATTTGTTACAATATATTTCTAGGTGGCTCTTTGTAGCCAGATTTTGATGCCTGGATTTCAAGAGTGAATTACGTTATTCATAAGGAGTGGTATTCATGGGTAAGAAGGCAGACGGGAAAGTGCTCGCCCAGAACAAAAAAGCTTCCCATGACTATTTTATTGAGGACACCTACGAGGCGGGCATGGTATTAACGGGAACGGAAATTAAGTCTCTGCGAAATGGTCGTTCCAATATAAGTGATGCATTTGCTACGATCCGTAATGGCGAAATTCATATTCACAATATGCATATCAGTCCTTTTGAGCAAGGTAATCGTAATAATCCTACCGATCCGACGCGTACGCGTAAGCTGCTGTTGCATAAAGAGCAGATTCGCAAGCTTATCGGTCTGTCCAAACAGGAAGGTTACACGATTGTTCCGTTAAAGATTTATGTTCGCAATGGTTATGCCAAGCTTTTGCTCGGACTGGGTAGAGGTAAAAAGCAGTATGATAAACGTGATGCTGCCGCTAAACGCGATGCACAACGTGATATCCAACGCGCTTTGCGCGAGAAGCAGAAAATTGCGAGATAAGTTATTGTATTATTAGTTATGGTACAAATTACGTGGAAAAGTTACTTGTTCCTCTAATGGTGCTATTTTATAAGGCTTAAATGGCTTCATTTCGTTTCGTAATGACCTGTAATATGGTATACTAACGAAGTAGTCAGTTTTAAAGCTTTTAACTTTGTTCGAGTGTTGAATCTTAGGATTCAGCTTTTGATATTATGCATGCTTATGCTCCGGTATTTCCGGATTTATCCGTGGAGCCCTTTTATAATAAGGGGGCGTTTATGGATTCGACGGGGATAGTTCGAGCATGGGTAGCGGGTAGTGGGGACGCGTCCGCTTCATCAACGCTAAAGCCTATTAAACGGCAAACAACAAAACAACTACGCTTTCGCAGCCTAAGAAACTGTGTGCGTGCTTCTACTCTGCATCGCCCATGTGACAGGGATAGGGGCTAACAAATAGTGGGATACGCTGTCTCATCTCCGCCTGCGGTGAGCTGAAGAAGATAATCAGGCTGACCCAACGTATAGCCGGTTACGGGGCGATACTCGGGTGACATCAAAACTGTGACTACACCCGTAGAAGCTTATGTGTCGTTATCTTCGGACAGGGGTTCGACTCCCCTCGCCTCCATACGTAGTATCAGTAACGGACACCATTCGGTGTCCGTTTTTTCTCGTGGACTCGAAAAGGGAGGACCACTTCGGCTCGATGGCTTCTATTTTCTCTGCCATCGAATACGATAGATTCAGATATAAGGTGATATAGCTAGGACGACAAAATATTTTGACAGAATATTTATCGTGTGGGAATATTGGGGTATCTGATTTTGTAGTGAAGAGGTGTTGCCATTACCGACTAAGTAGTAGTAACCGTTAAATTAATTCATAACTGAGTTGCACAATCTACTAAAAGGGGTCTGAGAGAGATGTCTAACCTGTTTGAAAAATTTAGATTGATAACCATGGTACTTTTAATGTTATTTATGATGACTTCTAATAACTCAGGTTTTGTCTATGCTTCGTCCAACGAAATATCTGCATCTAATCCTTCACATCAGTTCATTAATGTTGCAGCTGACTCCCTCAGGTCATATGCAGTTAAATCAGACGGAACTGTATGGAGTTGGGGATCAGGGTTGAACGAAAGAGGCGAGTTGGTTGGTTACCCTAACTTTGTTGAAATTCCAGTGAAGATTCCAAATGTGAGTGAAATAACGAAAGTTGTTGGTGGGATGAATAGTTTTCAGCTTGCCTTGAAATCAGACGGAACTGTATGGTCCTGGGGATATAACAGCGAAGGTCAGCTAGGCGACGGAACAAATACTTACAGATCGAAACCTGTAATGATACATAATCTACATGATGTAATTTCTATATCAGCTGGAAGTCATCATTCACTGGCTTTAAAATCAGATGGAACAGTATGGACTTGGGGCTATAACGCATATGGAATTTTGGGGGATGGATCTTATGTTGATCAATATACTCCAGTTCAAGTGAAAAATTTGTCAAATGTCATTTCTATCACAGGTAGTTATGAAAAATCAAAAGCTGTCAAATCAGATGGGACTGTGTGGGAGTGGGGATACTTAGTTAATGGTTCAAATTATCAGACCACACCAACACAAATTTTAGGAATAGAAAATGTAAAAGCACTCGCTAATATTTCTACATTAGCTACACTGGCACTTAAAGCGGATGGGACTGTCTGGGTTTGGGATGACTATAGATCAACTCCTACACAAGTTGAAAATCTAGATAACATTGTAGCTATATCAAATGGAATGGCATTGAAGTCAGATGGGAAAGTTGTATTAATTAAAGAAGACATATTCACTAATCAAATTGAAGTAACTCCAGTTGAATTAACAGATGTCACTCAAATATCTAAAACATACGCCCAATACCCCGGTCATCAACTAGCAATAAAAAAAGATGGATCGGTCTGGGCTTGGGGCGGCAACGATTATGGACAGTTAGGTGATGGTACACTTGATGATAAGCTCATACCAGTTGAGGTGAATTTCCCTGGTGATGAACTTGTCCACAGTGTTACAGGTTCCGTATACGGTATTGAGGGTATGCCAGTGGAGTATGCTACCGTAACAGCTAGCACGTATAACCAATCTTGGACGGTGACTACGGATGTGTATGGGAAATACACACTATTACTTCCTTCAGAAATTTATACATTAAGCGTTTATGCAGATGGCTATGTAGATAATTCAAAATCAAATGTAAGTGTGACTTCAAGTGCGTATGATACATTTGATTTTAACTTGGTGGGGTATGGTGGATTTGTTAAATTAGTATTTAAAGATACTGATGGCAAAGCATTAATAAATCCAATGATATCTATAAAAAGAATGGATAATAGCACCGTCTACTCAGGAGTAATTTATGGGAAAGACGAATGGGTTTATCCTTTAGGTGTTGGGACATATAACGTTACAATTGGTGAAGTCACTCGTCTTGTTGATGTTGAACTAAATAAATTATACATTTTTGACCCAATGAACTCTAAAGCTGGAAGTGTAATAAAAGGTAAGGTGAGTGGAGTTGATGGCTATCCAGTGGAGCAAGCTACGGTAATTGCTAGTACGTACAATCAATTATGGACAGCTACGACCGATGTATATGGGGAATATACTCTCTCGGTTCCTTCCGGAAAATATACGTTGAATGCCTTTGCCAATGGGTATATTAAAAGTTCCAAATCAGATGTGAGTGTTACTTCTAGTGTTTATGAAACAGCTGATTTTAACCTGGTTGGCTACGGTGGATTTGTTAAATTCGTATTCAAAGATGCTGAGGGTAAACCCTTGTCAAATCCATATCTGTCCATAAGAAGAGCAGACAATACCTTTACCTACTCGGGAATCGTCTATGGAAAAGATGAGTGGATATATCCACTAAGTGTTGGAGAATATGATATCACGATTGGTGAAGTTACTCGACGCATTAATGTAAAGCTTAATGAACTATTAATACTTAATCCAGCTGACCCAAATTAAGCCGGTTACGGGGCGATACTCGGGTGACATCAAAACTGTGACTACACCCGTAGAAGCTTATGTGTCGTTATCTTCGGACAGGGGTTCGACTCCCCTCGCCTCCATTTGAGTAAGACAAGAAAGCCATCAGCCCGTGATTCTGGTTGGTGGCTTTTTATTATGGCTCTAGTAATTGAGTTGAAAGGTTTTACACAACTTGTAGCTTAAAGGTGTCTCTAAGTGTTCTGGCTGCTTTTCTTTTCGAAAAAGTATTGACACGGATAGAAAAGTATTATATCTTTATATCAAGATAAATAAATTAAAGATAAAAGTGATCATAAAATTTTGAATAGGGAGGTATATACATGATCACCATTTTAGAAAGAATTAATCAGCTTGCAAAAAAAGCAAAAGAAGTTGGGTTAACTGAAGTTGAAAAAACGGAACAAACGGATCTTCGTAAAGAATACCTTCAAATCTTTCGGGGCTCTGTACAAAGCATTCTCTTGAATGCTACGATCTATGATCCGAATGGAGATGATGTTACTCCTGAAAAACTTAGAAAAGAACAGGCACGAATCGCTAAACAATAGATTTAATTTTATCTAATATCTCTAATTTAATAATCTCTAAATAAATATAATATGGAGAGTGATTTTTATGTTGGCAAGTGGATTGTTATTGATACGTTTGGTGGTTGGATTGTTATTGGTGGGGCATGGAGCGCAGAAGCTTTTTGGGTGGTTTGGAGGCTATGGTCCAAAGGGTACGGGCGGTTGGATGGAATCGATTGGCATTAAGCCCGGGGTGTTCATGGCAGTGGCTGCTGGGTTGATGGAATTGTTGGGAGGAGCTCTATTTGCTGTAGGATTGCTCACTCCACTGGCTGCATTGTTGATTACGGCGACTATGCTCGGAGCAATTTTCAAAGTACATGGCCAAAACGGGATCTGGGCAACAGCTAATGGCTATGAATATCCGCTAGTTCTTATTGCAGTCGTAATCGGTATTGCGTTGACAGGAGCAGGTTCATATTCCATTGATGCAATACTTAGATAAAACATGATGTTTAGGTCGTTTCAACAACAAAAAATAAAGGTTCCTACGATTAAAGGAGGGTTTCATATGCCACTTCAAACTACAGGTATCCATCATATTACTGCTTTTGCCGGTAATCCGCAGGAAAATGTCGACTTCTATGCCGGCGTCCTGGGACTTCGGTTAGTGAAGAAAACGATCAACTTTGATGCTCCTGAGGTTTACCACTTGTACTTTGGCAACGATGCAGGGAGTCCTGGAACGATCATTACTTTTTTTCCTGCACCAGGAACTCCCAAAGGGCGAATCGGAGGTGGTCAGGTGGGCATAACCTCGTATGTGGTACCCCCAGGTTCACTTGATTTTTGGCAGCATCGTTTGCAAAGCTTTGATATTCAAGTTACGAAAACGAGCCGTTTTTCTGAACAATATCTTCAATTTGAGGATAATGAGGGCTTACGTCTTGAGCTTGTTGAACGTGAAGAGGGAGCGAATAGTACTTGGTCTTACGGTGGCATTTCAGCCGATAAAGCAATTAAGGGGTTTGGAGGTGCCGTGCTATTTAGTGTCAATCCACAGAGAACGATGGATGCATTGGAGAGCATACTCGGATTTACGAAAATCGCTGAAGACGCCGAATATGCGCGTTATCAGTCCGTAGGAGAAATCGGCAACATCGTGGATGTCCCACTCGCCAAAATAGGTCTAGGCTTTGGTGGAGCAGGCACGGTACATCACATTGCATGGCGTGCAAAAGACTTCGAACAACATGAAGAATGGAGAAGCGCAGTCCAGCATTATGGCTATCAGCCGACTCCAATCATAGACCGCCAATATTTTAATGCTATATATTTCAGAGAAGCGGGCGGCATCCTATTTGAAATTGCTACAGATCCACCGGGATTTGCTAACGATGAACCTGCTGAATCTATGGGGCAGAAATTAATGCTACCAGAGTGGTATGAACCGCAACGGGCTCAAATCGAGGCGAATCTGCATCCTATTAAAGTGAGAACATTAACGGAAAAACAAAAGTAAGAAAAAGTTGCATATGACTCTTCCATAAGACAGCTTGCCGAGTTTGGCCTGCTCTCAGATGGAGGAGTCTTTTTATTACGGGAAAGATTCATGTGTCTCGGGACCTTCCGGCCTCTTGCTATTCCACCAGCTTTTCAGACTTCACTAGCATTTCTCGTAATACGTGAGCGACTCGACTTTTCCGGTTCGCTGCTTTCTTTTTTATCAAGTGTAATGATTTTTTGTATGCATGAGTATGGCTTTGATCGTAGAACTGCTTGGCTGCAATGCGTAGTGTTCTTCTTAATAACAGTGCTGATGAGCGTGTTAACCTAGAGCGGAATCCCCTGCGCAATACCCGCAATGTATTTTTGTAGGTCTCAAAATCCTCGGATGGAGGGATAAGGGCAAATAAATTTAACGAGGAGTCATTGAAACCGTAGGTTTCATACATGATCCTCAGATTTTCCGTATTTAAGACGTTTCCTCTGAGATAGGTTGGATGTTCCTGATGATACCCGACCACCTTTTTGATGCAATAAAAAGGGATCTTCAAGCGATGCAGTCTATAGCCAAGGTCCCAGTCTTCGAGTCCATAGAGCACAAACCGTTCATTGAAACCTCCAATACGAATCAAGTGACTGCGTCTGATGGCTACACAACGAGTAACCAGCAGCATCCAGGGGGCTACGTCCGTTGAGGTAAATTGTTTTTGCGTATTGGGAGGAACTCTTGTGGGACTAACTACTTTAGACAGTGCACCCGTTTGGTGAAGGATATCTTCTGGGGTTATGATCGGAGTAATTTCGTTTGCTGCTTCATAGTCAGCATTCCATAAGTTGGACTGCGTAAGTATGTTGCGACATTGTTCTTTTTCTTCAGGAGAAAAGTCAGGGTAATAATGGGTAAAAGCATCGTCCCACGAGTGAGGAATGCCTGAAAGCACGGACTTGGGATATTTACGGTGATAACGGCTCACGATCCTAATAAATTCCGGTAATACTACAAAGTCAGCGTCGCAGAAGATGATGTATAGCCCTCTTGCACGGCGCAGTCCCAAATTTCGAACGGCAGATCGACCGCGTTGTTCCTGATGTGACACATAGATAAGAGGATAGGATGCTTTGAAGTCTTCGACCATTTCTCTCGTTCCGTCTGTAGAACCGTCATCAGCTACAATGACTTCGAATAGTTGCTTTGGATAGGTTTGTGTCTCAAATGAAGCGAGTGTAAGCAACAATTGCTGGACTCGATTATAGGTTGGAATGATGACGCTGTAGCGGATAGCCAATATGATCTCCCCCCCACCATTTTTATTAGTGAACGTATGAACAAGATAAATAATAACAATGTATTCAAGGATTTTAGCCTGGTCTAGTCAAACATCCCTCAAGGTTCGAAACAGGCTTGGTCTTATCGCGGAAGTTAAGGTGGGAGTTCTGTATTTTCTGCTAATTTGCAGGTACGTTCAGTGGTGTTATGTATGTATAATCATGGTATTATGCATAGAGATGTAAAGTAAAAGCGCGGGCGTTTCCTATCCGCTGAAAGCCCACTCAGCATACAGAAACAAACATGAGATGAAATGGGCAAGTTATGGTAAACTATATGGAGTTATAGAAGACCTGAAAGAGGAGTACTATATGACACAATTTGTCTATAAGCAAATTATTGACGATCTCAAGATGAAAATCTTTGCTGGAAAGTTTGCAGATATGAGATTGCCAGATGAACGTAGTCTTAGTGAGACTTACCAGGTTAGTCGTAGTTCAATTAAACGTGCTCTGACTAAAATGGAGAATGTCGGAATTATTTTTAAAAAACAAGGTTCCGGGACATTTATTAATCCATTATACATAAGAAATGAATCTATCTTTAACTACGAAGGCTCTAATCTAGGAGTCACTGATAATTTTCAAATGCATGGTAAAAAGCCAAAAATCAAAGTACTGAGTTTTGAGGTCATTCCGCCAACAGAAGAATTACAGCGCGATTTGTTCTTGGAGACTCATGATTTTGTATACAAAATTGTCCGCTTACGTTTGTTTGATGATGATCCTTTTATGATTGAAACGGGCTATATTCCCATTAAAATTGTCCAGAATTTAAATCAGACAATTATCGAGGGGTCCATTTTTAATTATTTGGAGGACTCGCGGAACTTGGCCGTCACCAAATCTTTTTTATCCATTTTTGCAGAACCGTCTCAAGAGAATGATCAAAAGCTGCTACATTTAAATGAAAATGAGCCTGTAGGTATTATGGAAGGTGTGTTCTTTTTAGATAACGGTACGCCATTTGAGTTTTCTCATATGCGATTTCATTACAAATATTTAAAATTTAATACCTTTGTATCGGTTCACTAATGATAAGACTGGAGAATTCTCCGGTCTTTTTTTTATAATTTTGAGAAAAGGATTGGAGCCTGCGATTGCAACGTTTATTACAAATTTTATTGGTTTATACTTCTATATATTTTAATGTAAGAGCTTTTTTACTGTCTTTTTAATTTATATTTCATAGTATGTTCAAAATTTCACAAAATTGGACCGTATCACTTGTGAAAAAGGTTGAATTTAATCGGCGCGGCGTTATGATGTACATGTAGATGAAATTTCCGGAAATAAATTACAAACAATACTACTTAGGGAGTGGACACCATGTCATTATCACCCGTGTTAGCAGATTATTCATCTAAAACATATTTAGAAAAACTTGATGCATATTGGCGTGCAACGAACTACATTTCGGTAGGTCAGCTTTATTTAAAAGATAATCCTTTGTTGAGAGAGCCTTTAAAAGATTCAGATGTGAAGGTTAAGCCTATTGGACACTGGGGCACAATTCCAGGACAAAACTTTATTTATGCACATCTAAATCGTGTTATTAATAAATATGATTTGAACATGCTTTACATTGAGGGCCCTGGTCACGGCGGTCAGGTTATGGTTTCAAATTCATATCTGGATGGAAGTTACACCGAAATCTATCCGCAAATTACGCAAGATATCCCAGGTATGAAGAAATTGTTCAAACAATTCTCTTTCCCTGGCGGTATTGCTTCACATGCTGCTCCTGAAACACCTGGATCTATCCATGAAGGTGGAGAATTAGGCTACTCCCTTTCTCATGGTGTAGGTGCCATTCTGGATAATCCTGATCTGATTTCGGCTGTTGTTATTGGTGATGGCGAAGCTGAAACGGGTCCATTAGCCGCTTCGTGGTTCTCTAACAGATTTATCAACCCGATCACGGATGGTGCAGTGCTGCCAATCTTGCACTTGAATGGCTTTAAGATTAGTAACCCAACGATTATGTCTCGTCAATCGAAAGAAGAATTGACCTCATACTTTAAAGGTTTGGGCTGGGAGCCATTCTTTGTTGAAGGTGAAAATCCGGATCACATGCATCCAGAAATGGCGAAAGTATTGGATACGGCCATCGAGAAAATTGAAGCTATTCAAAAGAATGCGCGTGAAAATAATGATCTTACTCGTCCAGCGTGGCCGATGATTGTATTCCGTTCACCTAAAGGCTGGACGGGTCCAAAGGAATGGGACAACGTGCCGAATACAAATTCATTCCGTGCCCATCAGGTTCCAATTCCGGTTGATCAAAAAAATATGCAGCACGCACCTGCTTTGTTAGAATGGTTGAATAGCTACAGACCAGAGGAATTGTTCGACGAAAACGGTCGTTTAAACTCTGAGCTTGCTGAAATTCTGCCCACAGGCGATAAACGTATGGGAATGAACCCTGTTGCGAATGCGGGGAACCTCATTAAAGACTTGAAATTGCCGGATTTCCGTAACTATGCGCTGGATAATTCCGTACCTGGTAAAGTGATTGCGCAAGATATGTCGGTTTTAGGGAAATACGTTAAAGATGTGGTTGTCTTAAATGAACAAAATCGTAATTTCAGAATCTTCGGACCGGATGAAACAATGTCTAATCGCTTGGCTCCTGTTTTTGAAGTAACCAAACGCCAATGGATGGACCAAATTATTGAACCTAATGATGAATTCTTATCATCCTATGGTCGTGTAATTGATTCTCAATTATCCGAACACCAAGCTGAAGGACTGCTGGAAGGTTATGTGTTAACAGGTCGTCATGGTTTCTTTGCAAGTTACGAAGCCTTCCTGCGCGTGGTTGACTCGATGATCACCCAGCACTTTAAGTGGCTGCGTAAAGCAACGGATCAAGGATGGCGTGCAGATATCCCATCATTGAATGTCGTAGCAACTTCAACAGTGTTCCAACAGGATCATAATGGGTATACACACCAAGATCCAGGTTTGTTGGGTCATTTGGCTGATAAAAAACCGGAATTTATTCGGGAGTATCTGCCAGCGGATGCCAATTCCTTGTTGGCTGTTTTCGACACCATTTTAAACGACCGTCAAAAGATCAATTTGATTGTTTCGTCCAAACACCCACGTCCACAATGGTTTACTGCTGATGAAGCGAAGGAATTGGTGGATAAAGGGTTGAAGATCATTGACTGGGCAAGTACAGATCAAGGTGGAGAACCTGATCTTGTCATTGCTTCTGCTGGTACAGAGCCAACGATTGAAAGTTTAGCTGCGATTTCCATTTTGCATGAAAAACTGCCTGAATTGAAGATTCGGTACATCAACGTGGTAGATTTGCTGAAACTGAGAAGTCAAAAACTAGACCCGCGTGGATTATCTGACGCCGAGTTTGATCACTTTTTCACAAAGGATAAACCAGTAGTTTTCGCTTTCCATGGTTACGAGGGTCTGATCAAAGATCTGTTCTTTGATCGTCACAATCATAACTTGCATGTACATGGTTACCGTGAGAACGGCGATATTACGACACCATTTGATATGCGTGTATTGAATCAAATGGATCGTTTTGACTTAGTGAAGGAAGCTGTTCTCAACTTACCTGACGCTGGGAAGTACACCAACATTGTGGATGAAATGGATGCTACGGTTAAGAAACATCATCAATTCATTCGCGAAGAGGGCATTGACTTGCCAGAGGTAGAGAACTGGGTATGGAAAGGCTTGACCTTGAAATAAAAATTAAGACGCTTCAACTTTGTGTTGGACAACCAAGCAATTCAGCATGAAGTGGAATATATGATTTGGTAGCGGTATACGAGTGCCTGACTCCTTGAATTCAAGTATGATTTCAACGGGGATCAGGCACTTTTTGATGTAGCATACAGAGAATTTAATAGGAAAGTCACGAACTGGTGGGTAATAAGTATAGGAGGAACCGAGTCATTTGCTGTATTTTTCTGAGCATTAAAGGTGCTGCGGTATAAGAGAATAGTAAAGGAGGCTGTTAATATGAACGATCCAATTCCGGAGAAGGTATTGAATGATGGCACTAAGGTGCCCGTGATTGGATTTGGGACTGCTGGATTGAAGGGTGCAGATGGAGTCAAGGCAATTACCAGCGCGATTGATGCAGGTTACCGTCTGATCGACACAGCGTTCAACTATGAAAATGAGGGTGCTGTCGGGAAAGCGGTCCAGCAGAGCTCTGTGCCCAGAGAAGAATTGTTGATTTGCTCCAAACTACCAGGTCGCCGACATGCTTACCAAGAAGCCATTGTAACGATCGAAGAGTCATTATATAGAGGAGGTCTGGACTATTATGATCTGTACCTAATCCATTGGCCGAATCCCCAAATTGATCGATATGTTGAAGCCTGGCAGGCGTTAATTGAGGCGAAGAAAAGGGGCTATATCCGTTCCATTGGGGTGTGCAATTTCTTGCCCGAGCATAATGAACGTTTAATTCGGGAAACAGGTGTCACGCCGAGCTTAAATCAAGTTGAATTGCACCCATTATTTAATCAGGAACATCAGCGTGCAAAAGATGCTGAACAGGGCATCGTGACGGAATCGTGGAGCCCCTTGGGTCGTGGTCACAGTATGCTGGAGAATGAAGAGATTGGGAAAATTGCTGCTGCTCATGGTAAAACGAATACACAAGCGATTTTACGTTGGCATATCCAACTTGGAGCAATCCCGATCCCGAAGGCCTCTTCTTTGAAACACCAAACGGAGAATTTGGATATTTTTGATTTTGAGTTGTCTCCAGAGGAAATGAACATGATTTCGGCATTTAGCAGTGAGGATGGACGGATCTGGGGGCAGGACCCCAAGTCCTATGAAGAACTATAATCAGGAACAATAAAATAAAGGGGTTCAAAAATCTGTCGCGGGTTTTTGGACCCTTTGCTTTTATCATAAAACGAACACACATCCGAAAGTGATCAGTGGGTCAGTATATAGAGCTATAATGAACATTTTTTACCGGATTTGATGTATGATATGGTGGGATGTAGTCCTTTCGAAGGAGGTCATCATGGGAATTTTGTCGAGGTTTAGGGATATTATGAAAGTGAATGTTAACGCCTTAATGGATAAGGTGGGAGATCCAGAGAAAACCATTGACGATTATATGCGAAATTTGAACAGTGATCTAGGCAAGGTGAAAGCGGAGACGGTATCAGTATTGGCTGATGAGAGAAGGGCGAAAAGAGCACTGGATGAATGCAAAGCCGAGATCAAAAAGCTCCAGTATTATGCCAGTAAGTCTGTGGAAGCTGGTAATGAAGAGGAAGCTCGAAAGTTTCTGGAGAGGAAGGGTTTGCAAACGGAGAAATTGGAACAATTACAAACGTCCTATGACTTAGCTTCAGTAAACGCCGTGAATATGAAACAAATGCAGGAGAAGTTAGTGTCCGATATGGGGCAGCTAGAAGCGCGTAGCGCTGAACTTAAAGGGAAGCTGGCGGTTGCCAAAGCACAGCAAACCTTGAATTCTATAGGCAACGGGAATTCTGCTTTTGAGGTTATGGAAGAGCAGGTGAACAGAGCGTATGATGAAGCGATGGCTATAGCCGAGCTTCGGGCAGGAACGAAGGACGACCTGGATGCTTTATTTGCACAATACAAGAAGAGTACGAATACAGAAGATGAATTGGCTGCAATCAAAGAAAAAATCAACCCTAAGGAATCATAACAGTATCTACATGAAGAGGTGAGCAGATGCCGGTTATCGAATACAAATGCCCCAACTGCGGCAGCGGTATGGTCTTTGACAGTGAGACAGGGAGGTTATCCTGTCATAGTTGCGGAAGAGAGGACAATATCGAATCTATTCCTGATCCTCTGATAAATCGTATTTTTTCGGAGGATGAGGCTCATGAGTATCATTGTAATAACTGCGGAGCCGTGATTATGACCGAAGTGGAGACGAGTGCAACGGTGTGCAGCTTTTGTGGTTCTGCCGTGGTTCTCGGGGATCGACTGACTGGGAAGCTGGCTCCAGCGCAGGTTATTCCTTTTTCAATCAGTAAGGAAGAAGCCATAGCTGCTTTCAAAAAATGGTGCAAGAATGGCCGTCTGACGCCGAATCGGTTCATGATAGCAGACCGAATCAAGGGAATAACCGGGATGTATGTGCCTTTCTGGTTATATGAATTACATAATAAAATTGAGGTTCAAGGTGAAGGTACCCAAGTTCGAACCTATACGAGTGGAGACTACGAATATACGGAAACGAAGCATTTTGATGTATATCGGAAAATCCGTTTGAATTATGTAAAGGTTCCGATTGATGCTGCGGAGAAAATGAACGACGAGTTGATGGATAAATTGGAGCCATTTCCATACGATCAGCTAAAACCCTTTAAAACGCCATATCTAGCAGGTTATATTGCGGAGAAGTACAGTTATAACGAAGAAGAGCTTTTCCCGCGAGTTAAAGAAAAAGTGAAGGAATATATTGATGCTTATATTCATTCTACGGTGTCAGTGTATACGGCCGTGAGTTATACGGAAAAGCAAGTTGATACTACATTAAAACAAGCGGATTATGTCCTGCTCCCGGTGTGGGTCATACACTATGACTATAATCAATTGGAGCATACGTTTGCTATGAACGGACAGACGGGCAAGGTAGTCGGTAAGCCTCCGATTAGCAAGTTCAAAGTGACGGCTTGGTTTGCAGGCATTTTCGGCATTACTCTCTTCTCATTAAGGTTAATTACTTGGTTGATGATGGGAGGGGAATTCTATTGAAAAAGCATAGAGCCATTGTAGCCGTTTTGTTATTCTTTGCTGTTTTTCTGGCGGTTCCTATGGAAATGAAGGGCGAACCAGCTACGACAGAAATGAAGCCATTGATTTATGATGAAGCGGGTTTGCTCAATCAGGAAGAGTATGATGTGTTGAACGCTATGGCTAATCAATACGGAGCGGAAAGAGAAACGGACATTATTATTTATACTACCCTTAATCCCGACAATATGGATGTTATGAAGATGACGCAGGACTTTTATGATGACCATGGTCCGGGGTATGACAGAGCTCATGGGAACGCGGTTATTTTAACGATGGATATGAGAAATAGAGAGGTGTACTTGGCCGGATTTTATAAGGCAGAACGGTATCTGGATGATGACAGGCTTACTAAAATACGCCATGAGATTAGCCCGGATCTGACGAACGGCAACTATGGGCTGGCATTTCAAAAGTATATTCTAGGCGCGCACAAATATTTGGCGATCCGTCCAGGGGTGAACCCAGACAGTATATTTTTTAAAGGCTGGCTTCATTTGGCGGTTGCACTGGGATTGGCAGCGATGATCGTGGGTAAAATGGTTTCCAATTCTGGCGGTCGGGTTACGGTAAATCGGCAAACCTACGAGGATGCGAACGCCTCAGGAGTTCTGGAGCATCGAGATCAGTATCTTCACACAACGACAACAAGACGGAAGATTGAAAAGAGCAGCAGTAGCAGCAGCTCAGGCGGTGGTGGCGGAACTACCAGCGGCGGTCATTCGCATAGCGGCAGCAGAGGATCATTTTAACTGAGGATTTTGCAAAAATCCTAAACGGAAAGGATGGATACAGTATGGGATTCTTCAGAAATCAATTTGCAAATGTTGTAGAGTGGGAAGAATTTAGAGATGATATGATTTTCTGGAAGTGGAGTAATCGTGAAATTAAAAAAGGAAGTAAGTTAATTATCCGCTCCGGTCAAGATGCGATTTTTGTAAATAACGGCAAAATAGAGGGTATTTTTGAGAATGAAGGGTCATACAACATGGACTCTGACATTATTCCATTTCTATCCACCTTAAAAGGGTTTAAACTTGGTTTTAACAGTGGCATGAGGGTAGAGGTCTTATTCGTTAATACGAAGGAGTTTACTGTCAAATGGGGGACGCAGAATCCAGTGCTGATCCCGACTCCCCAGCTGCCAGGCGGGATGCCGATCCGTGCCAATGGCACATTTAATTTTAAAGTGAACGATTATGTTACGCTCATCGATAAGATTGCCGGAGTGAAGGACAGTTATCTCGTTGAGGATGTTAAAATACGCATTACTTCAGTATTGGATCAGTTATTGATGAAGTGGATCAGCAGAGAAGGAAAGGACATATTCAATCTGCAGGCGAATGCTTCTGACATTTCAAAAGGTATTCAAGAAGATCTGGATATGCAAGTGATGGACAACGGTATGACGATTACTGGCTTTCATGTGATGAGCTTCAATTATCCTCAAGAAATCCAAGATATGATTACGAAGACAGCCTCTCATGAAATGATCGGTAATCTGCAAAAGTACCAACAAGTGACGATGACGGACGGGATTGCATCGGGTAATGTAAAAGGCGGCGGTGCAGCTTCGGATATGGCGAGTATGATGATGGGGATGAATATAGCAAATGAAATGATGAAAAATTTGAACCCGAACCCAAAGCCTTCGGCTGAGACTCAGCCTACACCTGCTGGTCCCCCTTCATCTGGAGACGGGAATAAGCCCAATTTTTGTCCGAATTGCGGTACAAAAAACGAAGGAGCTAACTTCTGTCCGAATTGTGGACAAAAACTGAACGGATAACATAGCTACGGTCAAGCTTCTTTATAAGCATAAGGGCAGTTATCGCAGAGTATCTTCTGTGATGGCTGCCTTTTTATGTAGCTCGTTTAAGGAATTTCTTCATAAATCCGATTTATTGGATTGAAAAGGGTACTCAGGATAAGGTACTATAGCTGTATGGTATATATTTATATTAACTAATTAGTTATTACATTAATAAACTATAGGTATAGGAGCAACGAAGATGACCAAATTCCAAGATCAAATCATTGCGCGTTACAAGTTTGATGATGCAGAGAACGTCGGCAAAGATAGCTCAGGGCAAGGTAACGATGGGGTTGCTTCAGGCACAGTAACACCCACAATTTCCCATGCTACCGGTAGAGCGGCATTGACGCTTGAGGGAGGCCCCAACGGTACCTCGTATATCCAGCTTCCTTCCGATCTATTCAAAGATGTAAGCGATAACACCGGTGTGACAGTTACTGCTTGGGTCAACTTCGGCAGATTCACAGATATGTGGGAACGTGTTTTTGACTTTGGTAAAGCCCATACAGGACCCTATATGTTCATGACACGGAACCTGCGCGGAACTCTTTTCAATGAGGTAGATTTGTCCGTAGACCCGGGAAGAGGCTTTGTCAGGGATGAGTGGATGCATATAGCTCTGTCCGTAATCGGTACAGAAGGCGGCACATTAAGCAGTGCGGGTCCGGTGGTATATGTCAATGGTGAGGTGGTAGCGGACGGTTCCATCAGTCAAACTTCCAGCGGTAACTATGCCAAGCTGCGTAAATGGTTCGAAACGTTTACAGACTCGTCCAACTACAGCAACAATTTTATTGGTCGCTCTCAGCATGCGGCGGATGTAGACTTTGCCGGCTCCGTTTCAGACTTTCGAATTTATAAAGCAGGCTTGTCGGCAGATGAAGTCATTGAGGTCATGTGCGATTCGTTGACAGATGAAGAGATCGTGAAGCTTGCCAGAGATAAATATTTGTCCTTTCCGACGACGATTGTGACCAAGGACTTATCTCTGCCAACCGTTCTGATGGGTGGAAGAGTAGAAGTGACCTGGAAATCCAGCCAACCTGGTATACTCTCTGACAATGGTCAGGTGCAGGCGATTACCTCCGCACAAGGGGTTACCGTCACAGCTTTATTGACGAAGGGCCTAAGCCAGATTGAAGAAAGCTTTGAAGTATCCGTTCTTCCTGAACAGCTGCCTCCGTACACGCTGACCATTCATGGAAATAAGGAAGTGCTGGATGTCAGCGAAGTGATGTACGGCTTGTTCTATGAAGATATCAATAACGCAGCAGATGGCGGGATATATGCGGAACTCGTTCAGAATCGCTCTTTTGAATCTTTCGAGTTTGATACGTATTCCCATGCTTCCGGTGAATGCGGCTGTTCTACAGGACGGAACCGCAACCCGTTGTTCGCTTGGTCTGGTGATACGGACAAGATGACTCCACAACATAGCGGTGGATTAAATGAGTTTTTAGGCGCAAAAGACAAAGAAGTGAACTCTTATTATGTGACGGTAGCGGATGGTGCAACGATTCGGAACAAGGGTTTTTCCGACTCTAACCAGAATTGTGCCATGTCCATCCAAGAGGGTGCCAAGTATGAGTTTACCATCTGGGCGAAGGCCGATTCAGCGGGCACAATCACATTGCAACTGCAAGACTCGAATGAAAAGGCCATTAGTGATTCAATTACGATACAGGTGGAAGGCGGCAACACGTGGAAGAAGTACGGCATCGATTCCAGGCTTGTGCTGATAGGCTCAGCTACGGTTCTTGGACAGCTGGCGCTTACATTTGAAGGGGACATTTCGGTTGATATGGTCTCCTTATTCCCACAAGATGTATGGGGTGCAGGAGAGGAAGAGCAATCTTCATCGGCACACGCCAACTATCAGGGTAATCCTAACTACCGATTGAGAAAAGATCTGGTGAACGCGCTGGTCGGCATGCATCCGAAGTTTTTGCGTTTTCCGGGTGGTTGCATTTCCGAGGGTTCGTTTATATGGGAAAACGTATACGATTGGAAGGAATCGATTGGGGATATCGAGCTGCGCAAGGAAAACTTTAATGTATGGGGCTATATGATGACCATGGGACTTGGTTATATGGAATATTTCCAGTTGGCAGAAGACCTGAATGCAGCTCCGCTTCCGGTTATGGCCTGCGGCGTGCTCTGCCAAGCCCGTTCCGATTACGCTCATCCGGCTGGAGGCGCATTAAGAGAATACTATATTAAGAACTTTACGGATCTGATCGACTTTGCGATTAGTGTGGATTTTGAACATAATGAATGGGCTGCTATGCGTAAAAAAATGGGCCATGAAGCTCCATTCGATCTGCGTTATTTGGGTGTGGGTAACGAGAACTGGGGCACAGAGTTCTTTGCCAACTTTGAAGTGTTCAAAACGTCGATTGATGAATATATGGAGAAAAACTATCCGGGTCATGAGCTGCATATCATCTCCACAGTTGGCGCTCAAGCAGACGACGATGCATATCAGCAGGGCTGGAAGTTCTTAAGCGGTAATATGACCGGTTCGGCTAAGGTTGCTTTTGCAGATGGTAACCAGGTGACGGAAGAAACGGTAACCTGGTATGAGAAGCAAAAGGACTATATGGACACCATTGCAGACGAGCACTACTATCGTTCTAACGAATATCTGCTGAATAACGCGGACCGCTATAACTACTACTACAGAGCTTACAACGGGGACGGCAGTATTAACTGGAACGCGACATCAAAGGTTTTTGTCGGGGAGTACGCCTCAACGGATAAAAATACATTGGCAGGCGCTGTAGCAGAGGCTGCGGTGATGACGGGCTTCGAAAATAATGCCGATGTCGTTCGGTTGGCTGCCTATGCGCCGTTGTTTAACAAAGTCCTGACAGATGGAACCTACAGATGGACGCCAGACTGCATCTGGTTCGATGACGAAACGGTGTGGTTTACGCCGAACTACTATGTACAGCAAATGTATGCTAAATATTTGGGCAATAAAGTATTGAGCACTTCTTTCTCTACTTACAAACATGGCAAGCCAACGGATCTCATTCCTCAGGGTGGCATTGAAATCGCGACAGGCAATGCCGACGTTATGATTAAGCGTGTCACCGTTACCTCTAACCAGGACGGCAGTGTGCTGCTGGATCAAGATTTCGCCCAGGAATTAAATTCGGCCTGGCAGGTCATTCCTGGTTCCGTGGGCTACACAGTGGAGGAAGGCAAGGGGCTTGTGCTCAAAGCTCAGGATAGCGGTCTGAATGGTCTGTACATCTTGAACGACAGCTGGAGCAATTACAAGGTAGAGGTGATCGCTTCCCGCATTTCCGGCACGGACGGTTTTTATGTGGGTGCGGGTCTCACGGATATTTCTGCGGAGAAAAAGGACGTTGTCGAATACGCGATCGGCTATGGCGGCAAGGCTACCGGCGTGAAGGTTTACAAGCAAGGCATAGAAGGCTACACATTGGGTGACTACTCTTCCAGTACAGCCGCAGGTAACTTGAGAGCGGCCAGCTATGAAGAGTTGGCCGACAACACGGACTACACCATAACAGTGAACTATGGCGGTGAAACAGGCAGCAACCTGATTTGCTCATATACCGACGGCGTGACAAACAGTAAAGTGCTGGATTATAAGCTGGAGGCTTACAACAGAGACGTGTTCAACTCAGTAACCCAAGATGCTGAGCATGTATATGTGAAGCTGGTGAACGCCGACAACGTGGATAAGGCAACACAGCTGAATCTACAAGATTTGAGTGTTGAGTCCATTGCTAAGCTGATTACACTAACCGGGGATTCCTCGCTTGTTCATGTACCTAACGTGAACAAGAAGAATGATGAGAAGATAGTGTCTACCGAACAGCAGATCACGCTTCATACGGATTCTGTCCTCTTAGACTTACCAGCCAACTCGGTAAATGTGCTGGTGCTGGATCTTAAACCTTTTTCCGCTTAAAAACAAAAAGGGGTGTCCCAAGCAGCCGTTTTATGGCTTTTAGGACACCCCTTTTTTCTATGAATAGAGTCGGAATGTTGAGTCAATTTCCCCTGGCAGGCATTACTGCGTGCTTCTGTTTACCAATTCACGCGGGTTGATGCCATCGTCTATCGTTAGCGGGGTAGGGGCTCCCGTAGCGATTCGCTCCCAAGGCACCATTTTAAAGTTCTGATTTAACTTTTTGCCGTTTTGAAGATTTTCGTCATCTTGTGCAACGAAGATACCATGAGGAAAATTCTTGCCTAATCCGTAGCCAAGAACATCAATACCGTCTGTGACAGACGTACCGTCAACGGTAGGGCTCGCGCTGATCGTAAAGTTGCTTATATATGCATTGTCGCCTTGTCGTTCATAGATCGCATAGCTACTGTTTCCTTGACTGGAGGCCATGAGATATCCCTTGCCATCTTTACCGTAATACAATGTAAGTCCCTCTATGTCATCGTGAAGTCTGCGCCCATCTGCAATATCCACACGTCGCAGTGGCTCGGAAGAACCGTCTGGCTCGGCACTATACTTCCAAATGGCGTGATCCTCTTCAGCGATGTAGATCGTACCATATTCATCATCAGCAACCATGCCTTCGGATTGCGTAGCCAGCTTGAACTGGCGGACAAGCTTACCTGCAATTTTGCCGCTTCCGTCATCAGTCAGCTCATATTGTTCAAATTCACCCTCTTTGCCCAATACGAGCGCGTAAAATTTATCTGTCTTGAGGCTATGGTATAGGCTGAATCCGTATACTTCTTTCATAGATGCTTTAATGGGTTTGCCAACCACGTTGGTCAGCTTTCCTGAAGCACCATCAATGGCAAAGATATCGATCGTGTTGTTGGTTCGATTGGTTGCGCCTGCGATATCGATTTTTTTGCCGCCCAAGGTGAAACCGTAACGAAGATCCACGTTGTTCATTTTTCCAACCTTCATGTTTTGCAGTTGCTTGCCTTCCAGATCATAGACTAAAATCCCGCCGCCTTTATTAGTTGCTAAAATTCTACTTTTTTCTGGATCGACCGGGTTGAGCCAGATGGCAGGGTCGTCGGCTGCGTCTTCTCCATCCTCTACAGCTTCTGTTTCGGCAGAGGGAATCACTTTATAGGTGGGAACTGCGTCCTTAGGATCTGCATATTTGTTGTTCTCTGCTTCAAGCGCTGTAAGAAGTTTTGTAGGAAGATATACAGTTCCATTCATCATCTTAATTTCCTGGTCCGCTTTTCCGGTTAGTCCAGCTAGACGATATTCCTTCTCACCAACTGTAAAGGTTCCGACAATGCCATTTTTCAGTTTGACCAAAACAGACTGGTCATCACTATCCCATGTAATGGTCGCCCCCATTTTATCTGCCTGTGTTCGTAGTGGTGCATACCCGGACGGCTGAATGTTTGCCGCATGGGTCAGTTCTGGTGATATCAGAACCCCCGTTAACATGGCTAATAATGCGAGTTTAGTTGACTTCATATGTATGCCCCTTTTCTGAAGTGCAAATGATATAACCGACTCAGTATAAAGCGAGAATATCAAAAGAAAACAATGAAAATGTAAAGGGAATATAAAGATGATGTAAGCAATCAGTGAACTGGTTTCCAGTATTGCTGTCTGTAATTCTTCGGAGACATTCCGAATTTTTCTTTAAAGCATTTGGAGAAATAGCTTGCTTGGGAGAAACCCGTTTCCTCGGTAATTTGTTGGACAGACCAGTCGGTTTGTAGCAAAAGACTACGCCCTTGATCCAGTCGATAATCCATTAAATATTCAAGCGGTGTGCGCTGGAAGGCGACCTTCATACATCTAGCGAGATAGTTCTGATGTACGTGAAAATGGGTCTCCAAATCTTTATTGGTGATTGTATTTTTGTAATTCTGTTTTAGGTATATTTCGATCTGTTCCGCCAACTTAGAGGAGCTGTCTTTATTATTCTGATCATACTCCAAACTCTGAAAAACATTCACAAACGTCTGTTGGGCCTCCCAGAGTGCCAGTTTTCTAGGTTTTAAAGTAGAGGCTAGTAAATAGTCTAATTTCGAAAATAGCTCATGTGGATTCACCACTTTTTGAATTTTAGGCAAATGAATGGTCGTATGTTCTGAATGAAAATGCAGCTCGGGAATGGGAGTGCTGGGTATAATAGGATTGGACGAGGATTGTGCGCACCACATGCTATTGGTTTGAAAATGGAACCAGTAAAAGGAGGTTTGTTCTGTACATGCCTCAATGGGAAAATGATGTTTATCCGGTTCAAGAATGAGAGCGTAATTTTCAGTTACCTTCCACACTTCGTCCTCTTCACCAATGTGCAGCAATCCTTCTTTAATGATTATTACGTCAAAATAACCCAGATTATACCTATTCGGGTGCCAATCCCCTTTTTGATATGTAGTAAAATTCCCCTCAATGAAATAAGGCAGTGGAGGAACAAGGAATGATAGAAAGTCTGTTTTGCTCATGGAAGCCAGCTCCTTTGTGTGTGAAATCGTATAAGTTTTAGTTAAAGATCGCGATTTTTTTTATAAATTCAGGTTGATAAAATAAGGACTGTAGCAAGGGGAACTCAGGTTAGCTTGTACGATATTATCAATACTTTATCCTTATTTTTCAAAAAATGAAAGCGTTCTATTTACAGGAAGGGATGTTTATCCAATGAAAACGGCAAAGCCAGTTAAGCATGTCATCGTTGACGATTTATTTTGGAAAAAGTATAAGCAGGTTGTGGCGGAAGAGGTTATTCCTTATCAGTGGAAAGCATTAAATGATGAATTACCAGATACAGAACCCAGTCATGCGATTGAAAACTTTAGGATTGCAGCCGGGGAATCCAGTGGGGAGTATTATGGAACTGTTTTTCAGGACAGTGATATTGCCAAGTGGCTGGAGACGGTTGCCTTTAGCTTAAGGGATCATCCGAATCCTGCGCTTGAAGAGCGGGCTGATGAAGTGATTGAATTGTTGGGCAGAGCTCAAGCTGAGGATGGGTATCTGAATACGTACTATCTGCTTAAGGAACCCAATAATCGCTGGACGAACCTAAGAGACAATCATGAGCTGTATTGTGCAGGGCATTTTATAGAAGCGGCTGTTGCTTATTATGAAACGACGGGCAAAACGAAGTTTCTTCACATTATGGAGAAATACGTAGACCTGATTCAGCAGGTTTTTGGTACGGAAGAAGGGAAACGGAAAGGCTACCCGGGACATGAAGAAATTGAGTTGGCCTTGATCAAATTATACGACGTAACTGCAAAGGATCAATATCTCAAATTAGCGCAATATTTTATTGAACAGCGGGGACAGCATCCTATTTACTTTGCAGAGGAACAAGAACAGAGAAAACATATTCAAACAGAGCCCACCTGGAATGATGAGAACAACATTAATTTTGGTTTAGGCTTCGAATACCAGCAAGCACACCAACCTGTGCGGGAACAAAAAGAGGCAGTCGGCCATGCAGTAAGAGCGGTGTACCTGTATATTGCGATGGCGGACTTGGCCGCGAAAACAGGGGATGCTTCCCTGTTACAAGCCTGTGAAACGCTGTGGGATGATGTCACGAATCACAAAATGTACATCACCGCAGGGATCGGTTCTACTGTAAACGCGGAAGCGTTCACTTGCCATCACGATCTTCCTAATGACAGCATGTACTGTGAGACTTGCGCCTCTGTAGGGCTGGCCTTTTGGGCCAATCGTATGTTGCGCTTAGCGCCGAACCGGAAATATGCCGATGTGCTGGAGCGTGCGCTATACAACGGGACGATTAGTGGGATGGACCTGGACGGGAAACGATTTTTCTACGTGAATCCGTTGGAGGTTAATCCCTTTCAAAAATCCAGAAAAGATCAAGAGCATGTAAAAACAGAACGGCAAAAATGGTTTTTCTGCGCCTGCTGTCCGCCCAATTTGGCACGAATGATTGCATCGGTTGAGGACAATATGTACACCCAAACGGACGATACGTTGTATACGCATCTGTACATTGCCAGCAAGGTGAACATGACTTTATCTGGTCATGAGGTTGAAATTACACAAACTCATCATTATCCATGGGATGCGGATCTAACCTTTTCGATCCATGTAACAGAGCCAACTCCCTTTAAATGGGCACTGCGAATTCCAGGGTGGTGCAAGCAGGCAGAGGTAAAGGTGAATGGGGAAACCATATCATTAGATCGTCTGGAAAAAGGCTATATCGAGATTCAGCGTACTTGGAAGGACGGAGATGTGGTAACTCTGCATTTGGCTATGCCAGTTGAGCGCATTCGGAGCAATCCGCTGGTCTCCATGAACCAGCAGCAAATTGCTCTCCAACGCGGACCAGTCGTGTTTTGCCTGGAAGAAGTGGATAATGGAGCGAATTTGGCAGGATTAAGATTGACGAAGGATAGTCTTATTACGGAAGAGTTCAGCGGAAACCTGCTGGGTGGCATTGTAAAGCTGACCATAGAGGGACACCGGGTAAAAAATTCGAATGCATTATACAGCTCGGAGCCCCCTGAATTTGTTCCTCAACAAATTACCGCCATTCCTTACTACGCCTGGTGCAATCGGGCTAAAGGGGAAATGCGTGTATGGGTTTATGAATCATAATTCATTCGCATGGGGAGAGGAAAGATCATGAGTACGAGAATTGTGAGTACAGAACCACCGGAAAAGGCAACCAGTACCGTTCCTTTTCATCGTAAAATCAGCTATTCATTAACGGATACGGCCGGCAATCTATTGTACTGTGTCATTTCCAGTTATCTATTATATTTTTATACAGATGTATTCGGTCTTTCTATCGGGATTGCCGGGACATTACTATTTATCACCCGTTTTATTGATGCTATTGATGCCCCGATTTGGGGCATCCTGATTGATCGAACGAAGTCAAAATACGGCCAGAGCAGACCCTATTTTCTATGGTTAGCAATTCCGTTCGCTGTGTTCATGGTCCTTACGTTTACGACGCCCAATTGGAGTGAGTCGGGCAAAATTGCATATGCCGCCATTACGTATATCATAGCCGGCATCCTGTACACAGGAATTAGTACGCCGATTACGTCTATTCTGCCTAACCTGAGCACCAATTCTAATGAACGCGTTGTCTTGAACTCCTTCCGCATGGTCGGGGGGAATGTGGGCTTCTTCATCGCCACGACGTTTACGTTACCTTTGGTTGCTTTCTTTGGACAAGGGAATGATCAAAAAGGATTTTCCTTAACGCTCGTTTTATTTGGAATCATGGCGATTATTATGTTTTTCATAGCGTTTGCCGATTTGCGAGAAAATGCAGCAGTGAAAACGAAATCCGTTCCCATTGCCAAAAGCTTCACAGCCATCAAACGAAACTGGCCCTGGATGCTCGTTGTAGCTGCCAACTTGTGTTACTGGATCGGTTTGAATATTCGTTCAGCAACGCTCATCTTTTATCTGCAATACAATCTGGACAGTAAGGACTTAGTACCTTTAATCAATGGACTGACCTCCTTACAGTTGATCTCGATGGTTCTGATTCCGTTTTTTGCCAGAAAATTAAGTAAAAATGCGATTATGATTATCGGATTGATATTAGCTGCGCTGGGTCAAGTCGTGATTTTAATGGGAAGTACAGACTTAACTCTCATTATTATCGGCTGGATTATTGGTGCGTTAGGATCAGGCTTTGCATGTTCTATGCCGTTTGCGATGTTGTCAGATACAGTCGATTATGGGGAATGGAAAAATGGTATTCGGGCAAGTGGCTTCCTGACCTCTATTGGAAGCGCATTCTGTATTAAAGCGGGTAGCGGAATTGGCGGATTATTGCCAGCATGGATTATGGGCAGCACCGGTTACATCGCTGGGCAAGTTCAAACCCCTACGGCGTTGTCTGGCATTCAGTTCAGCTTTATCTGGCTGCCATTTATCATCTTCTTGATCGGGATCATTCCTATGTTTTTTTATAAAAAATTCGAAAAGAATGAAGCTTCTATTCAACAAGATTTGATTGCGAGAAGATCATAGACATTCTTTTAACAAGGTTTTAATGACATATTAAGGCATTATAATACTGCTGCAAAACCTGTTCACTGAGCTGAGCAGGTTTTTCTGTTATTTTCTATTCAAATGTGAGCAAGACCATTGACAGGATTTTCTTTTGGAGCAATACTTCTATGTAGAGAAAAGTGTACAGAATCAAGAACTAGACACATCTAGCCTTGCAACTTTATACATTTTTTCGCCATGAAGGCTCTTCTGTTGAAGGGTTTTTTTCAATTTGAGAAAAAGAATGTGATGATATGAGTCAACTGAGTGTAAGGATGAGAACACATGGCTTTCTGAATAAGCATTTTTCAGGAGAGTCTATTGATTATCGACAGATGATTGCGCTGTTTATCCCGCTGCTGATTGATCAGGCTTTTATCGTGGGTCTTAATTTGGTGAACACGGCCATGATTAGCTCGTCGGGGATGGCGGCAGTCAGTGCCGTAAATATGATTGATTCTTTGAATATTTTTCTGATTAATGTGTTTGTCGCAGTGTCTACCGGGGGAACGGTTGTCGTGGCACAGTATAAGGGGAGCGGTAACGACCTCATGGTTTCTAAAGCCGCATCCGGTACCATTTCCTCCGTTTCCTTGCTGGCCTTATGTATCAGTTTGTTTATGATCGTGTTGTACAATCCGATTTTGAGTGTTCTGTTTGGTTCCGCCTCGCCTGATGTATTAGCTAACGGTAAGGTATATCTACTGGGAAGTTGTATGTCTTTTGTGGGGATTGCAATCGTTGAGGCGGTGTGTGGAGCGCTGAGGGGGATCGGGAAGACGAGGGCATCGCTGGCTCTTTCTCTCATCATGAACCTCTCGTACGTGCTCCTCAATGTGGTATTCATTAATGTATTGGATATGGGTGTGCTGGGCATGACGATTGCCGTCAATGTGTCCAGATATGCAGGAGCAGTGTGCGCGCTGATCTATTTGGTCAGGGTAGATGATGACTTGCGTGTTCAGCTTAGAGATATGCTTTACTTTAATCTGGCCATGCTTAAAAAGATTTTGTTTATCGGGCTTCCCTTTGCAGCGGAGCAGATGTTTTTTAATGGGGGGAAAATTTTAACCCAAATTTTCATTGTGAGTCTGGGAACCAATGCGTTGGCGACGAATGCCATTTGCTCATCCCTAGCTAACGTGTTCCAAATCCCTGCGAATGCTTTGGCTCTTACGATTGTAACCGTGGTCGGTCAATGCATGGGACGTCGAAATGTCGAGGATGCCCGCAAGTTTACCAAATCGTTTATTTGGCTGTCGTCTTGTTCGTTTATTGTAATGGGATTAATCCTGATGCCTTTGTTTGAGCCGATGGTGGGGCTGTTTCATCCGCCTGCCGAAATCGTAGATGACATATTTGTTGTCATACTGATTAATACGTTGGCCCAGATTCCGCTCTGGTCCATTGCCTTTATCACACCCTCTGCACTAAGGGCAGCAGGTGATTCAAAATTTACGTCCCTCACCTCAATGCTGTCCATGTGGTTGTGTCGGGTGGTGCTCGGGTATATTTTGGGCATTGTGTTCAACTTGGGGATTGTTGGTGTCTGGTTGGCTATGGATATTGAATGGGGCGTGCGGGGACTCGTTTTCCTTTGGCGCTTCCGGGGCAACAAATGGGTCCAGCATCGTTTGATCGACTAAATAGGTCCACTACCATAAAATTGACTTCTGGATGAAGGCATTTTACGGTAGTGGATTTTTTTCCATTCCTATACTTCGTTCAGACTCCTTACTCTATCCTGATTCCTATATTGCCTAACTGCGCTCCCTGCTGCATACGGTGGAAGGCTTTTGCTGTGTCTTGTAGAGGAAATACGCTATCTATAATCGGATGGAGTGCATGGCGCTCCATGAACTGAAGCATAGCTGCGAATTCCTCGCCACTGCCCATAGAGGTGCCGATGATACTGATTTGAGGAAAAAATATAGACCGCAGTGGAATCTCTACTTGATCTCCTGAGCTTGCGCCAAATGTAACAATCCGACCGTTTGGCTTGAGGACATCCAAATATTTATCGAACGTAGCAGGACCGATACTGTCAAGGACCAGATCTACGGTGTCTCCGTTCATATTTTCTTTCCATCCGCTATGGCTGTCGAATGCATGATTAGCGCCATGGGCGAGGGCAGCCTGCCTCTTTGCTTCGCTGCGTGATGTGACGCTGACCCGTGCACCTGCCGCTAAAGCCATAAGCATGGCATACGTGGCTACACCACCGCCAATACCGGGAATGAGGACGTGCTCACCCTCCTGCAATTGGCCTCTTGTGAAGAGCGCGCGGTAAGCGGTCAAAGCAGACAAAGGCAGTACCCCTGCTTCTTCCCATGAAAGGTATGCTGGCTTGCTGACGGCATTTTGGACGGGGATGATAACCGATTCAGCGAATGTCCCGTCCGAAGGTCCGCCCAGAATGGCTGGAACTAAGGGAACATGATGCGTATTCTCCCATCCGATACATGGATTGATCATTACATCGGTGCCTACCAGCGAGGTTGGGACGCCAGCACCCACAGCCTCGATCACACCTGCTCCATCGGATCCGAGAATGAGTGGAGCATCGTTGGCAGCTCGATCTGCCATGAGGAATAAGTCCCGATGGTTCAAGCCTGCGGCTTTGAGTTTTACCCTCACCTCATCGTTCCCTGGCTGTCTGTCCGTAACGTCTGTATACATCAGACCCTCAGGGCCGTTTTTGCTGGCATGTATCACGGCTTTCATTTTAAAACCTCCCGTGGTGCGAATTTAGATGCAATTGCATATATATTGAATTGTACAGAGCGGCAAGCATCCGGTAAAATGAACAAAATCGAACGTGAGTATCACAAATGATCATACCAAGCAGGTGACGTATACATGGAAAGCAGTGATTTGAAAATTTTTCGGGCCGTCGCTCGCGAGGGCAGTATCACGAAGGCTGCGCAAGTTTTGAATTATGTACAGTCCAATGTGACTTCGCGGATTCAGCAGCTTGAGGCACAATTGAACGTACCGCTATTTCGCCGATCTAACCGGGGAATGACGTTAACGCCAGCAGGAGAGAATCTGCTGAAATATGCGGATACCATACTGACCTTGCTGGACGAGGCTGTAAAGTCCACTCAATATTCAGACCAGCCCGCGGGACCTTTGCGACTGGGCTCGATTGAGACGGCGGCGGTTACGCATCTGACCTCTTTATTGATGGAATATCACGCTCAATATCCTGATGTCCATCTATCGCTTATGACAGGCAGCACCCATGATCTCGTACAAAAGGTATTAAATTACGAATTAGATGGAGCGTTCGTCTATGGCCCCGTCGATGATCCGCATATAGAGCATGTTGCGGCGTTTGAAGAGGAGTTGGTGCTTATTTCGGAACCGGGAGAAAGTGATATGAGCAAGTTGCTTGCCAAGCCTATGCTGTTCTTCGATGTAGGCTGCACACATCGGGCAAGAGCGGAAAGTTTTCTGAGCGATGCAGGTGTGGATGCGTATCAGATTATGGAATTCGGAACCTTGGAAGTCATTTTGGGTGGAGTAGCCTCTGGTTTGGGAGTGTCCATGTTGCCACAATCGTCGATTGCAAAGGCAGAGGAGGCGGGAAGTATTGCTTCTCATCGTTTACCTGAGGAATATCGTAAATTAGAGGTGTGGTTTGTTCATCGGCGGGATTCGGTTTACTCCAGTGCACTGTCAGGCTTGCTCCATTGGATGAAAAAGGATGCTATACTTAACTAGGATTAAATTGACATCAGGGGTGTATCATTTGGAAGAACCTAATTTATTGAAAAATCCATCTACAGTAGCTCCGGGAGAATTTGTGAGGAATGGCGGTTATCAGCGACGAGAACCGGATAAGATGGCAGTATTATCAGAAACATACGGTGCCTCTATTTTTTTCAGAAGATGGGCGGCTTGGATGATTGACTTCATTCTTATCGTCTTTGGGTACGGAGGGCTGGTATATTTTACAGCGGAAAAAGTAGCTGAAGCGGAAACCCCAAATATGGGTATGGTAGTGATGCTCTTCCTGATCGGCTCCTTCTGCTATTATCTGTTACTGGAAGGACTTACAGGCTATACGCTGGGCAAGTTTGTACTTCGTATTCAGGTTGTGAATGGAGAAGGAAGGCCGCCAGGCATGGTTAAATCCTTGATCCGCACTCTCATACATCTGGTGGATACGAATCCGCTGCTTTTCATGGGACTGCCCGCCGGTATATGTGTGCTGGTGACACCTCGGAAACAACGGATTGGAGATATGGCTGCGAATACATATGTGGTTAAGGTAAGGGATTTGGGAAAGGTGGGCAGAAAGAAAACCGGGATTATTGCAGGAGCAATCATCCTGACGACGATCATTTCAATGGTTTTTGCTGTATCTTTAATTTCTATGCTCATTACGCAAATCATGAAGCCTGAGGTATTTACCAGTAAGGATACCCAGTTTGCGGTTACGGCTCCCTGGAATTGGTCACGAGATAATAGGATTAATGAGGATGCGGACATCGCCATTAAAAATGAATTTACCGAAAGATATCTGATTGTATTGTCTGAACCGAAAAGCGATTTTGACAGCAGTATGACTCTTCAAGAATATAAAGGAATCATTGAGGATCATTTGGTGTCAGGAATTACGGACCCTGAATTGGGGACCGCTTCAGATATGGTGGTGAACGGATATCCTGCCATTGAGTTTACCCTAAAAGGAAAAATAGATGGGAATCTGGCCATGTATAACGTGACCACGATTGAAACACCTTCGCATTATCATCAAGTGCTTGCTTGGACCTACGCTTCCCGCTATGGTCGAGCACAGCAAGAGCTGCGCAAGATTAGAGACAGTTTCCGCGAAATGAACATGCTGTGAAGTGAACATGAAGCAATGACGATGAATCGAAGTTATAAGGAAGTAAGTGGAACAAGCAGACAGCTTATAGAAGCGTCTGCTTGTTGTTTTATAAACTTCCTTTAAAAAACGAACATCAAAACGCAGTAGGCGGAATAGTAGATTTATATAGATAATTTGATCATACAATAGAGTGTCTAATCACTCGTAATCCAGCTACTTTCGCCACTTTGCCTTGTGGATGGGCCTTGAATTGAATCGTAACTTCATTCTTGTGGTTCGTCACAGATAGAGGAAGCTCATAGACGAACGTTTCGAATTTATTCATTTCCTCAGACTCCAGCTTGCCTTCCCCTAAAATCAGGCCATCCGCAGTGATGTCAAAGTCACTATGGGGACGGCTCAAGTCCTTCAAATAAGTAACCGCCAATTGGACAGGCTCATCCGGAAGCACCTTCATGACAAAAGAGAACCAGCCCCCAGGCCAGGTATCGCGATATTTGCGGTTATAGATGGACCCTAGACCTACATGCTCTCCAGTAAAGGCATGATCCCGTTCAGGCTGCATTTCGGCAGGCTGCACAACGTCCACTGTAAGTCGTTCCAGCTCTAGCTGATACGCTAACGCGGTACGATATTCTGCCTCGGTTGCTGTCCATTCGTCCTTGGAAAAGAGATCCCAATAGACGGTATATGAACGATCATACATCTGATAAAACGGACGAAGCTGCAAGTCTCCGATATAGCCTAAGTCGGTCATATGGAATGTATTAGGCTCGTTCCCGTCAGCAATCAGCTTCGTTGTCAGGGAATCGGTCGATCCGATCAGAACAGACGCAAGCAGACGTTCCTCGTTGGACTCCTGTTCAACAGGGCCAAGGTCCCCAGCCAGTACAAGCGGGCCGTACATAAAAGCAATTCGGTGTGGATTATCCGGCATTTCCTCGACTCTCACGGTCATAGGAATATCGTACTCGATCGTATCCCCATTGCTCCATTCCCGTTCCATTACAACGTAGCTGGTAGGACAGGCCTCTGTGACGTACTCTTCCCCGTTGATTTTAATCAGCATCCCTTGCTCCGCCCAATGCGGGCATCTTAGCTTGATCGCGAAGGATTTGGGCTGCTTGCTGATAACGCGCAGCGTTCCCCGTCCATTTTGCGGAAAGAGAGTGTCTTGTTTGAGCTGTACGCCCATCTCGTCCCATGTCACGGTAGAAGGGACATATTGATTGACATAGATCGCTTCTGGCGTGTGAAAATAAATTGCAGTGCCGTACATGGAGTGACTTTCCATACCGGACCCGACACAGCATGTGAAATCCTCATATTGAGAATTAAAGGACTTGTGTCCTCCCATTTCCAGCGATACAAAATAGCACACACGTCCATCTACAGGCTGCTGTGAAGCTAGAATATGATTGAACATCGCTCGTTCATAGTAGTCGGCATAGGCTGCATAGGCGTCCCACTCGAACATATGTCTTGTTAATTTCAGCATATTGTAGGTGTTACAAGTTTCACAGGTACCTTCGCCCAAACGGTCATTCAGCTTCCCAGGTTCACCAAAATGTTCATTATAACTATTGCCGCCGATCACGTAGGAATGCTTGTGAACCACCCGATCCCAGAAAAAGCGAGATAGGTCCGCATATTGCGGTTTCCCCGTCATTTCAAATTGCCGTGCAGCGCCAATGATTTTGGGGATTTGCGTATTGGCATGTCGCCCTGCCAACGTATCTTGGCTATCTGCGAGATCATTTAACACCTCTCCGTGATAAAAGCGTTCCGCCAGACTCAAAAAGCGTTCTTCTCCCGAATGTTCCGCCAGATCCGTTAGAACCTCATTCATACCGCCAAACTCGCAATGCAGCACCTGCTGCACCTGATCATCGTCCAGTCCTTGAAGTACATCCTCCAGCCAGTTGCCGAGTTTGATTTCTATAGACAGGGCCTTGGGATGATGCGCCAGCAGATGTGCATCACGCAAGCCCGCAAAAAGTTTGTGCATGGTATATAGTGGCACCCAACCACCGTTCAGATCAAAGCCCTGGGAGCGGATATCTCCGGCTTTTACCTCCTCAAAAATCTCTTTCCCACGTGGAATGCCGGAAATGTATCCGTTTCCATGACTGTTTTGGCATATTTCCAGTTCGTCGACTACATAGTTCACGCGTTCCAACAGTCTTTCGTCGCCTGTGGAGGCAAACATCAGTGCACAGCCGGACAGGTAGTGGCCGAGTGTATGTCCGCTGATGCCACGCGCTTCCCAGCCTTCATAGTGAGCCGCTTTGGGCTCCAGTCCCGCATATTCACGAAAGCGCGATAATAAACGATCGGGTTCCAAACTCAGCAGGTAGGCCGTATTCAATTCCATCGCATGTAAAAGTGGGCCGGAATCAATTCTTACTTTATGCAAGTCAAAAGCTTTAGCTTTCAAAATCATCGCTCCTTAGCTAAGATGAAAGTGTATATTTCTCCACTACATTAGCATTGGAATCGCGGTATGTCAGTAGCTTAACCATACAATGGGTGGACAAATCCGAACATGAATCTAAAGAGGCGATAACATGACCTATCTAAAAGTAAATGTAGATGCTCCGATCCAACTGATCTCGGCAGGCGAGTTTGTTTCCGAGGTGCCTTGGAAGCATATGAGTCGCTCCATTGATAATTTTGAGCTGATCCTGGGTGTCCAAGAGACGGTATATATACGAGAGGAACGGGAGGAACGGGAGGATTTTGAAGTAGGCGAGGGAGATATTCTATTGCTTTACCCCGGTCGTACGCATAAAGGATACCGGGAATCGTTGCCGGGTGTAAAATTTTATTGGTTTCATTTCGATGTTCCCGCGACCCCGAATGTACTATCTAATGAGGAAATGAAGCAGGAAACAAGTGCTATGAATGGACTTTTGCAGCGTCATGGCAAGATGCGGGATATCTATTTACCGCAATGTGTACAGGCAGACAACGGGGATCGGATTCATATTATCGTCAATCAGATTTTGCATGTAGCCAACTCACATTATCTTACGTATCACAGTGCCAATTATTTGTTCACCTCGCTGCTGATCGAGATATCAGAACTGGCGCTTAGCCGCTTGCTTTCCAATCCTGCTCATTCACAGGGGAATGTGAGTTTTAACAAAATTATTGAGTGGACCCGAATTCATGCCGAAGAGCCGCTGACCGTGACGGATTTAGCTCGAAAATTCAATTATAACAAGGATTATATCTCTCGTTTGTTCAAGCAAAACACAGGTATGCGCCCCTTGGAGTTCATTCACAGTATTCGTATCAACAAAGCCAAAGAGTTGATTTCCCGTACAGATATGAGCATTAAGCAGGTTGCCGAAGAGGCAGGCTATACCGATGAGAAGTATTTTATGCGTTTGTTCAAAAAGAGAGCCCACATGACTCCTTCCCAATACCGGAATGCCTATCACAAAACATTTATGAACAATGTCTAGCGCATTTCTACTAAAAGTTGGGTGCCACCGTCCATAGGAGGCAACTGGTGCAGTATTTGGTCAATTGACGGAGTCACTTAATATGGTAATCTGAGGGAAGGGTTTAAATGGTTGCAGGCTATGTTATTACTTGATGAAAAAGGGGCGAGCGAGATGCTACAACCACCATTAAAGGATGAACTGACTCGAATACTGGAAGGGTATTCACTGGATGAAGATTTAAAAGAAGAGATTCATCAGGAAGCTCAAGCTGCTATACAATTTCATGTGGAGCATGAGGAAAACTACGAACACATTGGAAATAGTCGGATCGCCGGCTATCCAGATCTGCCACCCACGATAGAGTGGCCGTGTAATTCAGACGGGGAATATTATACGTTTATTGCTCAAATTAATTTGAGTGAGCTGCCTTTTTCACCATTTGAGGGATTGCCTCATCAGGGCATACTATACTTTTTTCTTGGGCTGGATGAGCCCGCCTATGATATTGACCATAAAATCTTTTACTATAACGGTGATAGTAGCGCTTTGAAGAAAACCATGCCACCGACTGGGAAGGTTGAAGTATGTGCCGAGGACAGGGATTTCACATCTTGTGCAATTTCTTTTCAGCCGATTGTTACCCTTCGGTCGGAGGGTGAGCTAGGAGATATTCTTGTAGATCAGTATGAAGAGCTGTATGAGCTTGTTTGTGAACAAAGTGACACGTTGTGGGGTCAGCATCAATCTTTTGCAGGGAACACCCGGCGGGATGCTTATCTACGCCGAAATGGGCTGGAGGGTCTTCTGTTTAACTGGCATAAGAGTGAGAGTCAGATTCATAAGGAAATCGAGCAAGCTACGCATAGGGGGAGTACGGATTATGCGGAGCATTTACGATCCGAAGTGCTGCCTCAGCTACAAGAATATCAAACGAATCGGGAAAAGCACGATCAGGCTTCGGAAAATTGGCATGTTCTGCTCTCGGTCTCTTCTTTGGACGAGGTTGGTATGTGCTGGTGGGACGCGGGGTATTTGGAGTTTTTTATAGATCAAAGGGACTTGAAGAACCTTGATTTCACGCGAACGTATGTCAATCTGGCTACGAGCTAGCTAAAGTTCTAGACTGGGAAAATAAAGTATTAGACGGACGTTGCTTCATTCAGCTCACGGGCAGGTTAGTTTAACTCTAGAAATAAGAAAAGGGAACAAGCGTTCTTTACATGTGTTATATATGAGTATATAATCAAAACGAACCGGAGATCTGTTTTTTTTGATAAAACAATGTAGATTCTTCTTTGGTGTAAGAATTTTATAAATAACTCAATTTTGGAGGGTCTGTATGCCATATTGTAAAGTCAAGAATGCCAATATATATTACGAGGAAATTGGTAAAGGCAAACCGATTATAATGATTCATGGTTTTACACCAGACCATCGGTTAATGAGTGGGTGCATGGAACCGATATTTGAAGGTAATTCCGATTGGCGTCGTATCTATCTTGACCTGCCTGGAATGGGACAAACAAAGGATTACGATCAAATATGTAATTCAGATGATATGCTAGAAGCAGTTATAAATTTTATTGAAACTCTTGTCCCAAACGAGGATTATCTCATAGCAGGCGAATCGTACGGTGGATATATTACAAGGGGAATAATTAATAGACATAAAGATCGTATTGGTGGAGCTGCTCTGATTTGTCCATTAATTATTCCTGAACACAAAAGAAGAATACTGCCCGAGCATTTTGTTGTTCATTGTGATCGCGAGTTTATGGGCACCTTAAGTGAAGAGCAAATAAGTGATTTTAGCGCAAATCAAGTCGTTCTCAATGAATATAATTGGAAAAGGTATTCTGAAGAGATAGTGGCAGGTTGTAAGATCGCTGACTACGATTTTCTTAGCAAGATTCAAAGAAACTATGGGTTTTCCACCAATATAGATAAATTAGTTTTTGATAAACCAACAGTATTTACTCTTGGGCGACAAGATGCAGTCGTTGGTTACATAGATGCTTTTAGAATTTTAGATAATTATCCTAGAGCAACCTTCGCCGTTTTAGATCGAGCAGGGCATAATCTTCAGATTGAACAGGTTCTATTATTTGAGTCACTTATGCGTGAGTGGCTTGAAAGAGTAACAGAGTTTGGATTTTAGTTGTATATTAATCCATGAACTAACGGGAAACGTTGATTCAATGAAACAACGACAACCTAGGACTTTATTTTCTGCTGACAGTATGATTGGAATGATAAAATGCAAAGGCCCTTCTGGCTTTCCATCAGGGAAGCAGCGGAAGGGCTTTTGTTATATATACTTGCTTATACGGGGAGTTTATTTATATCCGCTGCACGGTGAACTCGAATTCCAGCATTTGATCGGCTGTAATTTGGTATTCTTCATGTACCGGGGCTCCCCAGCTATCGTCGCCGCCTACGCCCATTTGCTTGCCAGCTACGGTGACAACGGTATAGTACACGTTGGGTAGCTCATATAGATGGTAGGCACTTTCCAGCTCAAACGCTGTATACGGCGAAATATTACATTCCACAGGCGCGGTGGCAGGTGCAGTAATGCGAATGCCTCGCTGGGAATCGTCGGTAATATCGACACGGCGCACGCCTGTACGATTGCCGGATTCCTGCGGCACGACATACCCGGATACGTTATCCGCAGCTTCGTTGCGGAATACGCCTAGTCTCGCGCCAAAGGCACGGTCGATGTAATTCTCTTCCGGTCCCATCGCGTACCAGTCCAGATGGCGGTAGTCTGCCGGAACCTTGAACGAAAGGGCAAAGATCGGCAGGTTAGGCAGTCCTGAGACGCCTTCATAAGTCGATTTTACGTTCAGACTGCCATCTGCCAAGACGGTGTAGGCTACCGTTACCTGTGCGTCCGTATGAATGCTCAGCGTGTAGCGGAATGCAACAGTTACACGGTCTGTCTGCTCTTCCGTGACCTCGATGCCCACGCATTTACGTGTCAGACTTGCAGCGAACCAGCCACCGGCTTCAAAGCCCAGTGCGGTTCCCCGATCATTGTCTGTGGTCGCCCGCCAGAACAATGGAGCAGGAGGTGTAGCGATCATCTCACGTCCGGCGTAGCGAAGTGAAGTCAGGCTACCTGCTCCTTTGGAGAACATGATACTGAAATCTGCACCGTGAACGCCAATATTTACATCGCCATGCACCACTCGTAAGGCACCGACCGTAGGGAGCTGCAGCGGATTTGGATCTTCCACGATGAAAATATGCTGTCCGAAGGCCACTTCGTGTCCAGCCTCAGCCCAGAGCGTCGCTTCCTTCAAAACCAGAGCGGTGTGAATGACGTACTCACCGGGCTTCTCGTCTGTGCTTGGGAACGTCAGTGGAATATACGCTTCGGTCTGAGCCGCCACATCCACATGAATGGCATTACGTGCGATCTCTTGGCCCTCATGCAGCAGGCTGTATACAAGCTCGTAGTCCCCCGTTCCTTCGAACAGGTTTTCATTGCGAATGGTTACACCGCTGCGATCCGGGGTGAGCTTCAGATTTTGATACAGGAATTTGACCTCCTGCATCTTCGGCGAAACCTTCCGATCTGCATAGACAATTCCGTCCGTACAGAAGCCATAGTCTGTAGCACGGTCGTCAAAGTCGCCGCCGATCGCGAGGTACTCGCGTCCATAGCGATCTTTTTTCATAACAGCCTGATCAATATAATCCCAAATAAAACCGCCCTGATATAGCTCGTATTTGTTTTCCAGCTCGGTATACTTGTGCATGCCGCCTACGGAATTGCCCATCGCATGCATATATTCGCAACTGATATACGGCTTTTGTGGATTATCGTTTAAGTATTGCTCGATATCTGCAGGCTTGGCGTACATCCGGCTCTCCATATCGCTAGTATCATCGTACGTACGGTTATGAAACACGCCTTCGTAATGCACTAGACGGCTCGGATCGGTGGTTCGGAAATAGTTAGCTACATTGCGCAGCACTTCGCCTGCATACGACTCATTGCCGCAGGACCAGATCAGAATGGACGCGTGGTTTTTGTCCCGTTCCAGCATGGAAATGGCGCGATCCATGACGATATCTTGCCACTCAGGCAGATTGGCAGGAATATTCCACGATGGCTCGACGGCACCGAGTTTTTGCCAGGAACCGTGTGTTTCCAAGTTCATTTCATCAATTACATAGACCCCGTACTCATCGCATAGCTCATACCACAGCGTCTGATTTGGATAATGAGAGGTGCGGACAGCGTTCATATTGTTCTGCTTGAGCGTCCGAATATCCCACAGCATATCTTCACGGGAAATCGCACGTCCGGTGCGAGCGTTAAATTCATGGCGGTTCACACCTTTAAAGACGATACGTTTGCCGTTCAAATACATGACCTTGTTGATCAGCTCAAATTTACGGAAGCCGATTTTTTGTGGAATGACTTCCACGAGCGATCCACTGGCATCATAAATTTGAATGAACAACGTGTACAAATAGGGTTTTTCCGCGCTCCACCGCTGCACTTGCTCCAAGGTTGCTGACAGTGAAGCCGTGCCATCCGTAAAGTCAGCTTTCAAAGAAGCTACAACATGACCGGTAGCATCTTTCACATCGACAGTTGCATAGGCCGTTGCCGGCTTTTCCAAGGTCAATTTCAGTTCCAGAAGGCCCTGCGTGTAGGAAGCATCCAGATCTGCCTTGGCATGCAGGTCACGTACGTGAAGCGTAGGGATGGTATAGAGGTACACATCTCTGAAAATACCGGAAAAACGCCAAAAGTCCTGATCCTCCAGCCACGCCCCCGTACTTCTTTGATAAACCTCTACCGCCAGCTTGTTTTCGCCTGCTTGCAGGAACGGTGTCAGTTCAAAATCAGATGGTGTAAAGCTGTCCTCGCTATAACCGACAAATTGTCCGTTCAACCATACATAGAAAGCCGACTCAACACCTTGGAAAGAAATGAACACAGGCTGCGCGTCGGAAGCCATATTTTCCGGTAAAACAAAGCTTTTGATATAGCTCCCGACCGGGTTGTGATCCTCCGGAATATGGGGTGGGCGAACGTCCGAATGTCCGTCCCATGGATACATCGTGTTCACGTACTGCATTTGGCCAAAGCCTTGCGTCTGAATGTGACCCGGTACCTGAATATCGCTCCAGCCGCCGTACTCAAAGCCAGGCGCATAGAACTCTACTGGACGACTGGCTGGATTCGTTGCATAGTTAAATTTCCAGCTCCCATTCAGGCTATGGCGCCAAGCCATATCAGCTTGCTGCTCCGCTTCCTGAAGCGTAGCGTAATATTTGTGATCGGAATAGGCGGGCAGCCGATGTACAGCAAATTTGGTTACGTCGGTCAGCCAGTCCAGACTAGGGGGTTGGATGGTCAAGGCGAACACTCCTTATTTTTAAAATTGAAATGAAGAACGTACACAGAAATCTGCTATTTTACCGAACCCACCATGCCCGCTACAAAGTGTTTCTGCATCAGGAAAAATACCAGTGCAGTCGGAAGTGTGGACAGGACAATGGCGATCATGATGACACCGTAATCCGGTGCATAGCTGGAGCCGAGGTTCGAGATCAACAGCGGAATCGTTTGATTTTCCGGCGTTTGCAGCACAATCAGAGGCCAGAGGTAGTTGTTCCAACTGGACATGAATGTGATGATCGCGGCAGCGGCATAGGTTGTTTTCATTGTAGGCATGTATACCCGGAAGAACAGACCCAGCTCGGACAATCCATCCATACGACCTGCCTCCAGTAGATCTTTGGGAAACATCTTGGTGCTTTGACGGAAAAAGAAGATCAGGAACGCCGTAGTTACGGTCGGAATGACGACAGAAGAGAGCGTATCAATACCGATCCACGGTATGACATTAGAAATGCTGCCGAACATCCGGTAGAGCGGGATCATGATCGCCGCAAACGGAATCATCATAGACATCAGCAGGATATTGAAGACAACGTCTTTCGCTTTACTTCTGTAAATTTCAAAGCCATAACCAGCCAATGACGCGATTAGCATAGCCAGCAGCGTAGTTGAGATGGAGACTTTTGCAGAGTTACTGAGTGCGGTAACGATGTCCACTTTTTCAAGCAAATTGTGCATGTTATCCATCAGATGGGAGCCAGGCAGCAGCTTGCCCTTGGTCACATCGACCGACAGGTTCGTGGCGCTGGATAGCATCCACAGGAACGGGAAAATCGAAACGAACGACACAAGGATCAGAAAGGCGTACGTAAATGCTCTTTTTGTTTTCATCATTTTTTCTCACCTGCCACTTTGAACTGGATAATCGACAAGATAATGATCATAATGACGATGGAATAAGATACGGTCGCCGCATAACCAAAGTCGGATGAATACTTGAAGGACAGATTGTAAATATATTGCGAAATTGAAGATGTCGCGTTCCCTGGCCCACCTTTGGTAATATTCATAATTTCATCGAAGAGTTGGAGTGTACCAATCGTTGATGTAATCGAAGTGAACAGGATAATCGGCTTAAGCAGTGGAACCGTAATGCTGAAGAACTGTCGGATCGGGGAAGCTCCGTCAATACGGGCCGCTTCGTAGATGGAACTGTCAATGTTCTGAAGACCGGACAGGTAAAAGATCATATTATAACCAGTCCAGCGCCATGTGATCGCGATAATAATCGTAACCTTGGCCCAGAAAGGATCTGTAATCCATTGGATGGGCGTGCCAATCACGTGCAGATTCAGCAATAAGGAGTTTACCAGACCGTCGGACGAGAACAGGTACTTGAAGACAACGGAATAGGCTACAAGGGATGTGATACACGGCAAGAAGATAGCGGTGCGGAAAAAGCCCTTGAATTTCAGGTTTTTATCATTCAACAATACCGAAATGAACAGAGCCAGAATGACCATCAAAGGCACCTGGAAAATTAAATAGATAAACGTATTCTTCACGGCGGTTATAAACATTTTATCGGTGAAGAGTCGCTTGTAGTTATCAATGCCGTTAAAGCTCAGATTAGACCCTGTACCTGTCTTAAAGGACAAGATAAGCGCCTGAATCATCGGATAGAAATAAAAAGCGGCGATCATGATCACTGCGATGGATATGAACAACCATCCTGTCATACCTGCTTTGAGACGTGTTGTAGTTATTTTGGGCGCGGCTGTCTTCATACCATGTCAACTCCCTGTGCAGCAATAAAACCTTGAACTCGCAAGCCCAAGGTTTTAAGTGCTTTTCGTTTTATTATTTAGCCTTGGCTAGATGGACTGTCTTATTTAAGCTGTGCTTCCGCTTGTCCTTGAGCATCTTTCAGAACTGCGTCTACATCTTTTCCGTTCAGATAGTTTTGAATTTCAACGGTCATGATATCCTCAATGGCATACGTGTGCAGACCATAATTGACTTTTGGAACTTGTTTAGTCCATTCTGCAAATTTCTTATATACTTTGTCGCCTCCGAAGTACGGATCTTCCACGTCATAAGCTTTACCGCTGGAAGCTGCGTTCAATGAACCGACAATTCCAATTTTGCTCAGCATATCTTGATACAGATCTGTATCTGTTCCGAATGTCTCTTTCAGGAAATCAGCAGCGGTATCTTGACCGTCCGAGTTAAGGACATACCAGGAACTGCCGCCGAGGCTGGAAGCATTCACGGATTCAGGTATATTTTTCAGCTTAGGGAAAGGAACAACAGCCCATTTACCGGATTGCGAAGCTTCTGCTTTGATCGAAGGTGTAATCCAGTTACCTGTAGGTACGGAAGCAACTGCACCGCTGTTGAATGCGGCCAAGAACTGACTCCAGTCGGCATTCATTTTAACAATGTTAGCGTCGAACAAGGATTTGTACGTCAAGAGAGCTTCTTTCAGAGCTGGATTACCAGCCAGGTTTGGTGTTTTACCGTCTTCTTTCAGGTACCATGAACCTGCGGTTTGGATCATACCGCGGATCAGACCGAGGTCATTCGGATCTTGAGTCAGCATTTCTTTGCCTGTTTTTTGTTTTACGGCTTTACCAATTTCAATAAATTTGTCCCAATCAATATTGGTCAGGTCCGCTACTTTGTAGCCGGCTTGTTCCAGATAGTCCGTTCTTACATACAGTCCCATAACACCGGAGTCGAATGGAACACCGTACTGCTTGCCATTGTAGCTAGTCGGTCCAATTTTATAATCAGCGAAGTCGGATGCTTTGATCGTGCTGCTCATATCATGGAAAGAATCGGGATAGGCTTGCAGGAAGTTCTGTGCCCGATAATCCTCGATCAGAACCACGTTCGGCAATCCTTTAGTAGATCCGGAGTTAAGGCCGGCATTCATTTTTTGTACGATATCGTTTTGAGCATATTCAACAATGTTTACGGTTACATCTGGGTGTTTGGCAACGTAGCGATCTTTTGCCAGCTTCAGGGCTGCGATATTAAAATTCGGGTCCCAAGCCCAGACGGTGATTTCTTTTTTGCCTGAATCTGTGGTTGTAGCTGCTTTCTCGGAATTGCTGGAGCATGCGGATAGCAAGATCAAGCTTGCAATCAGCAGAAGGAAAGTCATTTTTTTCATTTTGTTCAACCCCTACTCTTTTTTTATATGTTGCTTGCCAGTTCTAAATCTCTTGAATGAAAGCGGTTACCTTGTTTGTAAATCTAGTGTACCATCCATACTTTGTCGGTGTTAGGAATATCTTTATACGGATTGGTCTTATTATTATGATTTATGAAAAAAGGTACCGCTTACATTTGTGTTTTATTTTGATTTAGGTATTTTTTTTAGGTTGAACTAAAGTTGTTCACTAAGCGCCACTGCGCGGCCGGATGGTGCTTCCCATCGCTGTTGCTTGTACAGCACCATTCCGCCCACTCCGTTCTTGTTCCACCTTCTTTGTTTAGTTCAGCCTATTTTTTTATGGGGTAGGTGGGGTGGGTTTTACGATCAGTGGGAGGGTCATTCTCACTTTGGTGCCCTCGCCTTTTTTACTGGAGATGGTCACGCCGTATTCTTCTCCATATAAAAGGGTAATGCGGTTGTGCACATTCTGGATGCCGATGCCTGTGAACAGTTGGCGCTTGCTCTTGGGATTCGGCAGTCCGTCTTGCGCCGTATGCCCGTCCAAATCCATACCGTCCCCATCATCGACCACCTCACAGATCAATGTATCCTCCGTTTTGGACACCAATATATAGATGTGGCCTACATTTTTTTCATTAAACGCATGGAAAAAAGAGTTTTCGATAAAAGGCTGAATGATGAGCTTGGGCACATGGTACTCCAGACAATCGGGTGATACAAAATAATTCACTTGTACCCGCTGCCCGTAGCGCACATGGTTAATGAACACATAATTTTGCATGTTGGCCATTTCCTGCTCGATGGTGATTGTTTCACTCACATTGCTGATTGTATTTTGCAGTAAGGAAATGAGCGCATTGATCGTTTCGGCGGCTGTTTCCTTGTTTCCTTTGAGTACCAGCATTTTGATCGAAGCCAGTGTATTGTACAGAAAATGCGGATTGATCTGCCGTTGTAGTGCAGCAAGCTCTGCGTTTCGTTGGCCTTTTTGCGTCTCTAAAAGCTTACGGATATAGTCATTTAGTTCATCCAACATGTAGTTGTAAGCATGACTTAATTGTCTAACCTCATAGCTGCCTGTTACCGGGATATAATTATCAAAATTTTTCTCACGTATGGTCGACATTTGCTTCACCAGTCGAGTCAGGGAACGAATTAGTCGACGGGATATCAGAAAAACGATCACCAAAGCAATCAGTACGATGGCAATGCAGATCCAGACAACGGATTTAACGTCAATAATTTGCCCAATCGCGGCTTGTCTGTCGATCATGTTCACCAGATAAAAATCAAATGAAGGGATATAGTTGGAAAGGAGGATACTCTCCTTATTCATCACATCGGTATTAATGTAGTTCAATCCCTGTTCATTGATTTTTGTGGCATAGCCTAGCAGCTCACTGGAGCGTTGTCCGATCAGGTCCTGGCGGTTGCTCGATACAATTAATCCCGACTTGTCCAAAATAAGCACATCATTGCCGTTGCTCGTGAAATTGTTGTAGAAACGGCGAAATTCAGGCTCTCGGATAGCGATGTAGATCATGCCGTACAGGGTGCCACTGGTCCGCTCCATAAATGGTTTGGAGGCGATAATATAGGGTGTTGGCTTTTGCGCGGTGGTATTCATTTGTTGCTGAAATAATTCAGTATCCAATTGATACATAAGCTGTGCCGGTCGTGCTACACTTTGGGCTGTAATCGCACTGCTTTTAAGCTCTTCCGCAGTTACAGGCCAATAGGAAGAGTCGGAGTAAAAGCTCCGACCGTTCAGACCTGTTACAGCGACACCGACATCATAGGCATCGACGTTCGATTTAATTTGCTTCATTTGCTGTGCCATTCCGAAGTAAGTCCTCGCTGAGTTTATCGAGTCAGATTGACCGCCAGTCAGATAGTTCTTGACCGTTCCATTTTCCGAAGCATGGGTTACGGCATTCACGATGGAATCATTGAAGGATTCAAAGCTGGATTGAATCTGGCTGAGTACCTTGGCATTTGTAATACTGAATGTCTCCGCAAAAAGTCGTTCAGACATTCGAATCGTCACCAAAGAGGTCAGCAAGGACACCGCAGTGATGCTGACCACCATAACAATAAAGATTTTGAAGAACAGACCTTGATATTTGATCTTATGCATATATCTTTTCATATTCAATCTCTTTTCTGCTGGCAGATGTGACTTACTCTCTAATAGAGATGCTCCCGGCGGTACTGACTGGGCGAGGAACCCTTCACCTTTTTGAACACTTTGGTAAAATAGCTGGGGTCCGAATAGCCTACCATGCTGCTAATATCCGAAATGGACATCGTCCCCGACCGTAGTAACTCTGCGGCTTTTTCAACCCGAATTTTGTTCAGATACTCGCTAAAACCTTCTGTATGGTGTGCCGTAAAATAACTGGACAAGTAGGAAGGGTTAAAGTGAAAATATTGCCCAAGTGTCGTCAAATTGAGTGTTTCAGCATGATGCTCCTCAATATACTCCAGCAGTTTTTTCATGCTTGCGCTACTTCCCGGCTGTGTCTTGGCCATGATCTGCCTGTTCGCTTCCTCCAAAAAGGCCTCCAGAAGGCGCACAGCTTCATGTACATGAGGGGCATCATTAATTGTTTTGAAATAGGAATATTTCGCCGCATCCAACTCCTTCATATCATACCCCTGATTCCCGAGCAAAATCGTAATGTTGAACACGATATTTCCAAGAAGCGATTTGAATTCAAAAGCGGTAGAGGTATAGTTACCGGACATGGCGGCTACATAGGATCTCAAATCCTGAAAAGCTGTATCAAAATGCTCACGCTTCATCTCTTCTGTAAATTGTTTTAAGTTAAACGAGCTGTTCACTTGTACAGGCTGAGGGAGTTCGTCTTCTATTAACAGCGCTGTTCCTGGGAAATAAAAGCGGTAACTCAGCAGTTTTGGCAGTTCATCCTGATAGACGTCACTAATCTGATTGAACTCATCAAATAAATGGCTAACTGCCCAGCCTGTCTGTGGATCGACTCGCTTTGTCTCCTGAGCAACTTCCCTAACCGCAGCCATCCAGGCGTCTACTTCCCGTGGATCAAGATTGGCTAAAAACACAGCCGCATAGGCATCAGACGGCAGTTGTCGCAGTACGATGCGCTCACAGGCAGAGGATACTCGATCTGTAAGCTTGGAAAATAGGTCCGAGGCAGAGATGGAGCGCCCTTTATCCTGCTGTACCGACTGTTCTATACCTATGAGCGCAAAACGAGTATAAGGGAATGCTTGCTTCAGCAGCTCGGCGTCATAGTCCATGCTATACCCGGAGATCAGCTTTTCGATCACATGATCTATCGTAATTTGACTATTCCCAGCATCCGCCTGATATTGAATGGATGGAATTTTGCGAGCGGTTCTCTGGAGGACTTGGAGTAGTTCATCCGTGTCCAGCTTGGGCTTTAAAATATAGTCAGCAACCCCTTGTTGAAAGGTGGATCGCACGTAATTAAATTCACCGTAACTGCTAAGCACAATGACTTCAATATCTGGATAATTCTGTCTGACTATGCGCGTCAGCTCCTCGCCATCCATGATCGGCATCACGATATCTGTAATGACAATATGAGGACGCAAGGCTTCAATCAGCTCCAGCGCCTCTTTCCCGTTGGAGGCCTCACCTACAATTCGAAATCCATACTGTTCCCACGATAAATGGTGTTTAATTCCTTGCCGTACCAATATCTCATCATCCACAATCAAAATGTTGCATAGCTCATTCATGGCAGCACTCTCCGTAATTATACCTATTCGAGGATTTGTAAAAATCCTGATTCAAAAAAGACCTCCACCACGTGGACGTCATATCATCTGAGGCACATATTTGATAACGCTTCCAACTTAGCTTGAATCTAAAGCATTTAACCTTTACATGCTAACATAAACCACACGGGGATTCCAAAAAAAATTAGTCCAAATGGCATATAAAACACAAAAAAGGCAGCCGAGAAAACCTCGACAGCCTTAAACAACCGGGATTACCTTATACAGTACCCCAAGTCCGATCTCCTGCCAAATATTTTTCAGTCAAAATAGACAGCAGTTGAATGCCAACCTCATTGTGTCCTCCCTCAGGAAGGATCAGGTCAGCGTATTTCTTGGAAGGCTCAATAAATGCCTCATGCATCGGCTTAACCGTAGTCAGATAGTGATCGTGGATCGAATGGATGGTGCGGCCGCGTTCCTCAATATCGCGAAGAACCCGACGGAGAATACGCACATCAGGGTCCGTATCCACAAATACTTTGATGTCAAGCAGGCTGCGGAGCTTTTCGTCTGACAGTACGTGCAGACCCTCCAACATAACGATATGATTTGGCAGAAGCTCTACCGTCTCGTCCGTGGAGCGGGCATGAACCGTAAAATCATACACGGGCGCTTGTGTCGCTTGTCCTTTTTTCAGACATTGGAGATGCTCAATAAGCAATTCGTTGTCAAAGGCAAACGGATGATCATAATTGACCAAAGCACGTTCATCATAGCTCAGATGTGAATGGTCTTTATAATAGTTATCCTGAGATATGAAAGTCACTTTATTAGATCCCAGACGCTCAACGACGGCGCGTGCTACCGTCGATTTACCGGAACCTGTACCGCCGGCAATACCAATAATAAGCATGGCGTTTCACTTACCCTTCCCTAAATGTATCCCGATACAACTCAAGTATTGTAGCACAATGCACACTTTTTTTCATCACTGTTGAACTTTGTATTTCTTCCATTTCCGTATCTTGGCTCTGAATGTTTTAAACGGTGCCACCGAGTTGATGTGAATCCATCTTGCCATGGGCCAGTTTGGATTCGTACCCGTCCAATTGTGAACGCCTTGAGTGAAGAGCTCTTCGTGGCTAAGTGTGTCGATCCAATCCAGCCACTTTTGCTCAGTCAACTTGAACATATCGCGTAATTCGCGTAAAGATTGGTGGGAGTAAGTCTTGTAAAATGATTGATATAGTTCGCCTAGTCTGTTCCATTTATAATTGGGGGCGGGCATGATGACGGTTTTTCCTTCCCGTTCGTCTCTGTCCCATGTCATGACAAGATGAAGCCATCCGAGCTGGTAGGCAATCATCTCTGCGGGTGTTTTATCTACTTCAGGGATACGAATATCTTTTTGGCTCTCGTCGATCTCCTGAAACTCACCGTCAAATCGTAAATAGGAGGCATGAATGGCTTCCTTTAACTCCGATTTGGAAGCGTAGTCGTAGCTGGACATCTCATCGCTCCTTTAAATGATATGGATGATACTCACCCCTTTATATGTACCATTCCCAATATGACAACTGTATGTCTTATTCAAAAATAAAAAAATATCGTTTTTTGTGATTTTATGAAACAGAATTTGGCGTGTTCACGAAACAGGATGCAAAATTAATTGAAAGATTAAGACAAAAGATAAGTAATTAGACATATTTTAATATATATTTAAATGCCTATAATTATTGGAGTATAGCGCTTGAGGGCCCTCATTGGTGTTGGGATATTATTCTCTTCATCAGTATGTTATATACCGTTGGGAATATCATGTCCGATGAATGGTGCAACCTTTGCTTTAGTATTCATGAATCTAATCAAGAAGGGGATTGTTATATGAAATCGAGTTTGCTAAGAAAATGTGCAAGTGTAATGTTAAGCAGTACGTTGGTACTGTCTTTATCCTTACCGTTGCTAGGTCATGCACATGCAGATGGGAATTTACAGATAAGTGATGATTTCGAACAAGGAGAAGCTCAAGGCTGGATCGCGGATTCGGGGAACTGGTCTGTGGTCAAGGATGGGAATGGCTCTACATACCAGCAATCTAGTCGAAGCGAAAGCCATTCCGTTAAAGGTAATGCCTCATGGACGAACTATAGCGTGCAAGCAGATGTATATGTAAATGATTTTAATGGCTCCAATCGAGTCTACGTTGCAGGTAGATACACAGATTCCAACAACTTCTACGCAGCATCGTTGTACAACAAGAAAGACGGAGCGCTTGAGATTCGAAAAAAAGTCAAAGGCTCTATGAAGACACTGGCTACCAATAAAAAATACAAACTGGACACGAATACATGGTACAAAGTAAAGCTGGAACTATCCGGTTCGGAAATCAAAATGTATGTCAATGATCAACTGGAGCTGTCCGCAACAGACACCAGCCTCACTGCTGGAGCCATTGGTTTGGTGACCTCCAAAGCAGCTGCCGAATTCGATAATGTGATTGTATCCGGTGCTTCTTCTGAGGTAGATCCAGGAACATTGCCTGTGAAACCAACACCAGGTACAGAAAAACCGACTCCTGAAGTGGACACTGATGTAACCTCTAGAAATAACTATAATTTGACTGGCTTTTCGTATGGTAATACAGGTGGTGGCAACATTGCGGATACAAATGCCAACTACAAAAAAGTTTACAACGCTGTAGATCTCAACGAAGCACTGAAGAAAGGCAGCAAGGTCAAAGTGATTGAGATTATGAACGATCTTGATCTCGGTTGGAATGAAATTCCTAGTGCTGCCAGAGTGATGCCTTTTAGTGCCAACAATCCTGTACAGACGCATCCTGTTCTGAAAAAGACGGGTGTGAGCAAAGTCTATATCGAAAATATGAATGGGGTTACGATTTTCTCGGCCAATGGTGCGAAAATCAAACATGCCGGCTTTGTTATCAAAAGAAGCTCCAATTTGATTTTCCGTAACCTCGAATTTGATGAACTTTGGGAGTGGGATGAAGCAACCAAAGGGAACTATGACAAGAATGACTGGGACTATATTACTGTCGAAGGTGCAAGCTCCAAGGTATGGATCGACCATTGCACATTTAACAAAGCCTATGATGGTCTGGTAGATGTGAAAAAAGGTAGTAACGGAGTTACGATTTCCTGGTCCTTGTTCAAAGGAGATGACCGCAGCTCCAACAGCTGGGTAACCCAACAAGTCAACGCGATGGAAGCAGACAAGTCTTCCTATCCTATGTACGCTTATCTGAGAAGCAGTGCAGTAGGCATGAGTAAAGAAGATATCATTGATATTGCAGCAGGACAAAAGAAAGCGCATCTGATCGGTGCTACGGAAATGGCAGGCGACAATGCGGATTTGGAAGTGACGCTGCATCATAATTACTACCTGGATATTCAGGACCGTATGCCACGTTTGCGTGGTGGTAATGCTCATGCATATAACATCGTTATGGACGATGCCGGATTGGCCAGAGCCAAAAAAAGAATTACTTCTGACATGGCTAAAGCAATTGCCGCAAAGGGATACCATTTTGATGTCGTGGGTAATGGTGCAATTTCAACAGAAAACGGCGCGGTATTGCTAGAAAAGTCTTATTTAATTGATGTGTTTTCTCCAGTGCGTAATAATCAAAAAGATCCTAACAAAGCGGATTACACAGGTAAAATCAAAGCCGAAGAGGTTATCTTTTCCGACAATGGTACCGTATTCAGAGGAGGCAGTGAAGCTGCGAATAGCCCGTTAGCCCCTTATCCTGCGAAGGCCAAGGGCTTCTCTTGGAATGGGTTCACAACGTTGCCATACAGCTATACTGCCGAAGACCCTGCTAACCTGGTTGCTCAATTGCAGGCCAAGGATGGAGCGGGTGCAGGCAAGCTGAACTGGTCGAGTGAAAACTGGCTCAAAACGGTGTACAATACAGCCGCTACGAAAGATGCAATAGTGGAAGAAGATTCCGAATAGGTAGGCATATAAAAAAGCAGCCAGGACAGATATGCTCTGTTTCTGGTTGCTTTTTTGGTTACCCACGTTTAGGCTGCGTTCGGTATGAGCTTAACCAATAACGACAAATGAGGATACGCCAGCAGGTACGGATCTAACGCGGAATAATACTCCATCATCTCTAAAAGTACGCAGAATATAAGGCTGGTTCGTAGGTGTGCGGACTCTGTTGAATCGGGCAGTACCAAAGCGGTCGAAGCCTGCAGCTTGCACAAAGGTTCCATCTAAACGCCGGAGTGTTGCAAAAAATCCAGACGTGTTAAAAGGTACACCATCATTGTTAGCCCAGATAACTGTAAATCTACGAAGGGTTTGTGTTGGACTCACATTGCGATATCTCGTAACAGGAACCTTTCTGCCCGTAGATTTCAGCGTTTGTGGAGGACGAATGGCCACTTCAAATCAACTCCTTTGTTGTGATGAGATAGTAAATGCACACAAAGGAGTTTTGGACCGTGCTATAAACTACTGCTTCTTAAAAATAGGTATATATTGAACTTGGGACATCATTATGCCCACTCGCGCCGTAGCGTAAAGAGGTCTTTTAACGCGTCTGTAGACAGCTCAGTAATCCAGCCTTCGGTACTGGTTATGATTTGGTCGCTAAGCTGCTGCTTGCTCTCCAGCATTTCATCAATGCGTTCCTCCAGCGTGCCCAGCGAGATAAATTTGTGCACCTGTACATCCTTCGTTTGTCCCATCCGATAGGCTCGGTCTGTGGCCTGATTTTCAACAGCCGGATTCCACCAGCGATCAAAGTGAAAGACGTGGTTGGCTGCCGTCAGATTCAGACCCACCCCCCCGGCTTTGAGCGACAAAATAAACACGGATGGCTGCTCGGCAGGGGGGAGCGTGTGAGATTGGAATTGATCAATCATTCGGTCACGCGCCGTTTTGGACGTGCTACCGTTCAGATAGAGCACAGGCTCTTGCAGCTCCTGAGCGAGTACCCGCTGGAGCATCTGCCCCATACCAATATACTGTGTAAAAATAAGGCAGCGCTCGCCCTCCTCCCGCAGTTCCTTGACCATAGCCAGAATGCGCTCTAGCTTGGATGAACGGCTAATGACCGTCTCAAGATCGGACTGACTATAACCGGAAGCCGCTGCATCCGGGAGTGCCTCCTTGGTTAAGAGGGCTGGGTGGTCGCAAAGCTGCTTCAACTGGGTAAGGGCGGATAAAATGGCTCCTTTCCGTTCAATCCCTTCCAGCTTCTGCATCCGTTCCATCAACTCTTTGACAATCTGGTCATAGAGCGCGCCCTGCTCAGAGGTCAGATGAATGTAGGTTTTCATCTCATTCTTGTCAGGCAAATCAAGCTGTATAGCAGGGTCCTTCTTCTTGCGCCGCAGCATGAAGGGCTGAACCAGCTTTTGCAAATCTAATGTGCGCTGCTCGTTATGTTCCTTCTCAATAGCATTCATAAAACGATTGCTAAAGGCGCGTGAGCTGCCCAGATAACCTGGATTGATAAAATCATAAATGGACCACAGCTCGGACAATCGATTTTCAATAGGTGTCCCGGTCAACGCAATCCGATGACGTGCAGGAAAGCTGCGCACGGCTGTGGATTGCTTGGTTTGCGCATTTTTAATGTTTTGCGCTTCATCCAGGCAGACCGAATCCCAGGTCATGCTTTGTAGCAGCTCTTGATCCAGGGTTGCCGTAGCAAAGGAGGTCAGGATGACATCAGCCTGCTCTACTTCTTCACGGAACAAGTCTCCCTGCTTCCGCCTGCTTCCATAGTGCAGCATCACCTTCAATGAAGGGGCGAAGCGGCTGAGTTCCTTCTGCCAGTTGCCCAGCACCGACGTCGGGCAAATCAGCAGCGAACTGGAGCGGACACCCGTCTCAGCGGCAATTTCCTGTAAGTGCAGTAAATAAGTAATAAATTGCACCGTTTTACCAAGTCCCATGTCATCGGCCAGACAGGCCCCCAGTCCAAAACGCCGTAAAAAGGCAAGCCATGCGTACCCGTCCCTCTGATACGTCCGCAGCTCGGCTTGCAGCCCGTCCGGCACGTCCAATGCAGGCCATTCTGACTGCCGTCCGAGCTGGCTGATCAGCTTCAGCAGATGGGCATTCAGCTCGACTTCCAGCCGGAAGCGTGCCGCATCCTCCGGCTGCTCACCCGAGGCGTCGCCTTCAGGCTCGTCGGCGTTGCCGAGCAGGTGCAGCTGCAAGATGTCCTGAAAGGACAACCCCTGAGCGCTGTCGATCCCGGCCATGGCCCGGCGGATCTGCGCCAGCAGCGCAGGGTCGAGCGCGATCCATTGCCCGCGGAAGCGCACCAAGCGCTCGTTGCGAGCGACCAGCTCGGCGAATTCTGACTCGCTCAGATCGGCATCGCCAATGGCAACGCGCCAATCGAACTGGACAATCGAGTCCAGTCCGAACAGCGAGCTGCCCTTCGTGCGCTCTCCCGCCCCTTCGCCCGGGCGTACCTTGGCCCGCAGCTTCGGCTTCTTGCGGGTAGCTGCCTCCCACCAAGCCGGGAGCAGCACTTGCCAACCGCTTTCCAGCAGACGCTGGCTGTCGGTCGTCAGGAATTGCCACGCCGCTTCGTCGGAGAGCGGGCGATTCAGCACGTCATCACGGCTTCCGGCACGCTGCCCGGCAGGCAAAATCGAGGTCAAGCCTTCTAGCCACCCGGCTGAGCGCTCACGGACATGTGCTGTCCAGGCATCGGGCCATGAGCCGGATGCGTACCCATCATCGGCGAGCTGTACAGACACCAGCAACGCCGGGTCTTGCTTGTCCTGCAACACAAGCTTGAGCTGCCAGGACGGCTCGTCGTCCTCCAGCTCTGGCTCCAGCAGTTGCAGAAGCGGCCGAAAGGGCGCGGTATCGGCTTTCCAGCCGATGGCGATGAGCCAGGCCCGCGCGTCTAGACCCGCCGCGGCTGGGCGGTTGGAGGCGAAGAGAATCGGATATTCTCTTCGCAAATCGGCGGCTTCCGCTTCGGTGCCGTACCAGCGTTGAAATACGGCAGCCGAGAACGCCGCTATCAGCCCATCTTGTTCGTCCTTCTCCAAGTTGCCTAGCAAAGCAAGCTCTGCCGGCTGGATGTTTTCCAGTGCTTCCGCATCCCATTCCCATTGCAGCTTCCCTGCCTGGAACGCCGTGAAGCTGGGCACATAGGCTTTCGCTTCAATACAGTGAGCAAGCGAAGGGATCAGCTGAAGCCATGGGGCATGGGCCTCGTCCCAGATCCATTCGATATGCTTTAGAAGCTCGCGCTCTGCCAGAAAAGGAATCACCTGCTCCGAAGGCAGCAGGATAATATCCGTGTCTTGAACATGTTGAATCTCCAGCTCGGTGCCATAAAACGAAGCCTCATGCCAAGCAAACAAACGCTGCTTCAGAATTTGGCCGGAAATGCTATAGTTCATGGAGGAATCGCCATAGATCAGCGCGTCTCCATAGGTAGTTAATTGGATATGCACGGTAATCGTTTCGGTATATTGGCTCATGATAACAATTTCCCTTTCCGCAATTCCTCCTGTAGCGCCCGCAGGCGGCTATGACGGCTGGTGAAGGTCGTAAAGAACAGCTCCCAGCGTGATTCTTGCTTCATTTTCTTGTACAGCTTGAACAGCCGCTTTAACAGCTTGACTGCTGCTTTATAGCTGGCTCTGTTTTTTTCTAGCACATAGCGTTCTACCGCTTGATGGTAAAAGGGAAGTAGTAACTCAGGCGCGTTCTTTTCAATGGGCTGTAACACGCTCACTCGAAAACTCAAAGGTTCACTGCGTATGCTCAGCTGATAGTCGATCCATGACCGCCATTTCTCGTGAGCAAGCAGTGCCTCTTCATACATCCCCCCGGCAAATGGAAGCATACCCACCAGCGTGTCCCACATGTCCTGCTCCGCTTCTGGAAGGTGCTGCAAAACCAGATCCCAATTATGCATATAATCCTGTAAATGGTCATCCCGATGACTGTGAAGCAGGGGACCGATATGTCGCAATCCGTCCTTGAGACGTGCCCAATCCTCGGCTTTCCGCAACGCCTGTAAGAACAAAAGCAATTGACTGGAAGAGATTTTTAGTGGGAAAACTCGTTCCGCCTCCTGAAGAAGTACCCAGGCTTCATTATCCTGCGATTGGAAAATATGCATCCAGCTGCGAGCCAACATCCACGGAAGCCTTGCTAAAGTAGTGCCGAGATCCTCCTCAGCCGCCTGCAAATGCTGTAATTCCTCCGTATATATGCTGGCGTCCTGTCTTGCGGGATGCACCCAGTACAACCAAAACTGATAATACGCGTCTGAAAAATAAGTACCGTTACGCGATTCTGTCAGCATTTTTCGGCGTAAATAGGCTAAGGTTTCTGCGATACGGGCTTCTTGCATCGGTTCATCGGTCAGCTCCAGTGGACTCTCAAAATCACGCTCGATCGCTTCTTTAAGCTCATCGGCAGCAATTTGCGTGTAATACCCCATATAGGTATGAGAGGGATAGCCTGGCATGGAAGACTGAGGTACCAGCTTTTCCAGCACACGCAGATGAGCATGCAGTCCGTATAGCTGTTGCATGCCGGGTGAAAGCGGCGGCTTCACAGCATAGATCGAGGCTAAAGCGCTTTGGACAAATTGGGAGTTTTGTGTGTTTACATGGTTAAGGGCGATACACTGATCGAACAGATCATGCCACTCTGAAATGGGCATGTCCGGTATTTTACTTGCAGTTTTACTGAGGGCGTTTCTTGTTGTTTCCTTGTGATCCGGTGAAAGATTCGACCGGGAAGGAGGTGTGTTACGCGTGTCAGCTTTTGTCGCCAATCGAGTGAATCCCGCCGAATGAGCGTTCACTAAAGCATGTACAGAACGTTCCTGTTCATTCGCGTAATTCAGTAGTACGGCGATCATATGCTTGCAGTTGGCGTGGACAGGGCATGTACATCTGCTGGCAGCAAAAGCGCTCAAGTGGAGATCCACCTCGTATAGCTCGCTTCCATCCACGACAGCTGCAATATGATCGGCATCAGGCATTACGAATTCTTTTACCTTTCCTTGCTTAAAATATTGGAAACCTCGTTTGATCGTCACATCATTAAAATGGTCAGCCACGTTTTGGATAAGCTGTTGCCACTGTATATCATCCATAAGATAGGTTGGTTTCATATGCATTAGTCTCCTAAGAGAGAATAGTTAATCCGATGACTGCTTAACTCTTCCATTATATCAGTTCACGGATATAAATTGAGTGGAGGGAGCAGTTGGAAAATTCCGAAGAATAACCATCGGGTAAAAAGTAAAAATCCCCTTACGCTATAGCATAAGGGGTTTGATTCATTGGCAAGAGCGGGGAGGCATTCTCTATTGTTTCCCATCCGGATTCTCTGTTCGATGGAAGACCATAGAGATAACAAGAAGCACCAAGGGTACTACTGCGCATACAGCAATTCCAAAATAACCTATTATTTTATCGAAGTTGCCTATCTCAACAAAATTTTGGGGATACATGCTCAGGCAAAATAATATAATTAACGGGAGATAACAGATATACCCGTTCCACTTTTGGGTGAGCTGGCTGATCCCCGTTACAATATAGAAATAATAGTTTGAGGCGGTCATGAAAATTTTGATCGTCCACAAAATGATAAATAATATTTCAAATCGTTCCAGGAACGCGCCGGGGAATTCAATTTGCTGTGCAAAAGAAACGACTGGCCATTGCAGTCGGGAAACTTCCTCAACTGACATACAGCCGACGACCATCGTTACCATTAAAATATACAAACCCATTGCAATCGAGTAGCCGATTGACCCAGCCTTCCATGCTTTTTTGGGGTGGGTCATCACATTAGTTAATATAAGGATGGATTCAAAACCCAATGTAGAGAAAGGTATAACTTTAAGTGATTCAAAGATTGGTCGCCATCCTTTATGGAAAACAGGGCGCAAATTATCAAGATTGAAATGGTTGACATTAAGAACGACCAACAATAAAAAAACAATAAGGGTTAAAGGGAAAAAAAGTTCGATCAATCGAACCATTGCATGGAGACCGCCCCAGGTCAAATACCCAATAAGCAGAAGAAACGGTAAGAGAATCATACTTATTGGGGTTCTCTCCAGTGCAAGACCTTTGAGGAATTCCGCCATCATTCTACATACAAAAGAGCATATCATCGTGCAATGTACAATAAATGCAATATTGATGAGCAGGCCGATGAATTTACCCGCGATCACAGGATTGAGCTCATAGAACGTCTTCCCTGGAAATCTCCGGCACAGTTTAAAATGGATAAAAACGATGCCTACCCCAAGCAGACTTGCCAGCAAAAGTCCCTGCCACACGTCGGGCGTTTGTGTCTTTTCCGCGATGGTTCTTGGCAAACTGACAATTCCCACAGCGTACACGGTCGAAGTGACTGTAAGTAAGGCTTGAAGGGTAGAGATTTTTTCCTGTTTCATGGAAGGTATGTTGGACATTACTCTTCCTCTCCTTTTGTATAAGCACCTGTTCGTTTAATCTGTACTTCGGCCTGAACATCGATTGGTATTTGACTGAATGTATTTTGCCAATTTTCCTTTACCCGATCCCAGTAAGCGGGATAGTTCACTTTTACTTTTGTGCCAAAACCGACTACATCTGCTCTCATTTCTTTCTGAAGTGTGTTTAGCGATTGGGATATGGTCTGTTTGATTTCATCTTGCGCTGCTTCTTTGGCGGTTCGGATGAATGATTCCTTCAGGAAGTCCACAGAAGTAACCGAGTTTTCGTTTAGCTTGATATCTGTTTTGATACGAACTGTGAATGAGAGATCCTGTCCATTAAGGTGGGGAATAAGTTTACTATGGGCATCCTCAACTTCAAAGACCATGTGTTGTTTCGTCTTTGGGTCCTCAACTTTAATAATGGAACCCTTCGTTTTTCCCAGCATCCAGTTGATCCCGATAACATCCTCTTCGTCCAGCCAATAAGCAAATTTCTTCGTTTTGCCGCTGACCAGAGCTGCTCCTGAGAAGTGATTGCCGTCATTGCTTTCTAGGCATTGAATGAGGAAGTCAGCTCCTTGTGAGATATGTGTAGACATTTCCCCTAATGTTATTCTATAAGGTATTTTTGAGTTGAAATCACTATTTTTGGCCAATGCTTCAAGGTCAATGGAAGGTATCTCTTTATGTTTGCCAATCTTATTGAGCGCTTCTTTCGCATTGCCTTTTACGATCATAACAAGTGATTTTCGACTCGGTTTATAGGAGCGAGTAAACGTATCTAACAATTGGTCGATTCTTGTTTTTTGTATAGCTTGGTCACTAATCAAAATTAAGCGAATAAAACTATATAAAGGAGCACGGGATACCTGCTTGGCCTGTTCCCTGGAAGCAGACTGGATTGAATCTTTGTTAAAGGTTGTTACGTTGCTATACATATTTTTTCTGGATTTCTGCGCTATTAAGTGCTGGTAGGTAAGTTCCAGCATATCCTGCTGATCCGTATCAATGGCGACGCCTTGAATAATACTCAAGTTATCGATCTCTCTGCTATCCCAACAACCGGTGAGGAGAGCAGCACATGCGATCCATGCAGCAAAGCATTTTTGCGCCCATAGGGTTCGACGAAACAGAAAGATGTAAGAGAGCATAGGTTTACTTCCTTTTTCTGTTAGATTGTATTTCGTCCTGTGTCTTTAGCATCATAGGGCGTTTTTTGAGATATTTAAAAGGAACCCGAACCAAAGTATCTTGTTGATCTCTTAGCCGAATTGGGGCTAGGGGTGACATGTAAGGAACTCCAAAGCTTTTGATCTGGACCATGTGTACGCCTAAACAAATAAAGGCTAAAATTACTCCATACAGCCCATAAATCCCTGCGATCATCATAATGGGGAAACGAAGAAGCCGGATTCCAATACTGCCGCTGTACTGCGGGCTTGCAAAGGACGCAATGGCAGTAAGACCAACGACAATAATCAGAAAAGCACTTACGATCGCCGCCTCGACAGCGGCTTGTCCAATCACAAGACCGCCTACAATCCCGATGACTTGTCCTATGCCTTTAGGTAGCCGTAGACTTGCCTCGCGCAGTATTTCCAATGCTAACTCCATAATTAGAGCTTCCACAAAAACGGGAAAAGGAATCCCTTCCCTTGAGGCAACGATAGACATCACTAGCTCAGGTGGGATTAATCCAGGATGAAAAGAAATAAGAGCAACGTACAGCGAAGGCAGGAATGTTGCAATGAACAGAGCCGTTAAACGAAGCATGCGGAAAAATGTTCCTAAAGGAAAACGCTCGTAATAATCCTCTGGGGATTGAGCCAGCATCCAGAAGGTCATGGGAGCAATCAGGACAAAAGGAGTGCCATCAAGCATAATGACAACTCTTCCGGACATTAAAGCATTTATAGCTTTATCCGAGCGTTCAGAGGCTTGAATCTGTGGGAACGGAGACCATGAATGTTCCTCAATCCATTGCTCAATAATCCCGGTATCGGAAGCATCGTCCACATCAATCGTTTCGACTCTTCGTTTAACTTCCTGAACTAGCTCCGGATTTGCGATATCTGATATGTACAAGATCGCTAACTTCCGTGAGGATCTCCTTCCTATGGTCATTTTATCTATTTTGAAACTTAGATCTTTGATATGCCGCCTTACCATTGCCAGGTTGCTTTGCAAATCTTCAATAAAACCTTCTCTCGGTCCTCTAACCAAAGTTTCAGTGCTTGGTTCATCGACACTTCGCGACGGAAACTGGCCCGTAGACGCAAAAAAGACTTCATCGGTTCCTTCGATCAGCAGACAGGTATTTCCCGATAACACTTCGTGTACACACGTCTCAAGGTCTGTCTCTTCTTCCATATCGATCGTAAATGCTGTCTGTTGTATCAGCTCCTCCTTTATTTTCTCGGGATTAACTTGGGAGTGACTTTCACGAATTCCAGTTAAAATGAGCGGCTTGACGATTTGTTCGTTAATGATGCTCGTATCCGCAATACCAGAGAGATAGATCATAATTACATGAATTCCCGTTTGACCCACATTCATTTTCTTGAAGACGACATCAGGAAGATGACCCAGGGTCTTTTGTAGATGGTCCAATTTCGCCTCGAGTGATCTTGCCATGACTCCTCCTCCTTCAAAAGTTATGCATGTAATATGTGTAAAATGGTAATAAATATTCATGGAATGGTAATCTAATGTGTTCAACGATAGAGGAGCTGAAGACGCGAGAGACAGAGGGAGTTTTTTGGGTATATGTAAACAAAAACGAACACCAGTGGTGTCCGTTTTTGGTCATACTTATGAGGCGAGGGTACTCTATCCTAGAGATAACGCCATATAAATCCCTCCGAGTGGAGTCACTTTTTGAACTCGTAAAAATGGGCCTCCAACATGCTCAGAGAAAGCTCGGCAGTCGTGGCTACCACGATATCTGCCCCTTGCATTTGTGAAGGTGTTCCTACACCGACCGCAAACATCCCGGCGCCCTTGATCGCCTGTATGCCAGCCTGTGCGTCCTCTATACCGATACAATCGGCAGGCTGAACGCCCAGATTTGCAGCTCCAGTGAGGAAAATTTCCGGGTCAGGCTTGCCATGCCGAATGGCGGTAACATCCACCACACTGTCAAAATAGTACGCCAGCTCCAGTCGCTCCAGGATAAACGCTGCATTTTTACTTGCAGAGGCCAGAGCGATGCCGATTCGGGCTTCACGAAGTTCTGTCAGAAGCGCTTTAATGCCTGGAAGAATGTCCGAGGGAGTTACAGCTGAGATGAGTCGCTGATACTCCGTATTTTTCCGTGTGGCTAGTTCTTGCTTGCCTTCTTCTGAAAACGTATCGGACAGGTTACCGCGCGCCAGTATTTTGTCGAGCGATTCCGTACGGCTGATTCCTTTTAACTGTTCATTGAATTCCCGATCAAAAGGGATGCTGAGCGCTGCCGCCAAGCTGCCCCATGCCTGAAAATGATATTCGGCGGTATCTGTAATGACTCCGTCCAAGTCGAAAATGACTGCCTTCATTTGCTTTCCCCCCTGTCTGCCCGATTTATGAAATGCTGTTTGTCATTAACGTCTGCCCACTGGTAATGTGCGTTGGCTGTCCATACAGCTCCAGCGTCAGCGGTTCTCCGTCCAACAGGGTTATGTTCACTTCATTTTCCTGTACGAGAATACTTAACAAGCGACCGCGATAGTTGATTTTAAACGTATACTTGTTCCAGTCTTGAGGCAGGAAGGGGGAGAAGCTTAATGTTTCATTATAGGTTCTCATCCCGGCAAATCCCTGTACAATCGCCAGCCAGCTTCCCGTCATGGAAGTGATATGAAGGCCGTCTTCGGTATCGTTATTATAGTTATCCAGATCCAGACGGGCCGTCCGCTTATACATCTCGACTGCTTTTTCCTCCATTTTGAGTTCGGCGGCCAGCACGGCGTGTATAGAAGGAGACAGACTGGATTCATGAACAGTCATGGGCTCGTAAAATGCAAAATTGCGCGCTTTTTCCTCCAGTGTGAACTGGTCTCCAAAGAAATACAGTCCTTGCAGCACATCTGCCTGCTTAATGAAGCATGAACGCAGGATTTTATCCCATGACCATTTCTGGTTCAGTGGAAGGTTGCTGGGATCAAGGGCGGATACAGGCTGCAAATCCTTATCCATAAAGGTATCGTGTTGTACGAAGACTTCCCGCTCCTCATCATAGGGATAATACATGTGAGTGACGATATCCTGCCAATGTGCAAGCTCATCAGCCGTAACTGCCAGGCGCTGCGCTTTCTCAGTCGAAATTTGAGGCAAGACCGATAATGTATATTTCAAAACCCATGCAGCCAGCGTGTTGGTATACCAGTTGTTATTGACGTTATTTTCGTACTCGTTTGGCCCGGTAACCCCGTGGATCATATACTGCTGCTGACTTTTGGAAAAATGAACCCGGTCGGCCCAGAAGCGGCTAATTTCGACCAGTACATCTACGCCGTAGTCATGCAGATAGGTCAAGTCACCCGTATAGTTGGTGTAATTGTAAATGGCATAGGCAATGGCACCGTTACGATGAATTTCCTCGAAGGTAATTTCCCATTCATTATGGCATTCCACACCCGTAAAAGTGACCATAGGGTACAGTGCACCCCGAAGTCCTTGCTGGGTCGCGTTATGCTTGGCACCTTCAAGTTGTTGATAGCGATACAACAGCAGATTTCGGGTTACATCCGGGTCTGCGAGCGCCAGGTACATAGGTACGGCATATGCTTCTGTGTCCCAATAGGTGGCACCGCCATATTTTTCACCTGTAAAACCCTTGGGACCAATGTTCAGACGGGCATCTTCACCGTAGTACGTAGAGAACAGCTGGAAAATGTTAAAGCGTATTCCCTGTTGGGCCTCCGTATCGCCCTCTATTTCTACATCTGCTTTGTCCCAACGTCGGGCCCAAGCTGCGACATGCTCCTGTTTAAGAGAAGTGTAGCCTTTGTTCACAGCTTCTACGGCGATGCGTTCAGCTTGTGGAATCAGTGCGTCCTTTTCCATATCCCGTGAAGTGGTAACAGCCACAAATTTTTGCAGCTGGATACTGTCGCCCGGAGCAACGCTGTATTGATAGTGGCGAGCAGCATACAGAAAGCCCTCTTCCGTCGTCTGCTGATCCTGTCCCTCGGTCACAATACCCATGGTAGCGTTTACGGTAAAGCGCGGAATACCGAAGGGATTATCTATAGTTGTTGTGGACAGGCTGATGAATTGTTCCTGAACCTCTCGGGCCTCCTCCAGCCAAAAAACCTCATCATAGTTCGTGTCTTCATTCTTCGTATTGCCGTCCAAATAGGGGACAAGCTCTATAGTTAGAGGTTGCTCACTTATATTCGTTGCTTGGTAATCAATCAGGCATAGCTCACGAGTGGTGATGCTCAGAAAACGCTCCGTAGTGATACGAACCTGATCGTTCACGGTGCAGGTGCGTCGCAGGATCCCCTGTTTCATGTCCAACTCCTGCACGAAATCGCTGATGTGTGCCGTAAATAAGTCTACTTCCTCTTGGTTTACGATCAGATTGATGCCGATGAAGTTCATGGCATTGATGACCTTACCAAAATACTCAGGATAGCCGTTTTTCCACCAGCCGACCTTTGTTTTGTCGGGGAACCATACACCGGAGATATAAGTTCCCTGATGATGATCCCCTGAATACGTTTCTTCGAAATTGCCGCGCATGCCCATATAACCGTTGCCTATGGACGTTAAGCTTTCCTGTAATCGCATGTGTGTGCTATGTAGAGCGTGTGTTGTCAGCTTCCAACTATCTACGTCAAATAATCGGTTGTAAACCATGAGTGCGTACCCCTCTCGGAAAATGAGATCGTTGTTTTAACGAGACCAATATATGAGCGAGTTCAGTATATAGTGCAACCGTTTGCCCTGTCAACGCAAAAAAACTGATTTTATGGATATCCACAAAATCAGTTCTTGTCCATTTCTTAGAGATTCATAGTACCTGGCTGGATTTGCGCTCCACGATTCGGTGGGGCACAATGATGTGTTTGGTCAGTTCCTTGGGGTCCTCAATTTTTTCAATCAGGCTTTTGGCAGCCTGATAACCCAGAGTAAAGATATCAATATCCACGGATGTAAGAGGAGGATTCATCAGCTCAGCCAGCATTAGATTATTGAAGCTCACCATGGATAACTGCTCTGGCATGGACACGCCTAACTGGGCAAGCATTTTCTGTACGGCCATGGCTACAAGGTCGTCGCTAACGATCATCGCAGTAGGCGGCGGGGTAGCCTGCAATAACGCGCGCATGTCCTCCAGATTAAAGGGCTCTCTGACCACGTATTCCTTCGGTAGAGGCAAGCCAACCTCTCGTAGCGCATCTTGGTAGCCTCGGAGTCTTTCAAGATTCACGATGTGTTCCTGATCACCGCCAACATAAGCAATGCGCTGATGATTCAGCCCAGTCAAATAAGTGACCACATCCTTGGCAGCCTGGTAGTTGTCGTTGTCTACATGGGTGGTTTCGCTGACAAACTGTTGAGGTTTGCCGATTACGGTATAGGGAATTTTTTCTTTGTGAAGATACTCCACGATGCTATCCTTTTGCTTGGAGTACAGGACAATGTAGCCGTCAACGCGTCCGGTCCGGGTCATCAGCTTTACGCGGGATAGCAATTCATCATTCGTTTTGCCTGTGACAATCGACAGTGTATAGTTGTGCTCGTTCACCCATTCGCTGATCCCGCGAAGACTTTCCGGAAAGAAAGGATTTTGAAAGATCGCCACATCCGATTCAGGCATAATAATGCCTATCGACTGTGTGACTCGGTTAGCCAGACTCTGAGCTGAATAGTTGGGTTCATAGCCAAGCGCCTTCATTTCTTTACGGACACGTAACTTGGTAGCTTCGCTGATTTTGGGGCTGTCTTGAATGACGCGGGATACGGTGGAGGTAGCAACATTAGCACGTTTTGCGACATCTTTGATGGTTACTGCCATCGTCTTCGTCTCCTTTTGCTATCTCAAGCAGGAAATATTATGTTCTATCATACGATATTGCTCGAAAATCAACAAATTCGCGGTTTTTTCGAGTGTTTCTATCATTATTAACCAAGGTATTTACAATTAGGGTATTGCTAATAGAAAGCGATATCATTATAATAATTGTGCAACCGATTGCATAATATTTTTTGAGTACTACCCATGCTATACATACTATAAGGGATGGAGACTGAACGAGCATGAAAAAACTTCTATCATTTGATTTTTGGCAAAAGCTTGGGAAGGCACTGCTTGTGGTTGTTGCTGTTATGCCGGCGGCCGGGATTATGATTTCGCTTGGTAAAGTAGTGGCGATGTTGGCTGGCGATATTCATTTCTGGTTGACCGTCGGCGGGGTCATGGAGAATTTGGGTTGGGGTATTATCAATAACTTACACATTCTATTTGCGGTAGCGATAGGTGGTTCCTGGGCTAAGGAACGGGCGGGCGGGGCTTTTGCGGCTTTAATTGCCTTTGTTCTCATCAATATTTCAACAGGGACGATTTTGGGCGTATCATCGAAGATGTTAACCCAGGAGGGAGCAACCACCCATACACTCTTCGGTGCATCGATTCCGGTCAGTGGTTATTTCACCTCTGTCTTAGGAGCACCCGCACTCAACATGGGCGTGTTTGTCGGTATCATCTCCGGATTCGTCGGGGCGGTGGTATTTAACAAGTACTATAATTACCGCAAGCTGCCGGACGCTTTAGCCTTTTTTAACGGTAAACGTTTTGTTCCTTTTGTCGTGATTTTATGGTCTGTCATCGTAAGTTTGATCATGTCTGCCGTCTGGCCATTTGTCCAGGGGGGGGATTAATCAGTTCGGCATTTGGTTGGCGACTTCGGGAGAATCGGCTCCTTTTGTAGCACCATTTGTCTATGGTACACTGGAAAGACTGCTGATTCCTTTTGGACTTCATCATATGCTGACCGTTCCTATTAACTATACTCAACTTGGAGGCGTTTACACAACGCTTACAGGTTCCGGGGCAGGAAGTGTCGTTGCCGGGCAAGACCCGCTGTGGCTGGCTTGGGCAAGTGACCTGAGTGCGCTTCGTGGTACCGATCCGACAGCCTACAATAGCTTGTTGGAAGGCGTGACGCCTGCCCGCTTCAAGGTAGGACAAATGATTGGTGGAGCAGGTATCCTTATGGGACTAGCGGTGGCTATGTATCGCCGTGTAGACAAAGACAAACGCGGCAAGTACAAGTCGATGATCTTTTCGGCAGCCGCAGCTGTTTTTTTAACAGGGGTAACGGAGCCACTGGAATTCATGTTTATGTTCGTGGCGCCTGTGCTGTATGTGGTTTATGCTATTCTTACCGGTATTGCGTTCGGAATGGCCGACATCATACATTTGCGTTTACATTCATTTGGTATGATTGAACTGCTGACCCGAATGCCGTTGTCTATAAATGCGGGGTTGGTGCAGGATATTATTAACTTCGTGCTGACTTGCGTGGTGTTTGCGGTAGCAACCTACTTTATCGCTTATTTTATGATCGGTAAATTCCAAATGGCTACGCCGGGAAGACTGGGGAACTATACGGATGAGGAGCCCCAAGGGACTTCCGAGGCAGGGAGTACGAAGACAGAGGGTGTGGCAGCTACTTCCACTCAAAATCAACTGGCTACGGATATCATCAAGACACTTGGGGGTGAGCAGAACATTGTCGAGGTGGACGCTTGCATGACCCGTCTGCGTGTGACGGTTAAGGATACAGATGCCGTTGGGGACGAAAAAACGTGGAAAGCGCTGGGTGCCTTGGGCTTGATAAAAGTAGATAATGGGGTGCAGGCGGTTTACGGACCGAAGGCTGATGTGCTTAAATCAGATATACAAGACATACTCAACAGGTGATTACTTTGAAGTTGTTAACCTTAAATGCACATGCTTGGATGGAAGAAAACCAGCACGATAAGCTAAAGCAACTGGCTGCTTTTATTGATGAACAGCAGTTTGATGTCATTGCTTTACAGGAAGTGAACCAGTCTATGGAAGAGGCTCCTTTGTCAGCGGACGATTTGGGCACTTACCATAGCGCAGATCCTGAAGTTGTCATTAAGCGTGATAACTATGCTTATGTGCTGAACGGGCTATTGTCTGATAGCTATCATTGGACGTGGGCTCCCGCGCATGTTGGTTTTGCCAAATACGACGAGGGGTTGGCGATTCTGTCGAAAACACCGATTACAGCTACGGTGAACGAATATGTTTCCTCGCTACAGGATTATGACAACTACCGCTCACGTAAAATTGTCGGTATTCAAACTGTGGTGGACGGAGTGCAGGCCTGGTTTGTAAGTGGACATTTTAACTGGTGGAATGATGAAGAATCCTTCCGTGGACTATGGGATCGTACAACCAAAGTGCTACATTCTTTTGCTCCGACTCCTGTGTTCATGATGGGTGATTTCAACAACGCGGCTGAAGTGCGCGGAGAAGGATATGACTATGTACTGCAATCCGGCTGGTCGGACACCTATCCGAATGCAGCAGTACGTGATGATGGCCACACGGTGATTAAAGCTATTGCTGGTTGGGAAAGTAATGCGGAGCCGCTCCGTATTGACTTTATCTTCTCCAATAAGGCTGTACAGGTTCAATCCTCAACCGTTGTACTGAACGGGAAAACTGGACCAGTTGTATCGGATCATTTTGGGGTTGCAGTTGAGTTGGAGCTGTGAGAAAGAAAGGAGGCCACTTGCTTAAGCAAGTGGCCTTTTTCTTATAGATTTCGACTTGAATCGAATGACATATTGGATAACCATAGCAATCAACACCAAAATCAAATTGTAGTAAAAGGGAGTGTTGATGCTAAATCGTTCCATGAGTGCCCCTGCGATGATCGGAGACACAATGGCCCCCAATTCGGACAAAGATACGACATTGCCGATAAATGAGCTTCTATTCTCCTCAGGAATAACGTCCCCTAGTTGTGAGTAAAAGGAATCCAGATAGCTGGCTCCTCCTATACCTCCGATGAACATCCCTAAGTATACGATCCACGGTTCTGTGAACCAAAGAAATAAGATGATTTCCACCATGATCAACAATAGACCGAGGATACAAAGCATCAAGCGATCCTTAAGTAGATCAGATATTTTGCCAATAAAGGGCGCTGAGATGAAGGTCGATATGCCGATAATTGTAAAAGCTAAGCTAATTTCTGCGGGGCTCCAATGGAGCTTGTAGGTTGCATATATGGAGAAGTACGTTAAAAATATAGCGAATGCACTCATTTCAAGAAAATGAACGGTAGAATAGACAAGTAACTGTTTCGTTAACATGGTTTTTCCTTTGGGTTCTAGATGGGGCGAATGCTGTTCTTGTGGCTTTAAGGGAGAACGGAGGAAAGTCATTCTTGAAACGGCAACGAAGGATATACATGAGAAAATAGCAACGAAATAAAACGGAATGGATAAAGAAAAATAAGAAACAATAGCTCCACTCATAAGAGGCCCCAAAATCATACCGGCGCCTTCACTGCTGCCGATATATCCATTGAGCGTACCTCGATTCTCTGGGGTGCTCATATGGTTGATCGTGACTCTTACAAAGACGGTTAGCCCTATAGCTACCAAGCCCTGAAGGAGTCTCAGTATGGATAAAATGATGAAACTTGTTGCAATTGGAAACAGGAGCATACAAGCGATTTCAGCAATAAGCAAGCTCAACCCCAAGCATTTTGCGCCAATCTTTTCATAAATTCGTCCTGCCAAGCCTCCACCAAGAAATCTCCCCACATAAAACAGAGAAAATAAAATGCTCATGCCGAGTACGGATATCCCGAATTGCTCTACATAAATAGCAAAGAGTGGAAGGATCATACTTCCACTCATGTTAGCAATAAGGCTGATCACGATCATACAGGCGATATTACGATTTAAATATAAGTGTCTCACCATAACCTCGAAACCTCTCTTTGATCTTGCATCATGGGAACCGTTATTCGGATTGCACTTGATTACGGATGAACGGCTTCAAGTCGAGTTAGCGGGTTCCCATATAAGGTACGCGAGCGAGTTCCTCGCGGTGCCTAAATCCCAATGCAATGATGGAGGTATGAAGCGGCGGATGGAAGGAATTTGATTAGAGCGGTGGTGTTGCCTTTAAGCTGGAAAGCCGCCTCCTGGTGGTGGCCAAGCTCCATAGATCCGGCGTAGCAGTACGATTTCACCCAAATGATATGAATTGTGGGAAGCGATATTTCGCAGCAGTCCTGCTTTCGTTTCACCTGGGAAATGAGCTAGTGAATCATCCAGTTGCGCGGTTTCGGCAATCTGCACAGCTTGATCTACGCCCTGTAAAAATTCGTTAATGACAGCCTGCCATGCCTCTTTGCTTTGCGGTCCAGTCTCTTCGGGCCAGCTTTCCATGACATTGCCCGGAAGCTGGGGCTTCCGTCCTTCCAAATGCTCCAGCATAAATTGCTGCCAGTAAATCATATGCTTCAGTAGTTGATAAATGCTGTAGGGCATTTCTGCATGTTTCTTCCCTGCCAGCTCAACGTCAATGTCTGGTAAAGCCCGAGCTACTCGAATATGTCCACGTTCCCCGAGCAGTGATTTAACCAGTGCTTGACCGAATAATTGATTGGCATCCGACATGTATGATCATCCCTTCTATGGAGAGTTTGTTCTAGCTTAGTCTCATTTAACGATTATACAATTATATTTTATAAAATGTAAATGGATGCATGATTTAATGTAAAGGGTAGAAATGTTTTTAATAAAGTGGTTGATAATTGTTCTCGATTAAATTACAATAATATTGTTTCGATAGAAACAATAAACGACGGATGTATATGTTGTTTCGTACATGCGGAAATGTTAAGGGGAGCTTTCTGTATGTATATATTGTTTCGTGTGAAACAATTAGGTGGTGGAAATAAAGATTTTAGATAGGGGTGTGAACATGGATTACGAAGTGATTGTAGTAGGCGGCGGACCTGTTGGAATGTGGTTAGCTGCTGAGTTGGCATTAGCAAGCGTAAGCGTATGTGTAATTGAACGTTTAGAGGAGCCTAGTGGTCAGTCGCGTGCGCTTACGCTACATCCACGGACGCTTGAGATGTTTGATATGCGCGGATTGAAGGAGCGGTTTATGAAGTGCGGCAGACCTATACGTACGGGTCACTTTTCAATGCTGAATACCCGCTTGGATTTTTCTGTGCTTGATAGTTCTTCTAATTATACGTTGTTTATTCCACAGGTGATTACAGAGCAAGTGATCGAGGAGCATGCGCTCAAGCTGGGAGTTGTCGTCCATCGTGGCATGGAAGTGGTATCTGTGCGAGAGCACGAGCAGGGCGTAGAGGTGGTGAGTGTATGCGCATCTGGACCACAAGCCAATGTATCGGTAATGAATGCTGCTTATGTCGTAGGAGCGGATGGGGCTGGGAGTATCGTGCGTAAACAAGCCGGGATTGCTTTTCCGGGCACGGATACGACTCTGACCGCTGTATTGGCGGATGTAGAGTTAGCCAATCCGCCTGAAAGTGGCGTACATTCCGAATATAGTGAACGAGGTGGGGTGATGATTGCCCCCGTGTATCCAGATATTTATCGGGTTATTTTGACTACACCGCGAATGATGGAGATTCCGAAGGACGAACCTGTGACGCTGGAAGAAGTGCAGACAGGACTGTATGATCTGCTCGGTACAGATCTTGGCGTATCCAATCCTCGCTGGTTATCTCGATTCGGAAATGCAACGCGGCAGGCGCAGACCTATCGTAAAGGGAGAATCCTACTAGCAGGTGATGCTGCGCATATCCACTTCCCGGCAGGTGGACAGGGAATGAATGTTGGCTTGCAAGAGGCGGTAAATCTGGGATGGAAGCTGGCCGGAATGATTCGTGGCTGGGCTCCAGACACGCTGCTGAGTAGCTATCATGACGAACGTTATCCGGTTAATACGCAGTTCTTACGGAATACCGAGGTTCAGACCTGTTTATTGGACTTTACGCCTGCTGTATTGGCACACCGCCAATTGCATGAGGAATGGTTCCGCCATCCGGAAATTAATCAATCTATGGCAGAGCAGATTAGTGCACTGGATGTATGTTATCCAGCGGCTAGCAATATACCGCAGCATCCACTGAACGGGAAACGGTTTGCTGATTTTGAATTGCATTTGCCTGACGGAATGACAACGTATGCTTACGATCTTCTTCATGAAGGCCGCTTTGTACTTCTCCATCTTGCAAAGGATAATGAGGTATCGAATGAGTTTCACCATAGCTCACTTTCACATATTTCATATGTGGAGGCCGTAGCCGAGGAAGTGCCCGTGGGATGGAGAGATGTGCATACGGTTCTCATCCGTCCGGATGGGTATATCGCTTGGGCCATTTCTATGAAACAAACGGATATATTGAGTGTGATTAAGGAAGGCATTGCCACATTGGTATAAAGGGGAAAGGGTATGTTCATAACATGACCATATTGTTTCTTGTGAAACAAATGTGGGCTATAATGAAAGGAGGAGTATGCCAAAGGAGTGACTACTTGTTCGTATGGAAAAGGCGACATCGGTTCAGCATGTCTATGATTTGCTTATTAAGATGAATCATCAGTGGGAGCAGCATCAGCAAAGAGAGAGCATGACCTTTCTCGAAGAAATCCGCGAGCACTTTGATGGAATGACTTCGCTCAATATGACGGATGTGCACGTTATGGATTGTATCGGGCGGCATGAGCCGATTAATGTTACGACATTAGCGGATCGAATTGAGCTGAGCAAGGGTACAGTTTCGAAAGTCAGCACCAAGCTGCTCAAGGAAGGCTGGATTCGCAGAACCCAGCTTAACGACAACAAGAAAGAAATTTATTTTCGGTTAACCCCGTTGGGAAAAAAACTCTTTCTTGTACATGAGCGGCTGCATGCTGAGGTACAGCAGCAGTTATTTCAATTTTTAAATCGTTACAGCTCGGAAGAACTGAATGTCTTGAAACGTCTGCTGTCCGATGGTGTAGATCTCTTGGAAGCTATGGAGTGGCAGGGAAAGAGTCTGGATTAAAGGGATATCTAATCATCAACGATGGGCACCTGTTTTATCTCCGAGTAATAGGTACATGGGGAGATGCAGGTGCTTTTTCTCTTAATGCAATAGTCGTTTTGCTTCCATATAGAGCACCTGTACGAACTTTTTCGTATTAATGCGGGCTTGGGACAGTGAAGGCTCCACATTGTTTTGTAGCTCCAGCATTTTTTTGCGGATTTCTGTAAAGTCAAAAAATTTGGATGCATAATTTTCAAATTTAGGATGGGTATAGTCAGTCAACCCGAGCGATACTATATGGCTTAGCGTCTGGAAAATAGCGCGGCGGACACGCTGCTCCGATGCTTTAATTTCCTTACTCAGCTCTACTGCTGAGGCTGAAGCCCCTAACCGTTTGGATGCTACATTAGCAAATATATCCTTCAACGGCGGGAACAGATAGGGAGACAGATTGCCTGTTTCCTCCTCATACTGGTCCAGAAATTCCAGCATGTCCAACAAATCCATACTCCCAGCTTCGCCGATCATTCCCATCTCGGAGAGCAGAAACTGCCCAGAAGTTACGATGTTTCGGGTCGGTTCAATCGTTGCCGTTGGGTTATTCGATGTGAACATCGACAACCCTTGAAGCGTCCGCTGGATATCCGTAATCGACTGCTGCATACGCAGACGCTCAGCCACCTTATGAATAACTGCAATAATCTCCAGTCGATTCAAAGGCTTGGCCACATAATATTCAATACCGAGCGAGTACGCCTCGCCGATCATGTTTTTGGATTCGATGCGAGAAATCATAATGATTTTGCCGCTGAATTGATCGCCGAGTGCACGCACGGTCTGAATGCCGTCACGAAGCGGCATCAGCAAGTCAATTAGCAATACATCAATCCGGTTCAGCTCCAGCAGGCCGCTATTCACATAGGAACCATCCTCCGCTTCCCCGATGACTTCCCCTAGACCTTCGTCTTCAATAATGTCTGCCAGCATAGAACGAATCCCTTGATCGTCATCCACAATATAAAAACGCATCCGGGCTATCTTCCTTTCTCCGTCAGTTTCCGTAAAGGCAATGTAATTCTAAAAGTGGTCTGTAATCTATCTGAATTCTCTTCTTCAACCTGTTGGAGTTCAATCGTTCCTTCAAGGCTCTCCGCGACCTCACGTACATAAAACAATCCCATACCGGTCGACGGTTGTCCTTCCTCATCATACTTGGTCGTATACCCTGGTGTGAAGACCATTTCCCGTTTCCGCTGAGGAATACCCGGACCGTTGTCGGTAACACTAAATGAAGCTATATCCTCTTTTCCCGGAAGACAGCGAATAGAAACGTCAATCCTTCCGTCGTCCCTCATGGCTTCAACCGCATTGGCTGTCAGGTTATTAATAAGTGTCAGAACGGTATAAACATGTAGCTTGGGCAACAAAGGATCGACATCTAGGGTAAAACGAATAGACTTGTCCAGTGATTGGGCGTACTTGCTGTTCGTTCGGATGATGAGCTCCCCAAGCTCTTGAGAAGCCATGTAATGCACTCCGCTTTCGGCATCAATCAGCTTGGACAAACCAGCAAAAATCCGCTGGCTGTCTTTTTTAATCTCGTGAACCTGTCCGGAAATACGAAGTGCCTGTCTGGCGTAATGTTCTCTATCCTTTAGAGATTCATCCTGTTGCAGTTCACGGTACAGCTCGTAGCTTTCACGAGTGATTTGTTCTGCATGTGACAGCGTTTTGCCTAACTGGACCGACTCCTCATACAAGTCTGATACAAGAAGTAAAATTCGCTCCGTCTGCTGTCTTTGTGCCTCTTCATGCTGGACCGATTGATTTAACCGAATCATATTATAAAACCCAAGCACGAAGAAGCTGCGGATCATAGCCATAAAAGCTACTTTACTGATCTTAATGATGTCCCAGAAATCGCCGTCAATACTCCACCGGACGCTAAGTTCCGACACACTTGCGGCAACCTCAATCCCTACAGAGAGGATACCCACACGGAGTGCGCGGTAAGGCTCAGCATTAATGTTAAGGAGCTGGAAGAGCAGACCGTAGACCATGTAATAAAAAAAGGTAGGGCCATGCAAGATCAGCAACTCTTCGAAGAGAAGACTGGACTGAGTGTAATGATTGAGTAAGATGCGAAAGGCGACTACCGCTATCCCTGCAAGCACTCCCGATAATGCAGGCGGAATATGACGAATAGATAACAGAAAGAAAAAAAATACAGGCGTACCAAAGCTGAGACGGAATGTATTAGCGAACGGGTGAATATTCAGCTCACCTGCGAGCGGTACAAATACAAGCATGAGCAGGAAAAGGAGCGTGTTCAACTTCATTCATATTCACCTCCTGGGTATTCAGTCAGAAAGGCAATGTGAGCTAAATTCACAGGCTCGTCGTTAAAGTTTGTGAATTTATAGAAAAAAATAAATGCAGCTGTAGATAATTGTCGGTTTTTATAGATCAGATTGTAGTATAAATAACATCATTTGAATATTAAGAACAGCATACTGCAAAAATATACAAATCAGCCAGGGGGGGACACGAAGTGAAAAAGATTAATTTGACGATGCAAATCTTTATCGGTCTGGCTTTAGGTATTATTATTGGTGCCTTATTTTACGGCAATTCAGGGGTGGAAGTCTACTTAAAGCCAATCGGCGATATTTTCATCCGCTTGATCAAGATGATTGTCGTGCCTATTGTGATCTCAACGCTCATTATCGGCGTTGCCGGCGTGGGCGATATGAAAAAACTAGGTAAACTTGGCGGAAAGTCCATTCTGTACTTTGAGATTGTAACGACAGTCGCCATCCTGTTCGGACTGCTTGTTGCCAACCTGGTTCGACCTGGTGACGGCGTGGACATGTCCCACCTGGCGAAGAGTGATATCCATTCCTATGTGGAGACTGCAGAGAAGTCAGGCCATAGCTTTATAGATACGATTGTGCATATTGTTCCTACCAATGTTATTCAAGCTCTGGGCGAGGGAGATATGCTCGCTATTATATTCTTCTCCGTACTGTTTGGACTAGGGGTAGCGGCGATTGGTGACAAGGGCAAGCCTGTGCTGAATTTCTTTGAAGGCGTAGCCGACGCCATGTTCTGGGTAACCAATCAGGTCATGCGCCTGGCTCCGTTCGGAGTATTTGCACTGATTGGAACGACAGTGGCCAAGTTTGGGTTGGCTTCATTATGGCCGTTATTGAAGCTTGTTTTGTCGGTGTACGGCTCCATGGCGCTGTTCATTGTGATTGTTTTCGGAATTATCGCCAAGCTGTGCGGTACCCGTCTCTGGACCATGATTAAAATTTTGAAAAGTGAGCTGTTGCTTGCATATTCGACGGCCAGTTCGGAAAGTGTTTTGCCTAAGATCATGGAGAAGATGGAGAAGTTCGGATGTCCTAAAGGAATTACGTCCTTTGTCATTCCGATTGGGTATTCTTTTAATCTGGACGGTTCCACCCTGTATCAGGCACTGGCTGCGATTTTCATTGCCCAAATGTATGGTATTGATCTGCCAATCACGACACAGATCACGCTGGTACTAGTATTAATTATTTCTTCCAAAGGTATTGCAGGTGTGCCGGGTGCTTCCTTTGTCGTTTTGCTCGCTACGCTTGGAGCAGTGAACCTCCCGCTGGAGGGTTTGGCTTTTATCGCTGGTATTGATCGCATTCTGGATATGGCGCGTACGGTAGTTAATGTATTAGGTAACTCGCTTGCCGCTGTGGTCATGTCCAAATGGGAAGGCCAATATGATAAAGAAAAGGGCGAGGAATACGTTGCTTCAATTAAATAAGATATAACGAACTGAATAGTTGACAGAAAGAGCACTTTTGCGCAGTAATGCAAAGGTGCCCTTTCTGTTTCCAGACTTGTTAGAATTCTTCCTTTTTCGACATTTTTCGATGTTTCCTGTATGGAATTATAGGTATATGGACATGAAAAATAAGTCTTAATGCCTATGTAATTAAAGATTTAATTATAATGATTCTTAATAAAATTCCGATATTAAATTATACCGTTTTATATATTGGCTTAGAAGGGAAGATCATATATGTTTCTCAAGAAAAATGAGTCTCAATCACTTGCTCCTTTAGTAGAAGAAAGCCGCAAACTTTCACAAAGAATACAGCAAAAAGATTACTCTGCTGCAATACAGGTTTCCTCAGCTTCTCCTGAGGTTCAAGAAATCGCAAACAATGTTAACCAAGCGATAGAGTCCATGAAAAATGATGCTCAACATGTTGATATCCGTTTGAAGCTTGTTACCAAGGCTATAGAGATTGGCTTATGGGACATGGAGGTCATTGCGGGTGATCCTGTCAATCCAAGTAATACGTTCACATGGTCAGAAGAATTCCGTTCTATGCTGGGGTATCAGAGCGAAAAGGACTTCCCTAATGTATTAGATAGCTGGTCATCTCGGCTGCATCCCGAAGATTATGACAGGTCTTTGGCAGAATTGTCTGATCATTTACTGGACTTTACGGGAAAGACCCCTTATGACGTACAGTATCGCTTGAGGCTGAAGCATGGAGAATATCGTTGGTTCCGGGCTACCGGAACGACGATCCGTGACCAGCAGGGAGTGCCGCTTCGGATTGCAGGCGCTCTGTTGGATGTGCACGATCAGAAGATTAAGTCTGAGGAGCTTCAGGCATTGGTTACAAGATACGATCTCATTAATCGTGTTTTGGTGGAGGCTCCTTACGATGTAAACATTATTGGAGGAGACATTGAGAATCCGGATAGTATATTTTGGTGGTCACCGCAATTCCGGGCTACGCTGGGCTTTAAGGATGAGCAAGATTTCCCAAGCAAGCTTAGCAGTTGGGCTTCAATTCTGTATCCTGAGGACGCCGAAATGGCGATTAAAGTTTTGAATGATCATTTAAATGATTATACAGGGCGCACACCTTATGAAATGGAATGTCGTTTGGTGCGTAAGAATGGTGAGCATCGCTGGTATTATTGCAGTGGAAAAACATTGCGCGATAGCAAGGGAGTGCCTATTCGGATTGCGGGTACCATTCGTGACATTACAATAGAAAAGGAAAAGCAGGCTATTGCGGATGAACTCACGCTCAAGATCCAGCATCTCTCCGATTCCATTACGGAAATGGTGAATGGTGTTAATTCGGTTAGTAACCAAGCGCAGGAGCTGGCTACGGCTCAGGAGCAATCGACAGACGCAGCGAATCAAGCCAAAGTCAGTGCAGAAGAGACACAAAACATTTCCAACTTCATTAAAGAGATTGCAAATCAAACGAATCTGCTGGGTCTGAATGCTGCCATTGAGGCATCGCGTGCGGGCGAGCAGGGGCGGGGTTTTGCGGTAGTCGCAGATGAAGTGAGAAAACTCGCTATTCACAGTGCTGATGCGACCGGAAATATCGAGACCAGTCTGGACGAAATGAAGACACTCATCGAGCGGATTTTGCACAATATCGGGAACATGTCTACGCTGACACAGACACAAGCCGCCCTAACTCAGCAAGTGAATGCATCTACGGACGAGATCAACAGCATGTCCAAAGCTTTGTTGGATTTCGCGAGAACGATGTAAGGCTTCATGTAGAAATGAGGCCGGGCCTAAGGTTCGGTCTCTTTACTGTTTTTGGAAGATGAACTATACTTTTTGAGGATCGATCTAAAAATCACCTCATAGTAACTTTATGTGGAAAAGAGGAACATACCTTGAGCTTACTTAGTTCAATATTGGTCGGAATTGTAGCTCTGGAACATGTGTACATTCTAATATTGGAAATGTTTCTGTGGACGACTCCGCGGGCGATGCGTACGTTCGGGACCTCGAAGGAGCTGGCGGAAGCAAGCAAATCCCTGGCAGCAAATCAGGGGCTGTATAACGGATTTCTGGCAGCCGGATTGGTGTGGGGCTTGTTCTATCCGGAACCTGTAATCGGGCGGCAAATCCAATTATTCTTTGTCATTTGTGTGGTAGTGGCTGCGGTATATGGTGCATTAACTGCCAACAAGTCTATTTTATTAAAGCAAGGTCTGCCTGCCATCCTGGCACTAATCAGTTTGTGGATATTCTGAAGACACTCTTAACGGGTGTCTTTTTTCTAGATTCGATCACATAATGTCTGGAATGCTAATGACAAGGGGAATAAACAGTTTTTGACCGATTGTAAATCCGACTATTCCGATTTATAATAAATTTATTACATACTAAGAGGACACGGGGGCTAGAGCGATGCGTCGTAATTTGACTGGTGTATTGGTATTCATTGTATTGATGTTGGTTGTAAGTGCATGCTCCGGCGGGAATTCTGGATCTACGTCTGAGACGAATGGGAATACACCCGGTACAGCTACCACAACAGCTGATAACGGACAGCCAAAAGACGGCGGCAGCCTGATCATTGGCGTACAAGCTGATCCGGTGGTGCTGAATCCGAACTATGCGGGTGATCGGGTAAGTCTGACGATAGACCAGGCGATATTCGCACCATTGTTTCAGGTGAACAATGGCAAAAAGACATTTTATTTGGCAGACAGTCTGACTCCTTCAGCAGACAAGCTGACTTATACACTAAAACTGAAAAAAGATCTGACTTGGCATGATGGCGAGAAGCTGACAGCTGACGATGTTGTTTTCACCATTAACAAAATTTTGGATGAGAAGCAGCACAGCTTTTTGAGAAGTAATTTTATGGTTAATGGCAAACCGGTTCAGGCGAGCAAGGTTGATGATACAACGGTGGATTTCAAACTTCCTCAGCCAGCTCCTGCTTTTGAGGCAGCACTGGTACAGGTATCCCCGATTCCGAAGCACATTTTCGAGAATGAAGCGGATATTGAGAAAAGTACAAAAAACAACTCCCCGATTGGATCAGGTCCTTTCAAATTTAAAGAGTACAAAACCGGTGAGTACGTTACACTCGAACGGTTCGATAACTATGTTGGCGGAAAGCCGCATCTGGATTCAGTAACATACCGAATTGTTAAAGATTCAAATGCTGCGAATTTGGCCCTTCAAAATGGTGAGATCAATGTAAACTATCTCGATCCGCAAAATGTGGAGACCATTAAAGCAACAGATAAGTTTGACATTTTCCCTTACAGCGAAGGTCGCTTGGCTTATCTGATGTTTAATGAAAACAGTGATACGAAGCAGCTGAACAAAAAAGAAGTGCGTCAGGCGCTTTCTTATGCATTAAATCAGGATGAGTTGATTCAAGTTTCCTATGGCTCCAAGGATTATGCAGACACTGCAAAATCTGCTCTGACACAGGACGTACTGTATCACACGAACGACGTTGCATTTTTTAATAATGATGTGAACAAAGCAAAAGAGCTGCTGAAATCGGCTGGAGCTGAAGGACTGAAACTGCGCATTATCATTCCGGGCGGTAACAAGGTACAGGAAGCACAAGCACTCTATATCCAGCAGAAGTTAAAGGACATAGGCGTTCAGCTGGACGTGAACAGCATGGATTCATCGGCATGGTCGCAAAAGTTCGTCGATACGAATGCCAAGGACTTTGATCTGGCGATCAGCGGCTACATCATGGGGTATGACCCTGACGCATATCGTATTTTGTATAGCACCGGATCATCCTCCAACTATTCGCATTATTCGAATAAGGAAGTGGATAAACTGCTGGAAGAGGGCGCGGGTGAGTCGGATACGACTAAACGTGGAGAAATTTATAAAAAGGTACAAGAGCTGCTGGCTGAGGATGCTGTCATCTATCCGATTGCTTACACCAAGACTATTGTAGCCTTCGACAAGCAGTATGGCGGTATTGATCAGGCTGTGCTGAAGCCGGTCGTGATTTTCGAGGATTTGTCCAAAATTTATCACAAATAAGACAGGGTTTTCAAAAATAAGCTGGGCTAACCAGCTTATTTTTTCGAAAACAGCAAGGGGAAGGGAAACGTATGAGACAACTCATCGCCAGAAGGTTGCTGCAAGTTATACCGATGCTATTTTTTGTGTCCATCGTCTGCTTCGGCTTGATCAAGCTGGCCCCAGGTGATCCGGTTCTCTCTTTTGTTACACCGAATATGCATCTGGAAGACATTGAACGAATGAGGCATAGCTTGGGGCTGGACCAGCCCGCTTACGTGCAGTACATATTATGGCTTAAAAAGAGTCTAACGGGTGATCTCGGCTACTCGCTAATTAATCACCAGCCCGTGCTGGATCAGATTCTCGACCGTCTCCCAGCTACAGCCGGGTTAATGGGCGCATCCATCATACTTGCCGTGCTGGTTGCCATCCCACTTGGTTTGACGGCTGCGGCGAACCGGAATCGCTGGATCGACAAGGTCATTAATCTGATGTCGTACATCGGGATTTCTGTTCCGCTGTTTTGGCTCGGTATTTTACTTATTTATTTGTTTGCGATTTATCTGCATTGGCTTCCGAGTACTGGGATGCGTACCATCGGTACGGACTCGGTGCTGGATGTGATCAAGCATGGGATTTTACCATGTTTTGTACTGGCCTTCGGTTTTCTGTCTGTGTATGTGAGGTACATCCGTTCCAGCACAATTACGCAGCTCAAGGAAGAGTACGTGCAGATTCAATACGCGTTCGGGTCTGGAAAAAGACTAGTTTTGTTTCGACATGTGCTCAAGCATGTGCTGCTGCCCATCATTACGCTGCTCGGAATGTCGGTTGCGGACTTGGTGGCTGGAGCCATTGTGACGGAGACGGTATTTTCCTGGCCGGGCATTGGCTCGCTGGGCATGACGTCGGTAAAAGGGATGGATTATCCTGTCATCATGGGGATTACTTTATTTTCCGCCCTGCTGCTGATCCTGGGTAATCTGCTTGCGGATATCTTGTACAGCATTGCGGACCCGAGAATTAAATCAACGAGGTGAATTCATGAATCGGAGCAAATGGCGCAACATCGGGATCGAGCTGATGACGAGCAAAATGGGCGCCGTCGCCCTCATACTATTGATCGTATTCTCGCTGGGGGCGATTTTCGCATTTTTATCGCCGCAGGACCCGAATAAATTGAATGTGCTGGAGCGTCTCCAACCACCGGGAGCGGCACACTGGTTTGGAACGGATGATTATGGGCGGGACTATTTTACAAGAGCACTGTACGGCGGACGTGTATCATTGCTGGTAGGCTTCGCGTCCATGATTATTGCGACCAGTATTGGTGCAGTGGTAGGTATTGTGAGCGGGTATATTGGAGGATGGATCGACAATCTGCTTATGCGGGTTTTGGAGCTGATCATGTCGATTCCGTCTTTCTTGGTTATTTTGCTGCTAAGTGTGTTTTTGAAGCCGGGCGTCGGCAATATCATTGTCATTATCGCCTTGCTCATGTGGATGAACATTGCCCGGGTGGTGCGGGCAGAGACAATGACGTTGCGTGAACGGGAGTATGTACTATACGCCAAAGCCTCGGGACAAAGTACGTTTGGTATTATTATGAAGCACATTGTACCGAATCTGATTCCGGTAATTATCGTAGGGGCGACGAACAATATCGCTTCAGCGATTATGATGGAATCGTCACTGAGCTTTCTCGGCTTTGGTGTTCAACTGCCGAACGCTACGTGGGGCAGTATGCTGAATAATGCCCAAGGATATATTGCACAGGCCCCATATATGGCATTATTCCCGGGTTTGCTTATTTTACTGACTGTGTTGAGCTTTAATGTTTTGGGAGATGTGCTGCGTGTAGGCTTTGAACCCAAATTAGTAAAACGATGATTTATAGTTTCATAGATTCATAGTACAGGCCCATTACAAATGGCTCCAGGAGCGACAGGAAGGAGCGAAAACACGATGACAGAACATCTACTGTCCGTCGAACAGCTGGAGGTCTCCTTTTTCACTCGTGAAGGGGAAAATCAGGCAGTTCGAGGGGTTAGTTTTCACATTGATGCTGGAGAAACGGTAGGAATCGTAGGAGAATCCGGCAGCGGCAAAAGTGTTACAGCGAAAGCGATCATGTCGATGATTGCCCCGCCGGGCAAGCGGCTGAACGGCGATATTCGTTATCGGGGACAAAGTCTGACCGCTCTGACGGAAAAGCAATGGCGCAAAATACGTGGAAACCAGATTGCGATGGTCTTTCAGGACCCGATGACCTCGCTGAATCCGGTCAAAAAGGTTGGCTATCACCTGATCGAGGTGATTCGCAGACATCGAGGACTGAGCAAGGAAGCGGCTACGCAAGCAGCTGTAGAACTGCTGCGACAAGTAGGCATTACCGAGCCGGAGCGCCGAATGAACCAATACCCGCATCAATTCAGCGGCGGGATGCGCCAGCGGGTGATGATTGCTATGGCGCTCTCGTGCAGCCCGGAGCTGCTGATTGCAGATGAGCCGACTACAGCGCTGGACGTAACGATTCAGGCGCAAATCTTGGAACTGCTCAAGACGCTGAAGCAGCAATCCGACATGTCGATTGCTCTAATCACCCATGATCTGGGCGTCGTCGCCCAGGTGTGCAGCCGTGTCATCGTCATGTACGGCGGCATGGTGATGGAGGAGGGACGCGTGGACGATATCTTTTATCGTCCGGGCCACCCGTATACGCAGGGCCTGCTGCGCTCTGTGCCCCAGCGTACGAACGGCTTCCGTGAGCGGCTAGTGCCGATTGAGGGCACGCCGCCGGACCTGCTGAACCCGCCATCGGGCTGTCCGTTCATGGAACGGTGCCCGCACGCGTTTGCCCGCTGTGTGGAGCGGCCGCCGATGATAGAGCTGCGCCCGGGTCAGCGAGCAGCCTGCTGGTTGAACGATCCGGAAGCAGGGCCTGCTGGAGTCTACGAGACGCCCGAAGCGGGCCATACGGAAGGGGGGAATAACGGTGAGTGAAGCAAATAATGTATTGAGTGAGCATCAGCCATTGGTAGAGGTACACCAGCTTAAGAAGCATTTTGTGACCGCAAAGGATTTGTTAGGGCGTAGCTCTGAGGTGCTCAAGGCGGTGGATGGCGTGAGCTTTCAAATCAAGCGTGGCGAGACGTTCGGACTGGTCGGTGAGTCAGGGAGTGGCAAATCGACGGTTGGACGCTGTCTGACGCGGTTATACGATTATACAGAAGGTACGGTACGCTTTGACGGCCAGGATATTTCCAAGCTGAACGATAAACAGCTCAAGCCGCTGCGTCGGCGCATTCAGAGCATTTTTCAGGACCCATATTCCTCTCTTAATCCGGGTATGAACGTGCTTGACCTGATCGGTGAGCCGATGGATATTCACAGATTGCATCAGGGGAGTGAGCGTAAGGATGCCGTAGTGGCTTTACTGGAGAAGGTAGGGCTGAAGCGAGAGCATCTGTACCGCTATTCGCATGAATTTAGCGGCGGACAACGCCAGCGGATTTCCATCGCTCGTGCCCTGTCCGTGAACCCCGAGTTCATCGTCTGTGACGAGCCGATTTCGGCACTCGATGTGTCCATCCAGGCGCAGGTCATTAACACGCTGGAGGATCTCCAGCAGGAGTTCGGGCTGACGTACCTGTTCATCGCCCATGACTTGTCGATGGTGCGGCATATTTCAGACCGAATCGGTGTGATGTACCATGGGCGACTGGTAGAAGTAGCTGATGCAGATGAATTGTATGAGCAGCCCGCTCATCCTTATACGCAGGCGCTGTTGTCCTCTATCCCTGTGCCTGATCCGAGAGCAGTCGGAGAGCGCGAGGGACTGGGGGGAGGCTTGGCCCAACCAGACGGTTCATTAATATGGGACAAGGAGAACAACAGTGCGACCGAGCTGAGAGAAATCAGTCCCGGCCATTATGTAGCATATCCGGTTAACCGTTAGGGTTAAAAGCGGTTGTACGATGTGCATGACCCAAAGGAGGTAAAAAACGATGACTGAATCGACGAAAAGAGTACGTATTTCCCAATGGGACGCGCTCTTGTTGGAATCATTACGCTCTTTAGGCTGGTCCCAAGAGGAATTAATCCGTCGGGTGCAGCAAAATGAGCTACCAACAGATGGACCACTCGATTTTGATTACACAGAGCTTGTCACTGGGCTGGCGTCCCAAGAGCCGGAGGTGTTTGTCAGCGCGGTAGCGGACGGATATCAGATCAAGTACAATACGATCCGGGGCATTCGTTCGTGGATTGCCGTTGCGTTCGGGCGGGAGCCTGAGCTGTCACTGGAGGAAGGAAGCGAAGCCGTTACATCCGAACTGACGAAGGCTGAGTATGATCGGCTAGAACGGGTACTTTCATTAGGCTGGGTCATCCAGGAAGTACGTCCCGCGGCTGGCGAGACTTCAGGATTATACCGAATTGTACCTGCTTCACAGACGCATTAAATCCTGGGGATGAAGTAATATACTTTACCAGAAATTGAAACGAGCTGACCGTGGAGGCCAGCTCGTTTTTTTATTGCAATTCTTCTTCATCTTTTTTATTCAGCATAACCAGACTATTGTGAATGATCCGTGTCATGCAGTAAAAGAAGGCCATTCTGGTGGTTTGCATAATAGCTCCCAACAACATGGACATCGATTCCATTTGGGAGAAATGTAAGATAAGAATCCGGTTAATAATTCCTTCACCAAACCAGACAAAATATAGCGGAACAATCATCTTTTGAATATAACGAGCTTTACGCTCCAATTCGGGGTGGAGCGCAAAGTACCTATAAATATGGGTGAATGTATTGGAGAATCCCCACAAGTTAATAAAAGGAATCATGCGAGCAATGGCTCCCACGGTACGAATCGGATAATCGGAATGTTTTTGCCGGATGGCTTTATGTACTTGAACTAGCCAGATCAGATAGGTTACAAAACACATGTAGTACAGAACAAAGCTAAAGACTGTAAATTTTTGCTCCAATTCGTATAGATGATCATAATAAAAATCATTTGCGTAAATATACACTAACGTAAAAATAAGGATAATAAATTCACCTATAGTGCCCACCGCTAGCAAGGCTTGGTGTACGCTGCCAGCTGTCTTGGATGGAAATGCTTTGGAATCTGATTCATTCAAGATGTACTTCCTCCCAGTCTAGTTGCTTCAAATACACGATAGCATCCTCCAGTGTTTCTACGGGGATAATGCGCAGCTTGAGTCCATGCTCCTTTTGGACTCGGGCAGCCTCTGCTTCGTTGCCTTCCTCCCCATACCATTCATAATCTGCCGGTACGAAAAATAGATCAACCTTTGCCGCCTCGGCTCCCAGCAGTTTTTGCTCCAGCCCACCGACCGATCCGACATCTCCGTATTCTTCCATCGTGCCAGTGCCTGCAATTTTGTGACGTCCGCCATCTGAAAAGTCGATGTTATTGGCTTCCTCATACAGTCCGATGCCTGTCATCAGACCCAAGGAATTCCCCGCAAGATCCTGCAAATGAGTCAATAGCTCCGCATAGCGAGCATCCTCCAATTTGCTAAGATTCGAGAAAGTTGTTGAATCACCACCTGTTTCGCTGTCTACACTTAATTCCGTCGCTGCATGTACAGCTTGCATAGCAGAATATTTTAGCGTGTCCGTCTCTGAAAGGTCCTTCAAATAAGAGTCCACTTCATCAGGGGCAATGGGTTCAAACTTAATCGCACCCCCGGATACATTTTCACTGGAGTATACATTCCAACGCTCCAGGAGATTGTTAGCAATACCCGTTTGAACAGACGCAAAAAACACGCTTCCCTGAACGCCAAGATCTTTGACCGGATGCATTTCTCCTTGCAAAATATACTGTGCAGGCATAGGCCGTGTTCCAATAAAGGCGGCGATAGCCGGGATCAGCAGCAGCGCGAAAATGAGTATACGTTCTTTGTTAATGCCAAATATCTTTTTGAGGAGATATGGATTACGGCTTGGCACCTCATTCACAACCTTTCCAACTGTTCTCATACGGATATCATCGGTTGAAAAGATTAGAAAGGTTACATTTTTCACCATAAATGACCGATAAGAGTATAGTAGTATTCATATTTTATGGTAAATGAGGAAAGGGGATTTTTTAAATCTGATGAGTGAACAAGAAATACATGTGGGTGAACGTGGAGGTGGAACGATTGCCGCTGAACCGCACGCACCACGTCCATTAAGAATTGTTTTGACCTTGGTTGCAGGATTTGCTTTATTGATCCTTGGTTTGTTTCTTTCGCTAATCACAGGTATATTTCCTATCAGCTATGCAGAGGTATGGGAAGTGTTGTTTTCTTCAAATCCCGATCCCACATTAAAGGAAGTTATATACCAAATTCGTATGCCATTTGCATTGGATATGTTGTTGCTTGGTGGATGTCTGGCTGTTTCAGGTACTCTTTTACAATTACGAACAGCTAATCGCTTTGCATCACCAACCTTAACCGGACTTATGCCTGGGGCAATGGTAGGGCTATGTGTTGTCCTTTTACTTGGGATGGACATAGATTCCTTTGGTAGTATGGCTCTTTGTATTGCAGGAGCGGTATTTGGGGGATTCATTGTATTTACATTGAATAAAATCAGTTTCATTCGAGGACGGTCTTCGGGAGTTCATTTATTCATGATTGGTTTCATTATTGATGTTGTCCTTCGTTCAGCGTCGGGATTGATTATGTTACTTGGAGAATATGGAGGATATCAGCAAGAGTGGGCAATCTCTCAGGGAGGTTGGGGAATAAGAGAAGGATCATTCACGTTTTGGCTTGCATTGCTTACAATTCTCGTTGCGGGATCTGTCTTTGCATTCCCCAAGCAGCTAAGTCCGTTATACATTCCATTTGCGATTGTGTTGACCGGCGTTACTGTGTGGGCATGTGGTACCATCGGATATATAGGACTTATTGTGCCTTATTTCATACGTTGTATGATAGGAAACCGTCCACGGCTTCTCATTTTGGGCTCCATCTTTTGGGGGAGCGGTCTGTTGATGTTGGCCAAAGTCATTTCCTCTAAAATCAACGAGCCGGTTGGGTCTCCCGTAACCCCGGTGTTGGCCTGTATCGGCATTCCCTTTCTGATCTTTATGGTGTTGAGAGAATGGAAAAGAAGCTCTCTGCTTGAAAGCAGTAGATTCTGAACAACATTTGCCAGATCATCAGACGCTCATTTTTTATGCTATATTTTATACATAAGGAAAATTAGAGAGCTGAGGTGCAGCATGACATCAATGACTATTGTCGAATCATCCGTCAAACCAGGATTAATGGCTTTTCAGGCAAGCACTGAAGATCAGGCTGAGGTTCAGGAGTTAATTTTAAAGACGGCCAGATGGCTGTATAGCAAAGGCTCCACACAATGGGGACGCTTACTAAAAGGAAAAGATGATCACAACCTAGGCGGCGCTATTGCACGCGGAGAAGTGATTATTTTCCGAGCATCAGAGGATCATGGCTTGGCTGGCGCAGTGATCTTGCAGCAGCAGCCCAGTGCATGGGACCGTAAGTTGTGGGAATTAGACGAAACGGATTCTGAAGGAGGAACCTCCGTATATCTGCATCGTTTGGTTGTGAATCGCGATAACACTGGGAAGGGACTGGGCAGTGAGCTCATGCAGTGGATTGAGCAAGGCATCCGCTTCGCAGGCAAGGATCGAATCCGTTTAGACTGTATTGCGGGCAATGAAAAACTTAGCGAGTTTTACAGACAATGCGGTTATACGTATATAGGCGAAACGAACGGCTATAATACTTTTGAAAAGATGCTAATAAAGATTTAGAAAACTGAATTATAGCTCAAGGAATACGAAAGAAGGAAGCAGGTGATCTGCATTCTTCTTTTTTTGTTGTGCAGCCTTTACTTTCCCTTGATCGCTGTCATATCAGAGCCCTCCAAAAGATGAAAATTATATAAAAATGAAAATGGGGATATCGTGTCTCCCCCTTCTACATATGATGATAGGGAAAGTTTTGTAAACGCTTCAAAAAAAGGATGACATACAACCATGCGAAGCTACAGGAGGCGGTTAAAGTGGACGATTACATGAGCTGGATAAAGATTGGATTTTTCCTCATCGTTCTGTTTTTACTTGCAGCGGCATGCAGTACCTCTCCCAAAATAGAGAACACAGACGGGCAAAAAGTGCGGCTTACGATGCAGGCTTGGGGTAATCCTGCGGAGGTAAAGGTGTATCAGCGGGCACTGGATGCATTTGAAAAGGAAAACCCGAATATCGAGGTTAAGCTGGTGCCTGTACCGGGAGACCAATATGAGCAAAAGCTGTTGACACAGCTTCAGGGAAGTCGCGAACCGGATGTGTTTTATTCGTATGAACCGACGATTGCGCGTTTGATCGGGGCGAAGCAGGTACAGCCTTTGGGTGAGTTTTTAAAAAGTGATGCAAGTGATGTGAAGGCTGAGGATTTTCCAGAAGGATTGTGGGGACCGGCAAAGCGTGATGGGGAAATCTATGGGGTCACTCCCGACTCAAACCCGATGGTCATGTATTACAACAAAAAGGTATTCAAGGAAGCAGGCGTGAAGACGCCGCAAGAATACTATGACGAAGGCAAATGGAACTGGGATGCCTTTGAGGAGGCTACTTCCAAGCTGAAGGCAGCCGGAAAACAGGGTTATATTGCGGAAAACTGGTGGGCTCACTGGTATTCATGGGTGTGGTCGAATGGCGGTCAGATTTTTGATGAACAGGGCAAATATGTGCTGGACCACAATGAAAAGGGCAAGGAAGCCTTCAGTTTTATGTACGATATGGTGAAAAGGGGAAATGCCGTATATCTCGGATCACTTCCCAAAGGGCAAGGGGCTGACGCGATGTTCATGTCCAATCAAGTCGGTATGCTGGCGGCGGGAAGATGGCTGGAGCCCTTGTTTAATCAAAATAAAAGCCTCGACTTTGATTATATCTACTGGCCATCCAATAGCGGAAAGAATGAGCCCGTTGCCATTCCGGTTGCCTATGTAGCTGTAAATAAAAATAGTCCGCATGTGCAAGAGGCCATGAAGCTGGCAGCATTCTACGTCTCTGTGAAGGGGCAGGAGGCGCGGCTGGTTGAAGGTGGGAATGCCATGGGTACGCTTGCTGCCGCAGATGAGAGCATTATGAAAAAGGCGACCATTGAGCATTCAAGCTATTTGACCGAGGGATGTAACATAGGGCATGCTCATGGATCTGCATTGGCCTATGATGCTCAGGTGCCGGGGTTGAACTCGGATATCACGGAGACCATCGACCTGATGTTCTTGGGCAAGCAGGATGCTGCGGCAACTATTGAAAAGTTGAATCAGATCATATCCAAGGCGGTCAAGTAGGCACGGGATGACCCGTGGCCGGGGAGGAAGGTGACCAGATGCAGAAAAAGCATCAAGCGCTGTGGGGGCCTTATAAACAAGCAAGGAACGTCGATATTTTTAATGGTCATGAGATTACCAATCTTCCCGTGAGCAGAAATCATATTAATAACCTGCTTGAGGTATACTCAGATGATGTATTGCCGTGAATATTATGAATCATCAGAGAGGCATGCCCAAATGAATGGAGGGTGCAGCGAAACAGCTAATTTACAGCTGATTTGCGACACCCTCTTTAGTTGTCCGGACGGAAATGTACTCGTATTTCATGCTGTTTACGTCATCAACATACTATCTACGCCAGTCCATTGAAATTTCTTCTGTACTATTTGATAATCTAGACACACAAAAGAAACGATTGACTCATATTCAAAACTACGAAAGGAGAATGCGAGTGAAATAGACTTTTACGTTATGACGTCTTGGCAATCACTCAGGGCGAGGTGCGGCTGGCCCAAGCCCAATTGAGCAGAGCCAATTCAGCGCTACCTCATGCAGCACGTTGATGTTGTCTACCTGACAGTGTTCTAATCCGCCAAGTCGTCTATCCTCTATCGGGAAGAACGTCTTGTTTTTCGAACCCGCTTGCTCATAATTTTTCAAGGCTTGTGTCAGCGGATTTGGCTGAACCAATATCTCTTCCGCTCCGTGCATTACAAGAAGCGGACATTCTATCTGGTGGAGCACGCCCTCAAGATCATAGGCAAAACGCGGATTACCCGCAAAGTCCTCCAAGCTTTTTGCCCCCAGAATTCTCATGCCATGTGCGGCCAGACTCGGTGGCATCCATTTAAGCATTGCATCCCAATCAAAGGCGTGCGTACCACCGTCGGAGATGACGGCAGCAATCCTGTGATCGAACGAAGCGAATCGCAAAGAGTCGTAAGCCGCAAAACTCTCACCGTGCACGATAATCTTATCGGGATCGACTTCCGGCCGCGTTAGAAGAAAGTCGATTGCTCGGGAATGGAAAGCCTCACTGTCCGCTCGTCTTCCTTTTCCCTTTTCGTACAGCGAGAGGCCGGTGCCAGGCTGGTCATAGACCAGAAAGTTATATCCACACGAAATAAAAGCGGGACCTAGCCAGAAATAGTTTTCAATTGACCACTCGTCGCCACCGTTGAGAGCAAAAAGGGTCGGCTTCGGACCTTTTATCCAGGAAGGGGAGAAGAAGTAACCATCCAGCTTGACACCTTCGTAATCGACTTGGATCTTCTCCGGTTGGACATCGAAGTACTTTCCGGCAGCTTCGAAGAGTTCATTTACTTTCTTAAATACACGGATTTTCTCGGTGTCATCATCCATCACCGCATATTCCGCAATTCTGTAGTAATTGCAGGCACGAATGTAGCAGTTTCGTGCTGTATACCAGTTTCCAGCCGTTTCGGCCTCCTTGCCGTGTCTTTCCAATGCCTGAGCCGTTATGAGCCATTCCCTGTGCCACGTATCTTTGTCATCGGGGTCAATTTTTTTGCAGGCCTCGTAGATCTCGGTGACATCCGTAGCACCGAGGCTTGCCATACCTAAAGCTTTGGTGACTTGGTATGACATCATGTAGTGATTGGGCCAACGGCTGAACTCAATTGACATTGTAACATCCTCCTTTTCCAGTTCTATTGATTGTAGTTTTTTTACTACAAGTAATTTTTACAACACAAAGATAAAGCTTTTTTAAAAGAAAAATAAATGTTTGTAAAGAGAATATAAAAAATTATAAAACACTGAAAAAATAAAAAAGGCTGCTGCCTGGGTGTTCACACCTGGCAGTAGCCTTTAACTCCTGTAGTAAAAGAAAGTGTGCACAAATAAAATCAGTGTTGTGCGGCCAAGGGAAGACTGAATCTTATCCCCAAACCGCCATATTCGGAAGGGTAGGCGCAAATTTCGCCCCTATGATGTTCAATAATGGATTTACAGCTTGCAAGCCCCAGCCCCAGTCCGCCCTTTTGGATTTGCCGCGATTTATCCACAGTGAAAAATTTGAGGAACAGAGAAGATATATCCTTTTCCGGCACTCCAATTCCATTATCCTCGATTTGAAAAAAGGCATACTGTCCTAGCGGGTATCCAGTCATATACACTTTCAGCTTATTTTTCCCTCCATATCTTACAGCATTGCTAAAGAGGTTGCCGAAAACCCGACGTATCATCGGTTCATTGACCATCAGCAATATATTTTCCGTAAATGAATGGCGGCAAGTAAGCTCGTTGTCAAGTCCTGCCAACTCATACTCATATTCAAGGGCAATGTTTTCAAATAATTTTGATGCTTTTACAGGTGTAGCTACCATAGATTCCAACTCCAGTTTTTCTTTGGTGAAGCTGGAAAAATCATTGATGAGTTCAACCATATATCCTGACTTCTTTTGAATCAAATCATAATATTCCTGCTTTTCAGTTTCTGGTAAATCCTTGTGCGTAGCCAGCAGTTCAGTAAAACCATTAATAGATGTCAAGGGTGTTTTCAAGTCGTGGGCAATTGCCGCGATCATCTCGATCTGCTCTTTGTGGGCGAGTTGAAGCCGGTGCTCCATCTTATTGAAGTGTTTATAAAGTTCTCCGATCTCGTCATTACTTCTCAGAGCTAGCGGAGGCAGTGGATGTACAATATTTACTTCTTCAAGCCTGGTATTCAGAAGCTGAATGGGTTTCTCTATGCAAAAATGAATATAGATAATCAGAATAATAAATATGAAACAGGCAATTGCAAATATGGGCAGGAGCAATGCTATATATCGCGAGTCCAGCAATGAACTGCGTATAGGGGAATATACTGCAAAGACAAGCTTCAGGTACATTCCAATCGAAAACATGAATATTATAAACATCAGCAGGAACAAAAGAGGAAGCTTTATTTTCAGTTTCATACTATTGCTCTCTTTCCGTGTATTTATATCCTATGCCCCATATTGTTTTAATAAAGTCATATTCAGGACCAAGTTTCTTACGGATATTTTTTATATGAACCGTTACGGTATTTATTTCTCCGTATTCGTCTCCCCAGACGTTTTCATATATCTGTTCACGAGTCAATACATTATTGGGGTGGCGCATGAGGATAGACAGAATCTGAAATTCCTTCGTTGATAAGTCGAGCTTCCTGCTATTCAGGAATGCTTCAAACGTCTTATCGTTCAAAATGAGCGGAGAATCCGCCTTTTCGTTACTGGGACTAAGTTCATCCCACTCTTTAAAAAGCCTGTCCACTTTTCTGAAGTGAGCCTTTATCCTGGAGACAAGCTCCTGAATACTGAAAGGTTTGGTCATGTAATCGTCTGCTCCTATTTCGAGCCCGACGATTTTATCAATGTCCTTATCACGCGCACTTAAAAACAAAATTGGAACATTATAAGAATTTCGGATACTTCTGCAGACATCAAGTCCATCCATATCAGGCATTACTATATCAAGAATGATGAAATCGATGTTATTTTCTTCCAATGCAGATAAGGCTTCTTCCCCAGAATATGCCGAAATTATTGCAAATTGCTCGTATCTTAAACTCTTTGTGATGAGTTTTACGATTTCTTCATCGTCGTCTACAACTAATATCGTTTTTAGCATATTTATACCTCCCAGCCGCTTTAAGTGGACTGAATTTATAAAACAAGAGCCGCATGATCCTCTCGCATTGAAAAAAGTAGCGTTCAAAGCGTCTCTGCGGTCGAGCTATGCACATATTCCAGCTTGAAGACCTGCATATAGCTTTTGACGTAATGTCCGGGAGTGTGTCTAATCAAAAGACGGTGTGAAAAGGCTGAAAACCATCACAAGTTTTGGTTTTCAGCCTTTTCCGATAAAGTCCATCCGAGCTACGCACTCCACATGACTTTGATAGGACTCAAATGGGAAGATCATGAAACATGGTATACCTCAAATGGGTATTCCGCTCCAAATCCCTTACTGATTGAAATCAGTAAGGGATCATGGCTCTATAGTAACAGCTATTATCGTAATGTAAAGGGAGATGTAACGCACATTTTGGATTACACCAACCCTTCGGGTTTTAAAACTCCGAGAACTTTTGGAACAGGAGATGCCGATTTTTCGTATGGCTACTCCTTTTTGTATTTTTTTCGGTACTGTAGCGGGGTGTGCCCGGTAAGATGCTTGAATACACGACCAAAGTGAGCGATGCTGTCAAAACCCGTTTTTTCAGCAATGGAAGTCACTTTCCAGTTTGTTTCTCTCAAGTACACACGAGCCTGCTGGACCCGCACATCTTGAAGATATTCTACTAAGGTAAAACCTGTTGTCTGCTTGAAAATACGGCACAAATACGTGCTGCTAATATAAAAATGCTCAGCCAGCTGATCTAGTGACAGGCTCTCGGCATAATGAGCATGCAGGTATGCGATGACTGAGTACACGCGTTGCTGCTTTTCGCTACGTTCCGGTGCAATGGTATCGGCAGTGGCTGATTGTATGCGCCGGATGCGGATAAGGAGCTGGAGTAGCAAGCTTTGGAGATATAGTTGGCGGTAGGCATGTTCTTGGTAGTATTCATCCAGCATTTGCTGGAATAGATGCTCCAGCTCGCATTGTTCTTCCGCGGAGGGGCGAAGCAGAAAGCTTTTTTCTGGCAGAAGAGGCTGGTTCTGATCGCTGGAGGGAGAGACAGTCATTGGCGAGGCTGCAAATTCTTCATCAAAGTTAATCAAAATCCGTTCATGGCTACCGCTACCCTTGTTACTTGTACGGTGAAAATCATGTTTGCTAATCCAAATCAGATCGCCCTTCTGGAGCGCGTATACCCGCTGATTAATGTAGTAGTAGCGCTCTCCTGCCAGCAAATAATAGATTTCGTGCGCTTGGTGGACATGGTCGGCGGACATACTGAATGGCACCGTCCGTAGCGCTTGCTCAATGGCAAAGCGGGGTGTAGCGATCATATCGATAGTCTCCTTTAATGAAAGAATACATAAGGATAATATATGTATATTTTTTGGGGAAAATCATAATAAAAGCGAAGATTTCGCTCTTTCTTATACTATAAAATAAAAGCAATTCATGTAAAGGGTGTGAACCAATTGGCTAAAATCAAATATGCACTTGTGGGTACCGGAGGAAGAGCCGAATTTTTTTACGGTGAAGTTGTTACCGTTTTCAAAGATACCTCGGAGCTGATCGCGTTCTGTGACGTCAATCAGACGAGAATGGATTATGCCAATCGGCTGTTGCAGGAGAAATACGAGCATGAGCCGATTCCGACCTATAAAGCTCACGAGTTTGATCGGATGATCGCGGAGACGAAGCCGGATATCGTCATTGTCACGACCATTGACCGGGTGCATCATCGGTATATTATCCGGGCGATGGAGCTGGGCTGTGATGTCATTTCCGAGAAGCCGATGACGGTGGATGAGGACAAATGCCAAGACATTCTGGATGCCATAGACCGCACGGGACGGAAGCTGCGCGTCACCTTTAACTACCGCTATGCGCCGCATAATACGAAAATCCGCGAGATTATTATGGACGGAACGCTCGGAGAGGTGCTGTCAGTCAATTTCGAGTGGTTGCTGAATACACAGCATGGCGCAGATTATTTCCGTCGGTGGCACCGTGACAAGCGCAATAGCGGTGGTCTGCTAGTGCATAAATCGACGCATCATTTTGATCTGATGAACTTCTGGCTTGGCTCGAAACCGGAGACGGTGTATGCGATGGGAGATCTGAAATTTTACGGCCGGGAAAATGCGGAGCAGCGTGGCGTGACGGAGTTTTATCAACGGGCTTACGGCAGCAAGGCAGCGGAGAATGACCCCTTTGCGCTACACCTGGACCGTAATGAGCATCTAAAAAGTATGTATCTGGATGCTGAGCATGAGGATGGCTATGTGCGGGATCAAAGCGTATTTGGCGACAATATCAGCATAGAAGACACGCTGAGTGTCATGGTGAAGTATCAGAACAAGACGGTGATGAACTATTCACTGAATGCTTATATGCCTTGGGAGGGCTTTATCATCGTATTTAATGGCACGAAGGGACGGATGGAGGTTCGGGTATCCGAGCAATCCTATGTTAATTCCGGTGGCAGCAAGGCAGATGAGGGTGCGCTCAAAGAGAAGACCATCACCATCTATCCCCACTTTGCAGCACCTTATGAGGTCGAGGTAGAAGAAGGCGTAGGTGGTCATGGCGGAGGAGATCCAGTTATGCTGCGGGATATTTTTGATAAGCCGGCAGAGGATCGGTTTCATCGTGCGGCCTCACATATCGACGGTGCATGGTCCATTTTAACTGGCATCGCCGCCAACCGCTCTATGCGTACAGGTCAGCCAGTGAAGGTGGAGGAACTGGTGCGCTTGTAATGAGTAGTAAATTTAATACCGAAAAGACCCCTCTAACTAGATTGAACAGAGGGGTCTTATTTTGGTATTCAAATATAGAATGCACCTTACATCTTACGGCACTTTATTTTATTATTTATCAGCAGTCAGTTCCCGGGTTCCCAGTTGTTGTACAGGACGATGGTTATCGGGGAAAATGGCAGCAAACTGGTTGATTTGGTCTGCGGACAATTCAATAGGCTGCTCCAGCACTGTCCAATTTACATGTTCTGTGCATGGCGGGGTAGTCAGCGATCCGTTGTAGCGAACGGAGTGCAGGTCTTTTGGCAGCAGCGCAGCGAGATTTATTTCTTCATCCAGAGCCGCTTCTTGGGAAATATCCTTCGGCAGTTTGGACCAAATGCGGTTGAAAGCCTTGTTTTCTTTGCCACTTTGGATAAGGACCCCTAAGACAGCTGTGCTTCCGTTGTTGCTTTGATGGACAAAATGAAGCTCCATTTCAGCATTTTTACCATCAATTTGATGTTCGCTCGGGTGGTGAAAGTGAAACTGCTTTAAAGTGAATTTAGTACCGTCCAGCATGATGTTATTGCTGGCATCGGCAACATTGATTTGCACAGTGTGCCCATTATTCAAAATGGATGCTTTCGTTTTAGTGTAATGAACTTGCAGCGGTTGCTGTGTTTGCGATGCTTCCAGATGGGTATGCTCTATATTGACAGGAGATTGTTCGTGGCCGTTACCACAAGCAACAAAATCTTTTTCCAGCTCTCCCCAATGTTCCGGTCCCTGATCTCCTTCATAGGACCAGTGTGGGCCTTTCTGAACAACTGCATGAGCGTTGTTAACTGATGAGGATGAAGTGCTAGTGGTACTAGAAATGGCGGGCTGTGAATTGCATCCTGTTACCGATACAGCCAAGATAATGGCAAATATGCTGAACAGGCAACCTTTCCAGTTTTTTTTCATGTTTCTTTATCCTTCTTCCAAAATAGAATATGTGAAACTTTTTACATTGTAAATTATTGTACAAAGTTCCTACAAGGGTCCAAGGACTTAGAAAGAAGCGTTTTTGGATTAAATAGTTTTAAGTTAGATTTATATTTGTCCTTTTTGGGCAAAAATTACTATAATAATGAGTGTACATTACAAAATAATTCCATATCTATTTAAAGGAGAGATCTACATGAAAGCAGCAATTGTTACAAAAGACAAGAAAGTCAGTATAGAAGAGAGACCTTTGCGTTCCTTGAAGCATGGAGAAGCGTTAGTCCAAGTTGAATACTGCGGAGTTTGCCACACAGATTTACATGTGAAAAATGCAGATTTCGGTGATGTCACAGGCAGAGTTCTAGGGCATGAAGGTATTGGAAAAGTCATTGAATTAGGTGAAGGAGTAACCAGTCTTAAAATTGGTGATCGCGTAAGTATTGCCTGGATGTTCGAAAGCTGCGGTCATTGTGAATATTGCCTAACTGGGCGGGAAACGCTGTGTCGTGAAGTTAAAAATGCCGGATATACGGTAGACGGTGCAATGGCAGAGCAATGTATTGTCACAGCTGACTACGCGGTCAAGGTACCAGATAGTCTTGATCCTGCCGCTGCAAGTAGTGTAACTTGTGCAGGGGTTACAACATATAAAGCAGTTAAAGTAAGTGAAATCAAACCAGGCCAATGGATCGGTATCTTCGGCATTGGCGGCTTGGGTAACCTGGCGGTGCAATATGCCAAAAATGTATTCAATGCTAAAGTTGTAGCCTTTGATATCAGTGATGAAAAACTAGAACTGGCCAAACAAATTGGTGCTGACTATACCGTTAACAGTATGAAAGAAGATCCGGTCGCCCGAGCCAAGGAGTTAACAAACGGTTCTGGTCTGGATGCAACCGTAGTTACTGCTGTTGCCAAAACACCTTTCAACCAGGCCATCGACGTTGTAAAAGCTGGCGCGCGTGTTGTAGCTGTAGGTCTTCCAACCGATAAGATGGATCTGGACATTCCTCGTCTGGTTCTGGACGGCATTCAAGTTATTGGCTCCTTGGTCGGCACTCGTGAAGACCTTAAAGAAGCGTTCCAGTTCGCTGCAGAAGGTAAAGTCGTCCCTCTTGTACAAAAACGTCCGCTCGAAGACATTAATGAGATCTTCGAGGAGATGGAGCATGGCAAAATCCAAGGGCGCATGGTCATTGATTTCACAAAATAAAATGAAATCGAATTGGTAACCCTTGGAGTTCAGAGAGAGGAAGCGCCTGCTGATGTATTGCAGGCGCTCTTTTTGGCTTTACAGCTTATTCAGAATGTTATCTTCCAAAACCGCAGATTTATCCCCATATTCTTTGATGATATGTCTTTCTCCCCAGGCACAAAGAGAATCTAAAATGCTTTTCAGACTACATCCATATTCACTAAGCTCGTACTCCACTTTGGGTGGAACCTGATTATAGCTAATCCGATTGACAATGCCGTCTTCCTCTAATTCACGAAGCTGCTGAGTCAGCATTTTTTGTGTTATGGAAGGCATCATCCGTTTTAATTCGCTTGTCCGCATCTTTCCATGTGTCAAATGACACAAAATCACGCATTTCCACTTCCCCCCGATCACCTCTAACGTCGCCTCAACAGAGATATTGTATTTTTTCTTCCCCAATGCCGATCCCTCCATGTGTATCGCTTTTCTGTTATACATACCTTAACAGCCTGTTTTAATCAAAAAGGACTTTATTTAGGGTACTTTTTGGTACCTATATCACTAAAAAGTACGTACTGTTCATAATTGCTTGAATAACTCATAATAACATCTGTTGGTTGAAGATTTCTATAGATAGGAGGGAAAAACATGTCGCCAGAATCAAAAGGAAGTATATGGCCATTACTGGCTCTAGCCGTAAGCGCCTTTGCGATTGGGACAACTGAGTTCATCAGCGTGGGACTGCTTCCCCTCATTGCTGAAGACTTGCACATATCTGTAACGATGTCCGCACTAACTGTAACGCTGTATGCATTAGGAGTTACCATCGGGGCACCTGTCTTGACCTCATTAACATCAAGTGTTCCCCGTAAAACGTTGCTGCTGTGGATCATGATTATATTTATTGCAGGTAACAGCCTTGCTGCGGTCTCTAGTGGAATTGCCTTGCTGCTGATTGCACGTGTGATCTCGGCGTTCGCCCATGGGGTGTTCATGTCCATCGGTTCCACCATCGCGGCCGATCTTGTGCCGGATGATCGTCGAGCGAGTGCGATTTCCATTATGTTCTCCGGGTTGACCGTAGCCACAGTCACAGGTGTACCTTTGGGTACCTATATTGGGCAGCAATGGGGTTGGCGGGCTGCATTTATGGCGATTGTGGTCGTCGGTGTAGTGGCACTCATCGCCAATCTGATTCTGCTGCCATCTACACTGCGCAAAGGGAACAAGACTCCTTTCCGCGAGCAGGTCAAACTGGTTACCAATGGTCGCTTGCTACTTGCATTTATCATTACAGCTTTGGGGTATGGAGGCACATTTGTGGTGTTTACTTATTTATCTCCATTACTCCACGACATAACCGGATTTCAGCAAAGTACGGTAACGTTTATTCTTTTGCTGTATGGAATTGCGATTGCCATCGGGAATGTCATTGGCGGAAAAGCAGCAAACCGTAAGCCGCTTTCAGCTTTGTTTTACATGTTTCTGATTCAAGCAGTGATCCTTTTTCTCCTGTTGTTCACGGCACCTTTTAAAACGGCAGGACTGATTACGATCTTCTTTATGGGATTGCTTGCGTTTATGAACGTGCCCGGGTTACAGGTATATGTAGTCATGTTAGCCGAACGGTTTGCACCCAAAGCTGTCGATGTTGCCTCTGCTGTTAATATTGCTGCTTTCAACGCAGGGATAGCCATCGGAGCTTATGTAGGCGGAATTGTAACGGATTCACTCGGTCTCATTCATACAGCCTGGATCGGGAGCATTATGGTTTTCGTTGCGGTCCTGCTCACAGGCTGGAGTCGTATGCTCGAAAAAAGGGATACAACTACCATTACAGGTTAAAGCTTTTAAAAAATAGAGAGGAAGATACAAAATGACACAAAACTTACAAAGCACAACATTGTTAAACAACGGAGTTCGTATGCCTTGGTTTGGCATCGGGGTATTTAAAGTGGAGGAAGGTTCGGAGCTGGTCGATGCTATAAAGGCTGCTGTAAAGCATGGCTACCGCAGTATAGATACAGCTGCAATCTATGCGAATGAAAGCAGTGTAGGGCAGGCTATTCAGGAAGCCCTTCAGGAAAATAATCTGTCCAGAGAAGAACTGTTCGTCACGTCCAAAGTGTGGAATGCAGATTTAGGCTATGAAGAGACAAGAGCAGCTTATGAAGCCAGTCTGGATAAGCTGGGTCTGGAATACCTGGATCTATATCTGATTCATTGGCCAGTTCAGGGAAAGTATAAAGAAGCTTGGAGAGCGTTGGAATCCTTGTATAAAGAAGGACGGATTAAGGCAATTGGAGTCAGCAACTTCCAGATTCATCATTTGGAAGATCTCATGAAAGATGCTGAAATCAAGCCAATGATCAATCAGGTGGAGTTCCATCCACAATTAACCCAAACCGAGCTGTTGCAATTCTGTCAAAGGAACGACATTCAAATGGAAGCCTGGTCCCCGTTAATGCAAGGCCAATTGCTGGATCATCCGGTACTGCAAGACATAGCGACCAAGTACGGTAAATCGGTGGCGCAAGTGATTTTACGCTGGGATGTGCAGCAGGGAGTTGTCACCATTCCCAAGTCTACCAAGGCGCATCGGATCGTCGAAAATGCCGATATTTTTGACTTCGAACTGACGCGCGAGGATATGGATCGAATTCAGGCGTTAAATGCCGATCTTCGGGTAGGTCCAGATCCGGATAACTTTGATTTTTAAAATTACGTTCATCATGAGACGCCGTTTCCTTCTTCACTGAAGGGACGGCGTTTTGTGCATGATGGGTCTGGAGCCACAGCAATCCAATCCCGCCATATGGTATTATAGGGTTATGTGAAAAGAGACGTTTTGGAAGCTTGTGAACACGAAAAATCTCCGGGGGACTTCATGAATAAGACAATTGCAGATATAGCCCAAATGGCTGGTGTATCCAAGAGCACGGTATCCCGTTTTTTGAACGGCGGGTCTGTCAGCGTGGATACGAAACGAAAAATTGAAAAAGTGGTTAAAGCCACGGGCTATGTGCCCAATGCCTTTGCCCAGAGTCTTAAGGCGAAGCGGACCAACATTATCGGCACCGTTGTGCCGCGTCTGGATTCTTTTGCGACATCCCATACGCTGATGGGGATTGATGAGGAACTGCGTTCTCAGCATTATCAGATGCTGATCTCCAATACGAGCCAGGATGTACAGCGTGAAATCGAAGCCATTTATGAGCTGGGCCGACAAAAGATTTCGGGTATCATTTTGCTGGCTGCTCAAATTACAGACGACCATCTGACCGCGATTCGTGACATCGGTATTCCAGTGTTGCTGGTGGGCCAGCAGCACGAGCAGCTTCATAGCCTTATCCATGATGACTATCGTGCAGGATATGATATTGGCACGTACGTTTTGTCTCAGGGACACCGCGAAATTGCCTACGTTGGTGTTACTGAAAAGGATGTTGCCGTCGGTGTGCAGCGCAAGGAGGGCTTTAGGCAGGCTGTACGCGATGCATTGCCTACTGAGTCTCGTACGGACGATGCGATGCAAGCAGCAGGGTATGATATCAGATACTATGAGACCGGATTTAAAATGTCCGATGCACGAATTGCTGCATCCGCTATTTTGGACAATTTCAAGCCAACGTTAATGGTGTGTGCTACGGATAATATTGCGCTGGGCGTAATCAATGCGGCTTATTCCAGAGGGATTGTCATTCCGTCGGATTTGTCGGTAACTGGCTTTGGGGGATACGATATTACGGAGGTCATTCACCCTGCGCTGACAACCGTTCAATATCCGTATATGGATGCTGGACGTGTAGCAGCGCAAAATATTATGCGGCTGGTAGAACATAAATCGGTAGAAAAAGTGACGGTCATGAATTATTCCCTTATCGAAAGAGAAAGCGTTGACAAACGCTGAACAAGTGGATTATAATTTCTTCGAAACCGGTTCCATAGTATGCGGACATAAATGGAATCGGTTGCAAATCCATGGATGAGCATTTTTTTAATCGTATGGGAACCGGTTCCGAAGGAATATTTTTTCACTAATTTGGAACCGGTTCCTGAGGCGAAGTTTTAATAAAAATGAGGTACAACTATGAAAATGACAAGAGAACAAAAGTATCGAGTGATCGAGCAGGCAGAGCCCGGTGAAATAGCCAGCTTGGAGGAGAAAGTGGAGCAATGTCACTGGCGGCAGGGGTTTCATATCCAGCCACCGACAGGTTTGCTCAATGACCCCAATGGCTTTTCGTATTACCAAGGTGAATACCACTTATTTTATCAGTGGTTTCCACTCGGAACGGATCATGGGATGAAATACTGGTATCATTTGAAATCCAGAGATTTGGCCACATGGAATAGTGCAGGCATTGGCATTGCACCTGGGGATTATTTTGATTCACATGGGGCTTACTCAGGCAGCGCACTGGAGCATGAGGGCAAATTATATATGCTGTATACGGGAAATGCACGAGATGAAGATTGGATCAGACATCCTTATCAATGCATGGCTGTTATGGACGAGAACGGTCGCATTACTAAATGGGAGCACCCCGTTATTTCCAATGTGCCAGAAGGGTATACAGACCATTTTCGTGATCCCAAGCTATGGAAAGACGGCGATGGCTTTTACTGTGTGATTGGTGCCCAAAGAACGAATTTAACAGGCTGCGCCGTCCTCTACCGATCAACCGACCTTCATTCATGGGAGTTTGAGGGAGAATTGTGCACAGGGCTGGAGTCGTTTGGCTACATGTGGGAATGTCCGGATTATTTTGAACTGAACGAAGCGGGTGTCTTGATCTTTTCTCCTCAGGGCTTGGAGCCTTCCGGGGATGAAAATCACAATATTTATCAATCGGGCTACGTAATCGGCAAGCCGTTAGATACCGGTACAAAAATACTGGAGCACGGCGCATTCCACGAGCTCGACAGAGGCTTTGACTTCTATGCGCCACAGACGATGATTGACCCGCAGGGGCGGCGTATTATGGTGGCATGGATGGGTCTGCCGGATATCGACTATCCCACAGATCCGAACGGATGGGCTCATTGTCTGACATTACCAAGGGAGCTTACGTTTCATGAGGGCAAACTCTTGCAGCGGCCAATTCCTGAGCTGACTACGCTACGCAGAAATCGTGAGGATCGGGTAGCTGACACGTTATTCTCAGAGAGCAAAACCTATGAAGGATTTACAGGTACGGCCTATGAGCTGATCTGTGAGGTAGATCTTTTAAGCGCTAAGATGTTTGGTATTGAATTCCGTGCGAGTGAGACTGAGAAAACGGTAATTAAATATGATGCCATCAGTCGCAAACTTGTATTGGATCGTTCGCAATCAGGTGAGCCTGTAGCCACTTCGTATGGTGAGATACGGCAGTGTTCATGGGATAAAGATCATATCAAACTTCATTTGTTTGTAGATACGTCTTCGGTTGAGATTTTCGTCAATGATGGGGAAGAGGTGTTCACCAGTCGTATTTTTCCGCATCCAGAGAGTGACGAAATACGCTTTTTTGCCGACAAGGGAGAGGCTCTCTTCCAGGCGGTGAAATGGGATTTTACATGAGTAGGCTAAAACATCAAGTGGATCGTTAATCATCAAACATAACGGAATCAACGAGAGGATGAACATCATGGCGGAGAACAGAGAAATAGCTAAAGAAGTGATCCAGGCAATCGGTGGGCAAGAAAATATTGCATCTTTTGCTCATTGCGCGACGCGCTTGCGGATTATGGTGCATGACAAGGAGAAAATTGATCAGAAAAAAGTTGAGGAGATCGACAAGGTCAAGGGTGCTTTCTTCAATTCCGGGCAATATCAGATTATTTTTGGTACAGGTACGGTAAATCGAATTTTCGAAGAGGTTGAAAAGCTTGGCGTGACTGGTTCATCTAAAGAAGAGGTGAAGAGTCAGGCGAAAAAGGAAGGGAACGTCTTCCAGCGCTCCATCCGTACCTTTGGTGATGTGTTTGTACCGATTATTCCTGTGCTGGTCGCTACAGGGCTGTTCATGGGGCTACGTGGCTTGCTCACTCAGCCGCAAATTCTCGCTCTACTTGGCATGACGCCACAGGACATTTCACCCAATTTTCTATTGTACACACAAGTATTAACAGATACGGCCTTTGCTTTTCTGCCAGCGTTAGTCGCATGGTCAGCCTTTAGAGTATTCGGTGGTAGTCCAGTGCTGGGTATCGTTCTCGGTCTGATGCTGGTAAATCCAGCCTTGCCCAACGCTTATAGTGTTGCGGACGGTTCAGCCCACCCGTTGACGATGTTCGGATTCATTCCTGTGGTGGGCTATCAAGGCTCGGTATTGCCAGCTTTCTTCGTGGGCTTGATCGGAGCCAAGCTGGAGCGGGCGCTGCGCAAACGGGTGCCTGAAGCGCTAGATTTGATTCTTACACCGTTTTTAACACTGTTGATCATGATCACCCTGGGATTGTTTGCTATCGGTCCGATTTTCCATTCACTCGAAGAATGGGTGCTGCACGGAACAACGTTTGTGCTGGATTTGCCTTTCGGTATTGCAGGGATTGTCATCGGTTTCTTGCATCAGATTATCGTTGTTACAGGTGTGCATCATATCTTTAATTTCTTGGAGATTCAACTGCTTGAAAAGAACGGCGCGAACGCCTTTAACGCCATCATTACCTGCGCTATGGCTGCTCAAGGTGCTGCCTGTCTGGCGGTTGGACTGAAAACGAAGAATAGCAAGCTGAAAGCGTTGGCACTTCCTTCCTCGTTGTCTGCTTTTCTGGGGATTACGGAACCGGCTATTTTCGGGGTCAACCTGAGATACATGAAGCCTTTTGTCATGGGGCTTATCGGTGGTGCGGTTGGCGGTTTTATCGCTTCACTCTTCCATTTGGCGGCTACAGGTATGGCAGTTACAGTCATTCCAGGCACGTTGCTCTACATGAACCATCAGCTTCCGCTTTACATTTTGGCGAACTTGGCTGCTATGGTTGTAGCCTTTGTCCTGACCTGGATGTTTGGCTATAACGATAAAATGCTGGAAGAGGTCAAAACAGCGGGTTCTTCAACTTAATATGATTTCGGAATAAGCACAGATTCGCATATAAATGAACTATAACGGTCGCCCTACTTTGGAGCGCTCTAGGCCCTTGTTGAAAAGGGATGCTAGAGAAGCTTCCAGGTGGGGAGACCGTTTTTTATAGACTTTATCATTACGTATCCGGATACGTAATTTGGCTTTGGCCAACAGTCGGCTCATAACGCAATGGTTTCAGAGCATCTCAATGAAATGGACTTTGGACGTTAGTCCGTTTTTAAACGCCCAATAGACTGAAAATGCTCCCTTCATGCTGAATGATTGTCCATTTTTATCTGTCAGACTTCCGGAAGGAGACGAAATATTGTGTCAATGAGGTAAAAATTACAAATAATATGTACACTATGGGTATTTTGTGTGTTATTATATAAATGTTGTTAAAATTTAGTATTTGGGAGGCAATTATTCGTGAAAAAATTTCTTGTAACTATGCTAGTTGTCATGCTGGTAGCCATCGGATTGAGCCCTACAAGCTCCTACGCAGATTCCTCTTCATCGGCTAAAGAATCTTCTTCATCGTCTCTATTCCCACCATATTCTTCAATTGCTAATTCGAATTCACTATTGAGCGGTTTGACGCCTGAAGAATATAATGAAGTTATCAAAAATGCGAAACCCATAGAATCAATTGCTGTTGAAAAAGAAAAGACTCAACTCGATCAAAAGATTTCTCCTATGTCATTGGGAGCATGGTCATTTAGTCACCATTCTCGAGACGATGGGGCTGTTTACTCTAATAAGTTTTCGGTTAATAACGCAGCTATCCTGAATTTCCATGTAGTACAATGGGCAGATGGTAGTTCTTGGTCCAGCCCTGAAGTAGGTTACCTGCTTGTGAACAAAAATTATTTGGGAGAGGTTTTTGCCGTTTATGGAAGATATACAGATGAAAATAGGGATTTTCAAATTAAAGCTCCAGGTTTTGGAGAATATCAGGTAATGGTACTTAACCTCAATGATTATACGATTTCAGGAAATGGATACGTTACGTTTTAATACTATTTTATTTAACGATTATTATGTTTTTTATGAACTCGTTATAATACTAATATTTTCTAAAATACGTAATACATCTTTTGAGAAGGGAGGTGTGTGCGTGTGAACAAGCGATTAAGAACAAGTGTTGTTGTCTTAGGTCTAACTGTTCTTATCGGAGGGGTTATAACCGTCATTCAAAGCCAAACTTTTGCTAATGAAATTAAAACTGAGGTTAAGGTAACCGGCGATTCTAAAACCAGTGTAACCAAAACTGAGACTAAGGCAACCGATGATTCTAACCAGCTCTCACCAGAGAGAAAGAAAGAACTAACTCATCTAGCTGAATCTAAACAACCCCATGTCCTGTTAACTGAGCACGGAGATTTTTATCCCGTTAAGGTTCCAAACAAGTACCAAAGCGATCAGGTTGCAAATTTGGATAATAAGGGAGAAGAAATAACTTCTAAAACAAAACAGGTCATTTTAAGAAATTTCACCTACGAAAAAAAAGAGGAAGAAAACTGATTTTCCCAGGAACGCTCAAAAAAATGAGCGTTCTTTTTTCTAGCTTCAAATTCAAAATTGCTTCGTATCATCTTCCCATAGTCCTATTTCTGTAGTTCTAAACGATGGAGGAACGTTCATCCAGAAATTCGGACGGCGAGCAGCCTGTTAACCGTTTGAAGATCCGATGAAAATAGGAAACATCACTATATCCCACATACTCCGAAATTTCACGAATCGTTAGCCGGGACTCGGTCAGCATGTAGATGGCGGTTTTAATACGTTGCGTATGTACATGCTCACTGATCGTTTGGCGTGTTACCTCACGCAGCAGCGTCGCGGCATAATTGGGGGTTTTACGGATGGCGTCGCCAAGCTCCTCCTTGGTCACCTTTTCCCGGTAGTGGTTCTGGATATACTGTTTCATATGTTCCACATGTCGCTCTCGATCGCAAGAAATGGCGCCTTTGTCCCATTCCTGATTCATATATATCATGGCCTCGGTCAGCAGACAGTCAGCCATCATGGTGTAGTAGCTTGGGTGTTCAGTCCATTGATAGTACATCGATTTGATCCGTTCATGCAGCATATCGTAGCATCCAGGTTTGATCAACAACGGCTTGTCGGTATTCAGTATGGGAAGTGTGCTGTTCGTACATGTTTTGCGGCAATGTATCACATACTTGGTATGAAAAAGCGTAGGAATGCTCTTGCCATAGTAATCCAGATGACCGGGTAAAAGCAGTGTTTCACCCTTACCGAGAATGAATTTGCAATCGTTCACCCAATATACACATTTGCCAAAGGTGACCAAAATGAACAGTAAGTCATCGTTGTCGCTATTTGCACCAGCCTTTTCATACCAGTCCACACCGTTATCCTGCCGTATATCTATCAATGTAATCACGAAAATCACTCCCCGATGTCTTCAACTTTCGTTATACTGTAGTACATTCATCATACTATAGTTCATAGTCTTGGTGCACGGGTACAGGTAGAATAGAGCTATATAAGTTTAATGTAGATAGAGAAGCAAAATGGAATTAGAAACCATACAGTAAAGACATTCAGGAGGATGACATTACTATGCTTAAAACGAAAATTATTTGTACTATGGGACCTGCCTGTGACTCCATTCATTTGTTAAAAGAAATGATCCAGGCTGGTATGACTGTAGCCCGCTTGAATATGGCTCACGGTGAGCTGGAAGATCACGTTAAACGTATCGAAAATGTGCGTCAGGCTGCGAAGGAAATGAATACCTTTATCCCTGTCATGATGGATATTAAAGGACCGGAAATACGGATTGGCAAGCTGAGAGAGGCATCTTGTCTGCTGAAGCCAGGTAGCCAGCTCATTCTGACCACAGAAGAGATTCTAGGGGACGAGCATCGTATTTCAGTGAATTACCCGGATATGCCGAAGGACATCAAACCAGGCGACCGCATTCTCATTGACGACGGTTTGGTTGATCTGACTGTAACCTCCATCGAAGGTACGGAAATGATTTGTAATATTGTAAGCGGCGGTATTTTGAAGCCGAGAAAAGGTGTAAACCTGCCAGGGATTCATACAACCCTTCCAGGCGTGACGGAGCGAGATGTGAGACACATCCAATTTGGGGTGGAGCAGCGCGTTGAGCTTATTGCGGCTTCTTTTGTGCGTAAAGGCGACGATATCCGCGAAATCCGTGAGATTTTGAAGGGCCATCATGCGGAGCATGTCCAAATTTATTCCAAAATTGAAAATGCTGAAGGCATGGAAAACCTGGATGATATTATCGAAGCTTCCGATGGCATTATGGTAGCCCGTGGCGATCTGGGCGTCGAGGTGCCGATTCAAGATGTGCCTGTGATGCAAAAAGAAATGATCGACAAGTGTAATCTGGTCGGCAAGCCCGTTATCGTAGCTACCCACATGCTGGAATCCATGCAGGTGAACCCGCGTCCGACGAGAGCTGAAGTTAGTGACGTGTTTAATGCCGTTATGCAAGGAGCCGATGTTGTTATGCTGTCAGGTGAATCTGCTGCAGGTAAATATCCTGTCGAGTCTGTACGGACCATGGCTGCGGTAGCTGCCAGTGCAGAATCACAATTGGATTATCAGGAGCAGTTCGATAAGCGCAGAGCACGTCAGAGCACCAACATTACCGAAGTGATTAGTCAGGGTGCGGTAAGTTCGTCTCTGGAGCTGGATGCCAAAGCGATTATTACCTCGACTGCCAGTGGATTCACGGCACGTATGGTATCCAAATATCGTCCGAAGGCGCCTATTATTGCGGTTACTCCGAATAATACGGTATTCGCTAAAATTTGCCTGTTATCCGGTGTGTTCCCGATCAAAGGGGATAAAGTAGCTACAACGGATGAAATGTTCGAATCCTCCATCCGTAACGCTCTGAATGCAGGATATATCCATAAAGGTGACACTGTAGTCCTGTCGGCGGGTGTTCCAGTCGCTGAGGCGGGCACCACTAACTTGATCCGAGTATACCAAGTGTAATTTACAACAAAATATAGACAGCAAAAAGGCGCCATCCCGTCGGGGGAGCGCCTTTTTGACATGAATTAAGAAGCACCTCTGAGGGTGTCATGAACTACGGCGTATAGCTGGCCACGTACGTCACTGACTTACAGCCCGAACACACTTTTAGCAACGACTTGTGTCAATTCTGCTTTATGGGCTTGATATTGCTCAGGCGTAATGCTCTTATTAGCCAGTCGTTGATCCAACTGCTCCGTTAACTGAGCTACTTGTAAATCAACGACAGCCTGTGCATCCTGATTATTGGTGTGTGCAATATCTGCCAAGGTTTGACCGTTATACAACGCTTCATATAATTGCTCATCCGAGGATGCGCCCAATGTTTTCAACAGTTCATCATCCTTGGAAGCTTCATTATCCTGTACCTGAGGGGCTCTCTCTGGAGCCAGTGTAGCAGCATTAGCCCGACTTCCCCAAGTAGAAGATTGCCCAATAGACAACGCCAGCAACAGTGTACAGATGACCAACATTCGTTTTCGATTCATAAGTGTAAAATCTCCTTTGTGTTTCATTCAATTTCTGACAGAGTGGAGCCTTATATGGATATCCAACGGGAGTAATGTTTATGCCTTTAGCCGATCCGGCTTATGTAGTTACCAGATTCTAATATACATCATACACACCCAATCTTAGTGCCAGCTTAATACTCGTTTAAAATAAACTAAAAGAGGAGAATGTAAACAGGTAAAGCTAAAAAAATTCACGGATGTGAATAATGGAAGTAATTTTACCCTTTGAATTCTGCCGGATATGAAAAAAACCTCCTTCACAAAAGTGAAGGAGGTTTTTAGACAACTACAACCATTACAATTTAGGGTTTTTTCCATATTTATTGTCGTTAGGCTGACTGTCTTGGCATGCGAATACAATCAAAATAATTGACCCTACAAGAGGAATCAGAGCGATTAGAATCCACCATCCGCTTCTGCCTGTATCATGCAGTCTACGGGCCAGAACGGCCAAGGATGGCAGCAAGACTGCCAGAGAGTAAATGTACGTCAATATCGGAGTTAAGCCCACAAGACCATCGATCAGACCGACTATAAAGCTGGCAATTACGCTAAATAGAACAAACATCCAATACTCTGTACGTCTTGCTCTACCTTGGAATCCTACATAGTTTTTTAATCCATTTAAATACCATTGCATATATTTTCACCTCCTCATAAAATGTAAATATTTGTATTATAATCATCATAAAACAGTTGTTTTTAAATATATCGGCAGGTAACATATAGAATTTTACTTGTAAAATTATAACTTTAAACTAGGAATTAAAGCAATACATTTATTATAATTAATAATACAGTGAATAATTTATAAAAATATAAAATTACATATTGAATTTTCCATATCCATTGAATAATATAGAGGTACGGTTAACCGTCAGGTTTGAATAGGCCTTCTTAACAGAAGGTGCTTTTATTTTTCAAATCTATTGAAAGCGCTTTAAATTGGACAGGAGGGATAAGTAACTTTAAATTCGAGGGCGAAGAAGTTAATACAAACATAATCCTGACCGCTTTCCCAAAATTGTTTTATGTTATCAGGGATGTTCAAAACGAGAGGAGATTAATTTATGAAGCATTTATTTGTTCGTAAAGTAACGGCAGCTTCACTCGCAGGTGCGCTGTTGTTGCCTGCTTCTTTGGTAGGCGCCGAGCAAACACTCAATTTAGATACAGTTGAGGCTCAAAGTGTGGGTCAAACTTCCCTTCAGGCTCAAGATATGGGGAACCTTTCAATCCAAAGTAAAAAGGCCGTTTCCTTCAAGGAGACTTCCGTACATGATCCATCCATCCTGAAAGTGAAAGACACATTTTACATTTTTGGCTCCCATCTTGCGGCTGCCAAGTCCAAAGACCTCATGAATTGGGATACGATTGCTACAGGAGTGGCGAATGGTAATGCATTAATTCCCAACGTTAAAGAAGAATTAAAGGAAGCACTGGATTGGGCGCAGACAGACACGCTGTGGGCAGCTGATGTCATTCAACTGGCAGATGGCAAGTTCTATATGTATTATAACGCTTGTAAAGGTGATTCCCCGCGTTCAGCAATGGGCCTAGCAGTTGCTGATAAAATTGAAGGGCCGTATAAGAATAAAGGGATTTTTCTAAAATCCGGTATGTGGGACCAACCGAGTGAGGATGGGGCGATCTATGACGCAACCAAGCATCCGAACGCCGTGGACCCGGACACCTTTTACGATAAGAACGGCAAGCTGTGGATGGTATATGGCTCCTACTCAGGAGGCATCTTCATTATGCAGATGGATGAAAAAACAGGGAAGCCGCTCCCAGGTCAAGGCTACGGGAAAAAGCTGACAGGCGGCAACCATGCTCGTATGGAAGGGCCGTACATACAATACAGTCCGCAAACGGACTACTATTACTTGTTCCTATCGTATGGTGGATTGTCAGCGGATGGCGGATACAACCTGCGGGTGGCTCGGTCCAAAACACCGGATGGTCCTTTCTACGATGCTGAAGGCAACGATATGATCAAGGTCAAGGCGAATCCGGACAAACCACTTTTTGATGACGCTTCCATTGAACCATACGGTGTCAAACTGATAGGTAATTACCTGATTCCAAGAGAAATTGGTGATCCGGGTACAGGACTGGGTGCAGGCTATGTGTCGCCCGGACACAACTCGGCTTATTATGATCCCAAGACGAAAAAGCATTTTGTCATTTTTCATTCACGTTTCCCTGGGAGAGGCGAACAGTTTGAAGTGCGGGTACATGAAATGTTCATGAACGCTGACGGTTGGCCTGTGGTTGCTCCTTATCGTTATTCGGGAGATGAGGATTCACTGAAAAGGCTGTCAGAAAAGGATGTCCTCGGTCAATACTCGTATGTAAATCATGGAAAGGAAATTTCGGCAAATATTAAGCAAGCTGTTATCGTCAATCTGGATCGCGGTGGCAAACTGTCTGGTGGAGTGAACGGTACATGGAAGTTGGGGGCAGACAATCAGTTGGAAATTACAGCAGAGGGCACGAAGTACAAAGGTGTATTCCTGCGGCACCGTGATCCAGACACAGGTGCCAAGACGCTTGCTTTTACCGCGTTGTCCTCCAAGGGTGTTGCGGTATGGGGTTCGCTAAAGCCTGACCTGAAGGCCAGCAAGATTGTAACTGCTGTGCAGAAGGACCTTAGTCTGGGCGATACGAGCAATGTTCTTTATAATCTGACGCTACCTACTCAAGCAGCACAAGATACCACTATTTCATGGGAGTCCACCCACCCGGAGAATATTTCTGTGACAGGTGATGTATACCGTCCAGAAGCCGGTTCTCAGCCTGTAAAAGTTACATTGACGGCGACCATTAAAAAGGACAAAGCCACCGCTAAGAAAAGCTTTACAGCCATTGTTCCCGGGCAGGCCCAAGGTCCTCAGCTCGCACGCTATTCGTGGAATGAAGATCAAGGAACTACGGTTGTCGACAGCACATACAATCAATTTGATGGTAAGACCTATGGTGGTGCTGCATGGGATAAAGACGGGAAGCTTGGCGGTGCGCTTGTCCTAAACGGTAAGGATGGTTACGTGCAACTACCAAATACAGTAACAGATGCGAAGGATTTTACCTTTTCCGCTTGGGTGAACTGGAAGGGCGGTGCAGCTTGGCAACGGATTTTTGACTTCGGCAACGGCCAAGCCCGGCATATGTTTCTTACCCCTTCCCAAGGTAGCGGTGTACTCCAGTTTACAATCCATGAAGGTACGGATCAAAGCTTGCTTTCCAAATCATCATTACCGCTAAACCAGTGGACACATGTAGCGGTTACACTGGAAGGGAATACAGGGAAATTGTATGTAAATGGTGAGGAAGTAGCTGTTAATGACGGTATTACCTTTAATCCCAATGAGTTGCTGACGAGCGAGGCTTATCTCGGCAAAAGCCGCTTTGCCGCCGATGCTTACTTCAATGGCAGCCTGGATGAAGTTCAATTGTATAACAAAGCGCTGACAGCAGAGGAAATTAAAGCACTGGCAGAATTGTAGTTCAAAATAAGCAAATAAACGCAGGAGATGGGCTTTTATTAAGAAGTTCGTCTCCTGCGCAATGTTTTGTATATTTATTTCTTGATTGCTGGTATAATAGGTAGCAACTGCGGATATAATGTTTTAAGTAGGCGTTAATGACTCGCTCCCGCCGAATGAACACAGCTTTGAAGCAGCAATAGAGAACATAAGCACTCTGCATAAATTAAATTCACCAGTGCTTGCGTTTTCAATACACTTATGGTAATATGAGTATATTGAGATTGTGACCTGAGATTCGCATATTGTAGAGGGCTATTGTTTTAGGTTGAAATAACCTTGTGCAATATGTGAATTTTTATTTGTAAAAAATAAAGGTCATATAAATACATTTTGGAGGTAATTCCATGCAAACAGGTACAGTTAAATGGTTTAACGCAGAAAAAGGTTTCGGTTTCATCGAGGTTGAAGGTGGAAGCGACGTATTCGTACATTTCTCCGCAATCCAAGGCGAAGGTTTCAAATCTTTGGACGAAGGCCAACGCGTAGAATTCAACGTAGTTGAAGGAAACCGTGGACCACAAGCTGAGAACGTTGTAAAACTGTAATTTTAAATTACAGCCTACTTCAGATGCCCCGAACATAGCGTTTGGGGCATTTGTTTTTATCTGTTCATAAGACCGTTTTTGAACTGATTACATCTTATCGCTTTATAAATCATGAAGAAAGAGGGATGTTTATGTACAATTCACGGAAAAAGCCAATGGATGAGATTCCTGAGGAAATTACAACTGTCTGGAATTGCGCCAGCGATACATGTAACGGCTGGATGCGAGATAACTTCGCTTTTTCTGTCGAGCCGACATGCCCCATTTGCGGTTCTGCCATGGTGAAGGGCGAGAAAAAGCTGGCTGTTTTAAATAATACGAGCTTCAACCATACCAAACAATCCTAAGCGGATAAATGTTTGTAGTGAAAGATGCCCCATAGCCATTAACGGCGCTGAGGCGTCTTTTTTGTTTTTTATAAATATAAATTATACATAAGGATGAACAGGTTTTCAATTATGTGCGGAGGATGGGGCTAGTATGCTCAGTAAGATAGAGTTAAATTCGGGTAGCGCTTCGTAAAACACACCGTGGCCGCTTCGTTCGAAAGGAATAAGTCTTGATCCGGCAATTCCTTTTTGAGTTTGGACAGCCAGGGGGAAAGGACAGACCCGATCCAGCTTGCCGTGTAGAATCCAGGTGGGCACGTGTATACATGGCAAATCAGGGCGCAAATCAGAGTCACGTAGTGAGTACAAAGTACAAGCCATGCTATGAACTGTTGCCGCAAAGCCCTGGTCACGTAACCAGTCGCGTAAGCTCTGGCTGACGGGATTAGCAAACAACATTTCGCCAAAAGAAGTTACCAGTTGTGGACGATCTGTATAGGCTTGTTTGATGAGTTTATCTACCTCTGTGACAGGAGTACCATAAGGAAAGTCGCTGGTTGGGGTGAATCGAGGCGTAGCTGCTCCGATCAGGATCAACTGATTGACACCAAATCCCCGGTGTCTGCTCATGTAGCGTGTAACCACAGCTCCCCCCATGGAAAACCCGATCAGCCGTACCTGATTTAACTGAAGTGCCTGCATCACAGCCAGCAGATCGTCTGCCAATCGATCATAATTGTATCCATGCCATGGTCGATCAGACTTGCCGAACCCCCTAAGGTCGATCTGAATACAGCGATACCCGTAAGCAGGCAGCAAGGCGGCCTGGTATTCGTACATTCGGTGATCCAGCGGCCAGCCGTGCACCATCAGAACAGGGATGCCTTCTCCAATATCCTCGACATACAGCTTCACGCCGCGTTCCACCTCAATATAATATCCCATCGTGTTCACCCCTTTAGAAATCACGGAATTTCGTCTCTCTCACATATATGTAGCCAGGGCTTAGCTCATTCGAGAAAGGGATGGGACTGTCACGATATAAGCATATAGTATGTTAAAAAATGTATGTCATCCTGTATAGGGATAGGATATAATTATGGAATGAAACAGCATCGGGAGAGTGGAACAATGACACCATCAAAAACATTAAAATGGATTACAGGCGGATTGGAGCTATTTTTAGCTATTCCCGTTTTGGGCGGGCTACTCGTCGTAAATTCCGCGTATACTATATTGTTCTTTATGCTGATTTTCCACATTGTTACGTTGGTACTATCGGTGACGAATAGAGAGTCTTATTATGGATCTATTTTAGGGATCGTGACCTCGGTTATTGGATGGATTCCGATTGTGGGCTGGTTGATGCATTTGCTCTCAGGCATATTTTTGATGATTACCGCAGCTCAGCAGCCGCGTGATCAGTATCGTAATCGCAATCCTTATGATGATTATCGCTACTAGGGTAAGTGATTGATACGAAGATGAAAGATCCTGTTGAACAGGGTCTTTTTTTATTTATGAAATCTCCCCATGATAATGGTGTTGTAGTATTTGCCATCTGAAAGAACCTTATCGTTTTTTAATAACCCTTCGATTTCAAAACCATGTTTTTTATAAAGCTCAATGGCTTTATCATTCGTTTCCAAAACTTGTAGAGTCATTTTCTTGATGCCATTGGATTCAGCCCAGGAAATAGATTTTTTTAAAAGATTCGTCCCGATCCCGTAACTCCAAAAATCCTTTAGTACACATACGCCGAATTCAACTTTATGAGAGAATCTGCTCAGAACATGGCCCTCACATCTTGAAAATCCGACGATTTTATCATGAACTACTGCAACTAAAAATAGGTTTCTGTTATTCTCTGTATCCGTTTCGATGAGCTGTTCAAAACCGGATGTACTTATAAATGCTTCTCCCTTCTCTCTGTCTAAATTTTCAGTTTCTCCATCAATCAGCAAACGGATTTCAGACAAATTCTTCGCATCTTGAATCATGGCTGATCTGATCGTATAGCGCATTCCTTGCACATCAAATTCCTGTTGATTTATTTTCATTACGTTCTCCTTTTTATGGATTAGAGTGAAAAATGAATTCTGGATCATGTTAGTCTACCATATTATCTTATTTACATGATAAATAAGCCTATCTCCTTATGTTGTATCGCAGCAGGGGACAGGCTTATTGTCGTCTCTATCCGTACAGGGAAGCCGGACGGAGATTTATTATACATGAGTGGATGTGCCCAAACGGGAGCTGTAGCTATTTCTGCTTAGTAGAGGCTTTAGCTGCATTGGTTTTAGCAGGAGCCTTGGCATCTCCTTGAGCAGGAGTTTTACCTGCATCCGCTTTACCGCCATCTACTGGTGGTTTGGATGGTTTCACGCCATTCACCATATCTGTCATCATTTGTTTTAGATTAGAAACGCGTTGGTTATATTCGGTTGCTGTAATTTTACCGTTTTGTTTTTCCGTAGCCAGTTTCGCTTTCATATCCGAAACCATTACATCAATAACAGAATTTATACTTACGCCTTGTGCTTTGGCGATTGTAGCAAGGGATTTACCTGCTTTCAGCTGTGTATCCAATTGACTGGAGGATAATTTTAATAATTTCAGGAGAGCTTTGTTCTCAGCATAGTTTCCTCCTGCGATTTTAGGGCCGTTAGCATCGCCTGGGTTACCCTTAGGTGCCTGTGCTTTGTCTGCAAGGGGAGCCTTCTCAGGTGTAGTGGAAGCAGCATGAGCTGCGCTTGTGGAGTACAGTGCTCCGCCTCCTAAAAATGCTAACGCCATCGTTCCAGCTAAAATTGCTTTTTTGGTGCTCTTCATCTTCATTTTCCACCTTTCAGTAATGGGGTGTTTGGTACGTGGTACATCATAAGGGATCAACTTGAATGCTATCTGAGTGTAAGCTGAGCATTTACTGAATGAATTTGGAGAGCGTGACTAACTGACATTTTAGCTAATAGAGTACTTGTATTATGTGTATTAAGTGATATAATACACTACAGGCACGAAAGATGCAGCCGATTAGGGGGAAACACCCATGGAAGAACAACGGGTTGGCTCGTTCCGATTTTTAATTGACTTTAGCCAGCCATTATATGAACAAATATTAAATCAAGTACGAAGCTCCATTGCTAAAGGGGAGATCGAAATGGGAAGCAAAATGCCGTCTGTTCGTGATCTGGCGCAGGAATTACGCATGAATCCGAATACCGTGATGCGAGCGTATCAGGAGCTGGAGCGGGACGGATTGACTGAGAAACGGCGTGGTCTAGGCACTTATGTTACGTCATCCAGTGAGCGGATTGCCAGCTTTCGGGAACAACTGGCTATGACGTATATAGATCAGTTTCTCGGACAAATGAGCAGCCTGGGACTATCCTGGGGAGATGTTCAGCAGTATATACGAAGCAAACAGGACGGAAATGAGAAGGAAGGAGGCGATAAGGCATGACGGAGTCTGTTGTGGTTGCGAATCATCTGGTGAAGCAATATGGCAGTAAAAAAGCGTTGGATCAATTGGATGTTGTCATTCCGGCAGGACGCATAGTAGGCGTGCTTGGACCCAATGGCTGTGGGAAGTCCAGCTTCTTTCGAGCGATCACTGGATTGATTCAGCCAGATGGGGGCGAGCTTCAGGTGTTGGGCCGACAGCCTGGTTGGGAAACCAACCGGGATATATCCTATCTTCCTGACCGGGCACGCTGGTACCCTAATCATACAGTTCAGCAGACGCTGGAATGGGGGAAGTCCTTTTTGCCTGGCTTCAATATAAAAGATGCCTATAAACTTGCTGATCATATGGACGTGGAGTTGGAGCTGAAAATGGCCGGGTTGAGTCGCGGACAGGAGGCGCGTGTGCTACTGATTTTATGTTTGGCACGTGAGGTTCCACTCATGATTCTGGATGAACCGTTCGCAGGTATTGATGTCCTCTCCAGAGAGGCGATTGTGGCCGGGATTATTGATTATTTGGAGGGTCGGCAGCAATCTATACTCATTAGCACGCATGATATTCAGGAAGTGGAAGGCTTGTTTGACTACACGGTCATGATGGGCCGCGGACGGATCCTATGGTCTGGTGATTCGGATGATCTGCGTGCAGAGCATGGCTCGCTGAATCAGGTGTTCCGCAATTTGTACAAAAAGGAGTGGAAGGCGTGAATTCATCAGGGCTGTTCAAAGATTTAATACGCCATGAATTTCGAAATAAAGGAAGCTGGAGAAAACAGAGCCGCAATCGACTACCGAGATCGTGGAGACTTGTGTATTTCTCACTATTTCTCATTGCGGCGTTCGCTATTTCCTTGTACTTCGCGCTTCACAACCAACTCGAATTGACAAGGCTGTGGTATGTGACCCTGGGCTTGCCGTACATGATCATTTTCATGGGTGTGGGAAGTTTGAGACGAGAATGGGAAAATGACACCTACGGATGGTGGCTGACCCTTCCCTATCCGCGCATGTGGCTGATTAGCGCCAAATGGATTGCGGCAATTCTACAAACCATTGTCGTGATATTGTTCCTGTTTGTGGTGGGTTCTCTGTACGCATTGTTCATCTCATCAACGATACAGCCTTATACGCTCGCGGATGCAGCGTGCTTTATTGTAGCTGGATTGAACTGGTTTGTGATGATTATCGCTTTCACACCTTTTGTTATTGCGCTGGGCCTTCTGACTGCCAGTACCAAATACAGTACCTTGCGGCCGCTTAGCCCGATACTGTGGATTCTTTTGATGGGTGGCGGGAGTGTCTTTTATTGGTCGGGCGATCATGGGCTTTATGAGCAGTTTGATCATGCTCAGACAGGACAGTGGTTTTCTTTTACCTGGCATTTCCCGGTTGCGGTGTTGATCAGTTGGATTGCTGCGTATATATTAATCCGCTTGAACGCTTATTTGTTGGACAAAAAGCTGTCGATTTAGACTAGCGTATCCATATGATCTATGAGGAAGGAGTTACACCATGACGACGATATTCATATATGCATTGGTAGCTGTTCTGGTGGGCCTGATGATCTGGTTAAGAACCAAGAGACGAAGGGGGCCGATAAAGGGAAACGGAACACGGATTCTCCTCCCCTTGTTTATCGTATTCCCGCTTATGATGATGTCTGTGTACCAATTAATGCATATTCCCGGTCAAACGTACGCGCCCCCCGCCTTTTGGGAACTGCTGGCTGCCGGGCTATTAGGGGCTCTGTTTGGCTATGTTATTTTGCTGCATACAGCGTATGAAAGACGGTCTGACGGTCTGATTTATCCCAAGCCGAACCAATATTTTAAATATATTATTATCGCTATTATCCTGATTCGCGTTGTTTTGACCCAGTACCTTAGTAGTTTGGGTACGTCCGAAATTAGCATGCTGGCAATTACGATGGCGTTGGTGTATATCTCGATCTGGCGAATCGGCAGCTTTATCAAGTTTCGGAGAACGTTATCCGTATAACAATAGCAGTGGGGTTAACAGCGGCTTACTATTCAAAAAGCGTTCATTCGCTTGCCGATAGGAGCCGCTTTTTTGAGTTTCGGCATTAGCAAGTTATCACACATTGTTATTGCTCCCCATATCCTTTATTCTAAGGCTTGTGGCTTGCATTGTAGCAGTACAAATATAAATTTTGAAAGGGGGGGTATTGAGGTTTCAAAAGATTTAAATGGGGTTTAAAGTTAGGTATGCGGGGAAAAATTGCTTTTTCGTGATTAGGTGTAACTTTATTAGTTACATAAAAAGGAATTGTATTCATATTCTATTTTACAGGTTGAGAGGGGCTTACATTCATGAAAAAACATACGGTTACTGCTGCACTCGCTGGTTTGCTTGTTCTGTCTTCTGCTGTACCGGCTTTAGCGGCCGAGGTAAAACCTGATACGGGTATTCAGGTTTGGGTAGATGGCAAGAAAGAGGCTTACAAGATTGCTCCTATCGTGGAAAATCAGCAGGTTTTGATTCCTTTGAGACAATTGGCTTCCAGTTTGGGGATTCCACTGGATTCCAAGCATATTACGTTCAATACGGCGCGTCAAAGCACAACCATTCGTTATGATCAGGCGACGGTTGTACTGATGTCGGGCAGCCCGGAAGCGCAAATCAACGGGATTAAGGTACCGCTGTCCACCTCACCCATCTTGACTAAACAAGGGGTAACCTATGTACCGGTCGATGTCATCAAAGAAGCATGGGGCAAGCAAGTGATTTGGGACCCGACCAGCAAAACGGTGCAAATCGGGGTGAGCAATAAGGATAAGGTTATAGAGATTCTGAAAAGCTTTGAAACCGGAAATACGAAAGCGGCCGAGACTTGGATCAGCAAGGATCAGTACATTCAGCACAATCTGAGCTTTGCTAGCGGGAGAGATGCCTTGCTGCAAGGGATTAGCCAATTGAAGGGAGCCAATGTACAGGTTGAAATCCAACGTGTTATTCAGGATGGCAATGTTGTAGCGGTTCATTATAAAAAGTCCATTGCAGGGAAAACTAGCATTGTGTTTGATATTTTCCGCTTCGATAGCAACGGTAAAATTGTCGAGCATTGGGACAACATACAGGACTCGGCTCCAGCCAATCCAAGCGGACATACCATGATTGACGGAACAACACAGATCACGGATCTCAACCAAACTGAGACGAACAAAACACTGATCCGCAAGTTTGTGGATGATGTCCTGGTTGGCAAAAATCGTGCTGCATTGGAAAGCTACTATAACGGTGACCATTACATTCAGCATAATCCTCTTTTTGGTGACGGTGTATCCAATTTGAAACAAGCATTTTCCGCAGCGGGAAGCCAGGGTTCTCCCTTTGGATATGATCAGGTTCACATGGTCATTGGAGAAGGCAACTTTGTGCTGGTTGTGAGTGAATTGACATCGTCTAAGGGAACTTCAGCCGCTGTCTATGATCTGTTCCGGGTAGAGAACGGCAAGGTAGCGGAACATTGGGACGTAGTTCAGGAGGTTCCAGCTAAAACAGAGTGGAAAAATACAAACGGCAAGTTTTAAGAAAGTGCATTTGTGGTATGGCGTGATTGGCATGCTTTCCTAATCGTCCTCTTCCTGTTAAAATGATGCAAACTTATAACAGGAGGTTGGACGATGGAAGGCTTGAAGCAACGTGTGGGCTGCCTGCATGCACATCACTCGAACATAGCCTATGTGGAACGAGCTTTGGCTTCTTATGAGGTGGAGCTGATACATTTTGTGGACCCTGGGCTTATGCGCCGGATCTCGTCAGACCCGCATTTTTCTGCGGACGATGCCAGTCGCAAGGTAGAAGAGCAACTGAGATGGATTGCCCAAAGCGATATAGACGTTATTTTGATAACGTGCACGAATTATATTGTTTTGGCAGAAAAGGCTCAATTGACCCTGTCTACACCAGTAATTGCGCTGGATGAGCCCTTTTTTCATGAGATATGCGATGATTTGCGGCCACGGACCTTGGTATTCACGAATCCGGCTACTGTAGAGGGAACGATGAAGCGTCTTTATCATACGGCTGCTCTGTTAGGCAAACCGGATATCTCTCCTTTGATAGAGGTCAAGGTGGTGGAGGACGCTTTTGAATTGATTATGCAGGGACGTGAAGACGAGTATAAGGAACTGCTGGTTCGTTCGCTGTATGAGCTAAGGGAGGCTGATCCAAGCAGAGGGCTGGCTGTAGCACAGTTGTCTATGGTTGATGCTGCGTTACAAGTGGAGCTGGAGACGGGGCAAACGATTGGTAATCCCTTACGGTCGTTGTCGAATTCAATTGAGGACTTGTTAGGTTAAAAAGTATAACCAAAAGAACTTCCAACCCGTGTACTGGGACTGTGGAAGTTCTTTTTTTGGAGGTCGGCGAGCAGGTTACTTCTGCGTTGCTCATCACAAATTCTGTTGATCTTGGGTGATGAATGCTACGCCTGCTGATTCTCTTTGGACAAGCGTAACGTATAAACGTTCATGCTCCACGTCTTCCCCGGCAATGATTTTGAGAACTTGTTCGGCAGCTACAGCGCCCCATTTACGTTTGGAGTAGTCAATCGTTGTCAGACGGGGCTGAATATATTGCGCCAGCTCGATATTATCAAAGCCGACGATATGAATATCCTTGCCAATCGTCAGCTCTGACTGAGCCATTCGATTGTAAAAGCCCACTGCCATTTCATCATTGAGACAAAATACGGCTACAGGTTCCAAACCCGGGCCAACTTGTTGCTGCAAAATGATCTCAGCCGCCTGTTCACCGCCCGATTTCTCAAAATCGCCGTAAATTTCAATCATTTCAGCGACGCCGCTACGCTCAATGGTCTGCTTGACCGCCTGCATCCGTTGCCATGAATCGTAAGAACCTTCTGGTCCGGTAACCACATAAAGCTTACGGTGTCCCAATTCCAATAGATGTTCTATGGCGAGAGCGGCGCCTGCTTTGTTATCCAGCAGCACCTGGTTAATGTTAGGATGATTCAGTTCACGGTCCAACACGACAACTTTATGTCCTCGCTCGGCGTAGTTCAGTAGCTCCTGACTTTCAAACGTCTGATCCAGCACAATGGCGCCGTCAATCATGCGTTCCGGCAGCATTCGGTGAGACTGCTTACCGCTACATACGATGAGATCATAGCCCTTGCGGTTCAAAATTTCCTTGATGCCGTACAGTAAATCTCCATAAACGTCTCCACGAAAATCAGTTAGGAAAACGCCAATAATTTTGGTCTGCCTTTTCTTGAGATTACGTGCGGCGGCATTGGGCACATAGTTAAGCTCTTTGGCAATGGCTAAAATACGTGCGCAAGTTTCTTCTGTTACCTTATCGCTACCATTCAAGGCATATGAAACGGTAGATATGGAAACGCCCGCCTGTTTGGCGATATCTTTAATGCTGACCACATCGTCACCTCCTTGTCGTCCGTCTTATCATTGCTATTGTATATTCATTATTAACCACATATCTATTCCAAATGTCGTAGTCCTACACCTAAGCAGCAAAGGGCGATCCCGCAAGATCGCCATCCCTTTGTTGCCTATACCAGATTAGCATCAAAAACTCTTTATAAAATAATCTCCAGACGATGTACACCATCATGCTCTGCTAACGTCTGCTCGAAAACCTCGCGTTTGATGCGTAAGGCACCGGAGCGGTAGCGATTATCGCCGGCTGGCTCGCTTTCCAGTGGTGTTCCATTCAATACTACACGGCCCTGCTCACCGCCAGTATGCTCTTGCAACATACGGTAGACGAAGGTGATCGGTTTCCCTGCAAAGGAAAACTTAAATTCCAATCCGTCGAGATGATCCGGCAGCACAGGGTCCAGGATCAGGTCTTCGCCTGACTGACGAACACCAAGGACATTCGATATCAGCTGATTCATATAGATTCCCGGACCGCTGGAATAGATTCTCCAACCGCCTTTGACGGGTACGGCTCCTTCACGCAGTTCACCAAACCGTTCCTGTGCTTCATAGCGGGAATTAAATTTACCGTCCGAGCTACTGAAATAGGCGTTGCTTTGGCGCCATTCGGCATTCGGTACGGACGCACGGATGCCGACCGGATTGATGAGCTTCAAGCTATGCCAAGCGTCATCCTTGCGTCCCAACTTGGCCATCGCTTCCGCAAAGCGGATATGGGCATGCACATATTGCAGCCCGACTTCACGTCCAAAGTTGGCCGCTTGCTCTGCGCGCTTGAAGTGCGAGCTCACACCGCCATCATACTGTGCAGGACGGTTCATCAGACGCACACCATCCGGGCAGAGGAACTGCTCACGGATGAGTTGCTCATGAGCCAATGCTTGCTCAGGCGTGAGCAGCTGGCTGATCATGCTGCGCGTCATCGGCAGCAAGCGGTAATGGATTCCCGTCTCAGTGTCAGACGGATGGAGCATCAGCTTAGGTTGACCGGGCTCTTCCATATACACGAAGCCCGGAATAATTCCGCTCTCCAGCATGTAGCGGTTGAAGTCTTTACGGATGCCATTGGCCATCTGATGTAGATCTTGTGCAATCTTGTCGGCTTCGCTTACTACACCCGCGGGGGCCTGCTCCAAAGCTGCAGCAAAGTTACTAATAACTTGGTAGGTGAGTGCAACCGTCCAGCTGCTCGCCATGTATTGCTTCAGCTGTGCATTGGCTGGCTGGAGGGTATCGTCCCAATCGCCGTCGCCATAGGCCGACAAATACGTATCATGCAGGAAATTATCTCGAATGTATTCGATTTCCTTCAGGGCATGTTCCATGAGAGTCGCGGTCTGCTTGGTATAATCGAAAGTATGTCGATGGGTGTAAGGTACATTTTCTTCCAGAATACTGTAATCACGGGTAGCGGTCAAATAATCGCCCAGTACCTTGAGCGGCCAGACGATAATATCCCCATGGCTTTCTTCTTGCTGCACGTGAGTATAGTTGTCAAACATAAACCATTGCGGCCAGTTTCCGCTGTCCTCGTACTGATGGCTGAAGACAGTCAGCAGAATGGAACGAACCTCATCGAACTTTTGCACAGCTGAGAAATATTCCACAGGCCCCTGACACACATCGCGTGTTCCCCAGGCTGCACCGCCGTATTGCTCCAGACCGTGAGGTACAGAATAGTGAACGAGCATATTATGGGTGTACCACCAAGCCACTGCGTTCACACGGAACAGCTCGCTTGTTTCATGTTGACCCAGCGATAGATGGAAACCGTTCATAAGCTCGGCAAAATATGCCCGATAGTGCTCGCGCTCATCTTCAAAGGAAGCGTGACGCTCTTTGTGTGCTGATTCTTGCCCGGCTGAAAGTCCATTCAGCCAACCCTGCACGGTGCAGGTCCATTCGCTGCTGTCACCCAGCTCTAGCACAACCAGAGATGCATCAGGGGAAGCATTACCCTGTAGCAGTGCGTGAGCGTCGCTCACATGCTGTAATGGAGCGCCTTCTATGTGCATTCGGTACAGCAGGTCGGGATAGGCTTCGGCACTCAGGGAAGCAGAGTCTGCCCGGAAGAGTAAGGCGTCGCCTTCACGTTCCATATGAAACGGAAGCTCATATTCGTTCACATGCATAGACATTTGCTGAGTGATGAGGAACGGATAGGTTTGGCCACTTGCCGCACGCATGTGAAGCCGTACTTCTGGGCTATCGGCATTCGTATAGTTTGTAATAATGAATGTATCGTCAGCCGTTTTGTAGTACCAGCGCACATAATTAAAGCCAATCTCGAACAGGGAAGGCATCGTGAGCAGGCGGTATTTCCCTTGGATTCCGACATAAATGCGCTGACCGGATGTCTTGGGAATATTGAGCGCATTACGCGCGTTGGTAATCATTTTGTTGAAATTCGTATTGCCGATTACGAGCTGGGAATTGAACACTCCGTACATATAGGAGGTGGTTGTAATGGTTTCTTCCTTACCTCCTGAGTAATGCCCGCCCATTAAAATGTGCCCGTGGGGACGCTCTACACGAAGCTCTTTGGATTTGAGTACAACATGCTCATAGCTGTCCGTGAAAAAGGAAAGGAGTTTATTGCCATCCCGTTCTTCTTCCTGCCGTTTCGGGAAAAGTTGATTCACTTCGGCATCGGTGAAGTCCAGCGTACGCAGCGGCTCACCGATGGTTTGAGCTGGAGCCACACGCCCTGCCTGAAGATCACTTGCCGCGTGTGTCGGTATGCTGGTCTCAGAGGCATCTGCTAGAACGGCAGTTACTTCGTCGCGTGCCTTTGTCACCAGTTCCTGATACTCCAGCTTTGTCACTGCGGCTGGATGATTGGGCTGGAACAGACCGTAAAAAGTAAAGCGAGCTTCCCCGGCAAGTTCCACTCGCTCGGACTGCAATGCGGTATAGGCGAATTCGTATTGGTATACTTCATTGGCGAGCGAGTCGCGACGGAGTGCTTCCGGCTCATTCGTTTCCTTGTACGATAGTCCAAAGAACTGAAAACCGTCAGTCGAGTAACCAACAGTGCGGGTTAACGAGCCTTGTTGAATGTATGGGAATGTCTGACTTTGAGGCTGGTTTTGACGTGAGCAAACGGTATAGCCTCTTTGTTCATTATGGTAGACGGTGTGGTCAATATATTGAGACAAATAAGCTTCATTACTGCGTACAGCAGCGGTATCGGCAATGCCGATATCCTGACCGTACACGACATCTGCTTCCACGTCATCGCCCTGTAGGGTTACATCCCAGAACCATACTCCCAGGCGGCTTAGCGTGAAGGTCACCTGATAGCCTACACCAGCGGTGAAACCTTCCCAAATAATCTGCTGATCTGTTTGTCGAATTACTCCCGGTGAGCGAACTCCAAGCAGGGGAGTGATACTTACACCGGATGGACGGTACAATCTCAAGTACAGATTGTTCAGGGAACCATCGACTGAATTGGTCAACAGCTGGTTGATCATCGTTGAGCCATGGGCGATCTTATACACATCACCGCTGCTCAAGAAGGTAAAAGACAGGTCGCCGGCCCGCAGCAAAATATTTTGATCCAGACTTGTATTCATCAAAGGGAACGCCTCACTTTCTTGTTTATTTCACTAACCGAAAACGGCTTTCGCTGGTATCTCGGCTGTTAGGTCCTGTAAAGACGGCAAATTCACCGCTGTCACTGCTGAAGCTCAAATCTGCATGATGATAGCGCAGCTGAGGCTCGGTCAATGCAAATTCCACTTCCCGGCTTTCGCCTGGGGCAAGAAGGACTTTGCAGAAATCTTTCAGTTCTTTCATTGGGCGAACCGTATCACCGCTGATATCACGAACATAGAACTGGACGGTTTCCTCGACTGGACGTGTTCCTGTGTTCGTTACCTGCACTTTCACGGTCAGTTCCTGACCAGGTATAAGGGTATCGCCTGAAAGCTGTACGCTGTCATAAGCGACATCGGTATAACTCAGTCCATAGCCAAACGGGAATAAAGGTTCGTTCGGTACGTCTAGATATTGAGACACATAACGTTCTTTTGTATTCGGATCTAACTGCGGGCGTCCTGTATTAAAATGATTGTAGTACACGGGCACCTGTCCGACCGATTGCGGGAATGACATGGTCAGGCGACCCGTAGGTTCGGCATCACCGTACAACAAATCGGCAATCGCCGCGCCGCCTTCGCCACCAGGGAACCAGGCTTCCAGTACAGCGTCTGCTTCTTCAATAACACCGTGCAGATCCAACGGACGACCATTAAATAATACGGCTACCATAGGCTTGTTCAGCGTCTTCAGGCGCTTTACCAATTCCAACTGGGCTTGTGGTAGGCGAATATTGGAACGGCTGCCTGCTTCACCACTCATATCCGAGCGCTCTCCAAGCGCCAACACGATAACCTCTGCTTGGCTGGCAGCTTGCAGAGCTTCTGCATATTGCTCCTCAGTTATATCGTCGATAGAGCAACCTGTCGCAACCGTGAGCAGCGAGGAGGATATTTTCGATTGGAACCCGTCAACAACGCGAATAGCTTCCTCTTGCGAACCGCTCCACGACCAAGAGCCCAGGATATCACCGTTCTCTGCAAAAGGCCCGATCAACGCAATATGTTGATTGCGATTTAATGGAAGAACGGAATCATTTTTGAGCAACACGCAAGATTTAATAGCTAATTCTTTGGCAACCGTACGATGAGCTTCACAGAACACAACTTCACGTTCACGCTCAGGGTCTGCGCCGCGTAGCGGATTTTCGAACAAGCCCAGCTTTTGCTTGAGCTTCAATATACGCATTACTGCTTCATCAATGAGTGTTTCATCCAGCTGTCCGCTGCGAACCAGCTCAGGCAGATGCCCGTTATAGCAAGAGGTCATCATTTCAATATCTACGCCAGCCAGCAGTGCTTTCTTCGCTGCCTCGCGCTCATCCTCGGCGATGCCGTGAGGGATAAGCTCCTTGATGGCGGCCCAATCCGAGATGAGTACACCATCAAAGCCCCATTCATCACGAAGCAAATCACGCATCAGGCGCTTATTGCCCGTTGCGGCTACGCCTTCTACGGTATTGAAGGACGTCATCACCATTTCGCAGCCTTCATCTAAGGCAGCTTTATAGGAGGGAAGATAATACTCTCGCAACTGCCATGCGGATACATCTACAGTGTTGTAATCCCGTCCGCCTTCGCCAGCTCCATATGCGGCAAAATGCTTCACGCATGCGGCCACCCGGTCGGTATCGTTCGTCAGATCTTTACCCTGAAATCCGCGCACAAACGCACGGGCAAATTGACTGTTGAGATGAGGGTCTTCCCCAGTAGATTCCATCACACGGCCCCAGCGTGGGTCACGCACCAGATCGACCATAGGGGCGAATGTGACGTGAACACCGGATACAGCCGCCTCGCGGGCAGCAATGGTAGCGCTCTCTTCTGCCAGCCGCATATCCCATGAGCAACCAATAGCCAGCGGTATAGGGAAAATCGTTTTGAAGCCATGTACAATATCTGCCATAACTAAAAGCGGAATACCCAGACGATTTTTACTCAAATGAGCCTGTTGAACACGAATCGCTTCCTTAGCCCCTGCGAGGCCTAGCACGGAACCGACGTTGTGGATATTTTTCTCTGTGATGCCGAGCGAAGCCATAGGTCCGGTAATTTGACTATCTGCTCCTGCTTCTTCAAAAAAGGCGCCTACAAGCTGTAGTAGCTGATCGACTTTTTCTTCAAGCGTCATGTTTTCTAAATAGGAATTCAGGTGTTGTTCCATCATAATCCTCCATAAGCTGTATTGTTGGTGGACAGCTCTTTTTTTCAGATTCATGAGATTTTTTGGATAAAATTGATTCAAAAAAGTACTGAACAGGCTAATAGCTAGTATAGAAGCATAATATTCTGTTGTATTATTAATCGAAACGTTTCTATTGTTGAACTCAGTTGGATTATATACGCTTTCAAATGAAGAGTCAAATCCAATTCGGGAAGTTTTTATAGAATAAATAACGTAATAAAGATGATATAAATGTAAAAAAGTCGGAATTGTAGGTGAATAAAAAATAATATTCCTATTGAATACGGTTTCAATTTGTTTTATAATGACTATCGAAACGTTTCTATTGAGGGGTATGGTCCTTGTGCTTTGAACATAAGTGTTATAGCGGTATGCTTTAATCGCTAGGTATTTACATGCATCAGGATTTTACAAAATTCGATTCTTGTCGTTTCAAAGTGCAATATATGGACGAATTAAACCATTTCGTTCTATATAATGTTCATTGGAAGTTGCTTATTGAATTTTTGCAAAGTCCTCGTATTTGAATCCGTTATCATATTGCATGATCGGTAAACCGGTCATCTCGGGAGGAATTCGTATGATGAAAAGAACGTTAGGGATCATTTTGGCAAGTACCTTATTACTGGGGGGCGCGCTGGTGGGCTGCTCGTCCAAGGATGATTCGTCTGGCAAAGATGCGAGTGGCAAGACGACCATTACCTTATGGGGTATGGGAGCGGAAGGAAAGCTGCTGCCTGAAATTGTGAAAGGTTTTGAAAAGGAAAATCCGGATATTCATGTTGAGGTACAGGCGTTGCCTTGGGATAACGCTCACGATAAGCTGCTGACAGCAGTTGCTTCAAAATCCGGTCCGGACGTGGTTCAGTTAGGTACATCATGGGTTCCAGAACTTGCGTCTGCGGGTGCATTGACGGATATTACCCCTTATATCAGCAAGTATCCTGAGCTGGAATCGAAGAATTTCTTCGAGGGTGCTGTAGGTACGACAAAATTTGAAGGAAAACCGGTCGGTGTGCCTTGGTACACTGAAACGAGAGTTTTGTTCTACCGTTCTGACCTGCTGAAACAAGTCGGATATAATGAAGCACCTAAAACGTGGGAAGAGCTTTCCGATGCTGCCCAAAAGCTGGCGGCTCGGGGCAAAGGCAAATATGGTATCTCCTTTAGTGCAAAGGAGCAGTCTATGGGCTTTATGTTTGCTCTCCAGAACGGTTCCAAACTGGTTGACGAGCAGGGCAATCCGCTGTTCAACCAACCACCGTTTGTAGATGCTGTGAAGTATGTAAATACCTTTTTCCAAAATGGCTCTAACGCAGTGGATATTGGAATTGACTCCGTTCAAGGTTTGCAAGGCGAGGGGATCGTTCCAATGTTTATCAGCGGTCCTTTCATGATTAAAGAAATCAAGAGCAAGGCACCAGAACTGGAAGGTAAGTGGAATATAGCGGAGCTTCCTGGAAAAGTAAACAACCTGTCCGTTTTGGGTGGTGCCAACCTTTCAATTATGAAATTCAGCAAGCATCCAGAGGAGTCAGCCAAATTCCTGGCTTACATGAGCAAACCAGAAACGCAGCTGAAATGGATGGATCTGTCCAGTAACTTGCCTGCGACTACTAAATCGTGGGAAGATGCCAAACTGAAGAGTGATCCGATGCTTCGGACGATTCGCAAACAGCTAGATCATTCCGCAGCATTGCCGCAACTGGCTGCATGGGAAGAGGTTTCTCAACAATTTATCAAGAGCTTCGAGCGTATTTACCGCGGTCATGCCGATGTACAAAAGGAAATGGATGACTTTAATCAGCAGGCTGCAAGTATTATGAAAAAATAATGATCCATATCCGCCATTGTCAAAGGGAGTGAAGGCATGAAAGGAAGCTCGCAGAAGCTTGCGCCATACTTGTTTATCGGTCCCTCCATCATCCTGTTAACGCTGTTTTCGCTGTTGCCGATACTACTGGCGCTCGTGATCAGCTTCACGGATATGGATCTGTCCGGACTCGTTAATTATGATAGTATTCGCTTTATAGGTCTCGAAAATTATACAAACGTACTATTGGACCCTTCCTTTATAAAGTCCCTTGGTAATACCCTGTTCTTCGTCATCATAGGTGTTCCGTTGGTGCTGATATTTTCGCTTAGCATCGCGATTCTGATTAACATGGGTAAATCACGTGCGTTCAAAGTATTCCGCGTCGTGTTCTATCTACCGTCCGTAACGAATGTAGTTGCGGTCGCGGTCGTTTGGAGCTACTTGTATAATCCGACGCTTGGATTATTCAACTATGTACTTGGTTTGATGAATTTAGGTCCCGTCCCATGGTTGACCGATCCAACAGTTGCGAAAGTTTCGTTAATTGTGTTAGCAGTTTGGCGGGGCATCGGCTTAAACATGATTATCTTTATTGCGGCTATTAAAGGGATTCCGGGTTCTTATTATGAAGCGGCTCAGCTTGACGGTGCCAATACATGGCAGCAAATTCGTTATATTACGCTTCCGCAGCTTCGTTACGCTATTTTCTTCGTGTCCATCACAACGATGATCGGCTGGCTGCAATTTTTCGAGGAACCGTTTGTCATGACCAAAGGGAAACCGCTCGATGGCACACTGACGGCATCCCTGTTCATTTACAATAACGGCTTCCAATTTAGTAAATTCGGGTATGCCGCGGCGGGATCGTTCATTCTGTTCTTCGCAATCATTGCGGTGACGCTGATTCAGTTCCGTTTGCAAAATAAAGCGGAGTCCTGATAGAGAGAGGTGATGAACGTGAAAACAGCTGTTCAGCAAGCCCGCGCCAATACGCGCAGTGGTGAAAAAACATTTCAATGGTTCGTGGCGACTCTCCTGACCGTGGGAGGTCTGTTGATGGTGCTGCCTTTTGCGTGGATGATTTTATCCTCCTTTAAGACTGAGGGCGAGGTAACCCAAATTCCCCCGACCATCTGGCCGCAGCATTTTACACTGGATAATTTTAAATTACTATTCGATAGCATGGCTTTTGGAACCTATCTGACGAATACGCTGATCATTGTTTTAGCTTCCTTCTTCGGATTATTCCTGAATGCCATGGCGGGTTATGGCTTTGCCAAATTCCAATTTAAAGGCAAAGGGTTTCTGTTCTATCTGGTACTGGCAACGATGATGATTCCAGGTCAAGTGACAATGATTCCCGTCTATTTGATTCTGAACCAGATGGGATTGACCAATTCCATGCTGGGGATTGTCCTGCCTGGATTGGTAGGCGCGTTCGCGATCTTCCTGTTCCGGCAGTTCATGTCCGATATCCCGGAAGAACTGCTGGAGGCGACACGTCTGGATGGAGCAGGGGAGTTCCGCACTTTTTTACAAATCGTACTGCCCATTTCGACGCCAATTATCGCAGTACAGGCCATCCTGACCTTCATCGGCGGATGGAACAGCTTCTTGTGGCCACTCATTATTGCGAACGATGAGAAGCTGTACACCTTGTCCGTCGGACTGTCACTGCTCAAGGGACAGAACGAAAGCCAATTTGCCCTTCAAATGGCAGGCTCGACCTTCATGGTCGTTCCGATCATGATTATCTTCATTGTTTTCCAAAAGTATATTATTGAGAACTATACGATTTCGGGGATTAAGTAATCGTGTAGTGTGAATACAATTCATAGTCACAATACGAACAGCGGAGCTTCTCTTAGGAAGAGGGGCTCCGCTTTTTTGCTTTCATGGATAAATTTATATATGAGTTAGACAATATTGATGAGACAATGTACGAAGTTTTCTTTTCAGTCTATAGATTCGAGTCGTTGTAGCCGTAACCGAAATATTATATTTGACAGCAAGGAAGGGCACAGCCAGTTGTCGACAAAAGTAGTCTTCATAGAGCGTATATTCATTGTTGGAAAGCTGCATTAGTATATTAACGATAACCGTATCCACATCTCCCAATCTACGATTTTCCCACTCCTCCTCTACCGAATTTGAATAACTACAGATCTTCTCACATTCAAGCGTAGTTTCATGCTTTTTTTGTGTATAGTAGCACCTAAATGATTTATATATAAGATTTTTAGCCGTGAGGTACAGCCAACCTTTTACATTGGGGTGTTGTTTGAGCTTGACCAGTTGCTGTCTTGCCGCTACAAAAGTATCTTGTGTACATTCTTCTGCCATAAATGTAAAGCAAGACTGATTCTTGACTAAATGCATACAGAAACGGTATACCTCGCTCAGATAAAGTTCACAAATTTTTCTGTAAAAGCATCTGGAACTACCTCTGCACTGATCCTCTTTGCAACAGTCGATAACCATCGTGGTCGGCATTTGTTCAAGCCCCCTTTGGACGGATAAAAAAATAAGTGATTTTTGTATGTGCCAATCATATACATTAATTCCAATTTTCAAGAATGACATAAATCATATTTAATCTCGTAAATATGGAATTACTAGAACAGTTAAAAGATGTTTTAAGGTGATTTTGATTCTGATACGGAATTAGTTAATAGGGGGAGAAGGTACATCTGATGAAAGGGGGAAAAGGATGAAAGAATCCATAGTATATAAACGTCTGGCGGCAACATTTAGGCCTTATCTGAAGACGGTCACTATCATTTTGATATGTCTCATCCTATCAGCGGGCTTGAATATATTATTGCCTTTAACAAGCAAGGTTATTGTGGATCAAGGTCTTCTGAAAGGGAATATGCAGGCTGTAATCCTGTACACTTCTGCTGCGTTTTTAATCGTTTGCTTGGACAAGCTGCTGAATGTGTGTAAAGAAACCTTTCGGGCAGGTTTAAGCGCACAGGTTACCTTTACTTTATTTGAAAAAGCGTATTTACATCTGACAAGAGTACGAATGAGCTATTTTAACCGAACCAATGAAGCGGAGTTGCTGAACCAAATTGGCACGGATGTAGGCAATGTATCAAGGATCACAGATAGTGGAGTATTTTTTGTAATTATGCAGGCGTTCAGCATGATTGGTGGTTTATGTGGTTTGCTGCTCATTAACTGGAAAATGACTGTAATCGTGCTGCTTTTTTTACCCATCAAATATGTTGTGGTGAAGTACTTTGTGAAGCGTAGGAAAAAACTGGTAGGGGATTTTATTGAAGGCAGTAGTGATTTTGCCCAGTGGTTTGGGGAATCTGTCGGGGGCATGAAGGAGCAGCGAATGTTTGGTCTTATTCCACATAAGCATCAGCAGTTCTCAACCAAGCAGCGTCGAATTGTAGATTCAGAACGGAAATTGTCACTTCTGGACGCCTGGAATATCGCTTCGGAATCTATTTTAATTCAGCTTCTAATGATGCTTGTGTACGTTGTGGGAGCTAATCTTATCTTTCGTTTACAGCTCACTGTAGGGGGGATTTTTGCCTTTGTTTCTTACAGTGCTTATGTTACCACTCCTGTTTTCGCTATTTTAAACATTGGCTACATGCTGGCTGAAGTCGTTCCCTCCGCCATTCGATATTATCAGTTCTTGGACTGGGCAGAGGAAGAGACATCTAATTCAGTCACCCCAGCGTCTATACTAACTGAGCCGCCATTCGAAGATCACATTGCATTTCATCATGTTTCTTTTTCTTATACCAAGGATGAACCCGTCCTATCCGACGTGAACTTTAGGATTGCCCGAGGGGAAAAGGTAGCTATCATTGGAGCAAATGGGGCAGGGAAGTCTACGCTGCTGGATTTGATGATGAGATTCAGCCAGCCTGATCAGGGGATAATCACCTATGACGGCATTGACATCCAAAGCTATGAAATAGATGAGTATCGAAGTCAAATAGCTTTGGTCAGTCAGCAGGTGTATTTATTTGATACTACTATTTTTGGCAACATCCGCATAGGCACAGAAGTCACTAATGATGCAATAGAGGACATTATCGCTGAGGTTGGCCTGGAAGAATTGGTTCAGAACTCGGCAGATGACTTCCCCATAGGCTCGAACGGCTCCAGATTGTCGGGTGGGCAAAGACAGAAAATTGCTATGGCCCGGGCATTGATCAGGGAAGCGTCATTGTTTATTCTCGACGAGGTGACCTCCAATCTGGACACAGAAGCTAGGCTAAATGTTCAGCGATTGTTGAAGACCCGATTGCGTGACAAGACCGTAATCATCGTTACACATCGCAGCGAGATATTAGCGCATGTCGATAGAGTTATTTTGTTGGAGAACGGCGAACCAGCCCAAATAGGATCACACTCCCATTTTATGACCTGTCATGCGGAATACAGAGGATGGGTATTAGAGAAAGAAGAGGTCCCCATAAAATGATGAAAAAAACAAACGCATTCATAGTGTGATTTAACACCATGTACGGAATTAGTATAGGTGAACACCTTTTTAAATCATATCATGAATGGGAGGAGTAGTTTAACATGCGTAAGCTTGTGAAAAGAAGCGCGAATGTAGGCGACACGATTGAGGCATTTGGCTGTGGTTGTTCCTGTTACTGTCCTTGCTCCTGTTATTGCGCAGGCAGTCTGACTCGAAGCTCCAATACATCGCGAGAAAGTGACGGTTCTTATCGCAGAGATAATGGAACTGGAATTGGTAATTATTAAGCTTATACCTGTATGGAGGAGCCTGGACATTCCAGGCTTCTGTCCACATCAAAACAGAGTAGGTGTGAATCATGAACATGTGCCAACCCTTTATATACACATTTCAAACGAGACTCCACCATTATGTATATGATGTAAATACTAATTTAATTTTGCGGATTAAAGAGGAGGCTTATCATTTTCTGAATTCGCATTCCAGCTTCAACCTGGATCAGATGGAGGCTACACCGGAATTGCAGCAGTATATCCGTGACTTGTTGGATAACGGATTTTTATCTTCACAGCGTCCGCAGATTATGAATCATCCCAAGACAAAGCACCTGGAGCATATGCTTCAGCATCAGCTGAAAACCCTCACCTTACAGGTAACTCAAAATTGTAATCTTAGATGCTCTTACTGCGTTTATTCAGGAGGATATGACAATCGAGGTCATACGAATCTGATGATGGATTTTGAGACAGCGCGCAAGTGTATTGATTTTGTCATTGATAGATCAGTAGACAGTGACCGTCTGGATTTCGGTTTTTATGGGGGAGAGCCGCTCATTAATTTCCCGTTGGTCAAGAAATGTGTCGAATATATCAAGGAGCAGGTGGCGTATAGAGATGTAGGTTTTCATTTGACGACCAACGGTACGCTACTTAATGACGATATTTTGGACTTTCTGGATGAGCATCGTTTTGTACTTACGATCAGTCTGGATGGAGATCAAGAGAATCATGATAGAAATAGACGATTTGCTGTTAACGGACGAGGCTCCTTTGATACCATTATTGCCAATGTAGATAAAATTAAGAGAAATTACCCGGACCTCTTTGAATGGATTAATTTTAATGTGGTGCTGGATACCCGTAATGATTTTGGTTGTATCAATGATTTTTATACGAATTATGAAACCTTCGAAAGTCTGTACAGTGTAAGGTCCTCCTACATTAACGATGCTTATGTGAAGGATGAAATTTTGTACAGGAATGAATTTATTGAGCAGAGGGGCTATGAGGTAGTTAAAATGATGCTTTCCAAATTTGGGAGAGTAGATGAAAGCCATGTCTCGAAGCTGATTAAGGACTATTATATTCAGATATATTTCCGAATGTTTCATTATAGAAAGCCTTCTGCGGGGATGCCGATAGAGGCGCATCATGGCGGACCCTGTGTGCCTGGTGTACAGCGATTGTTTGCGGATGTGCATGGAAATCTGTATCCATGTGAACGGGTCAGTGAGCAGTCGGAAGTGGTGCAGATTGGAACGGTGGACACGGGCTTTGAAGTGGATAAAATCAACCGGATTTTGAATGTAGGGACAATCACGGAGGATGCATGTAAAAACTGTTGGAATTTCCGCTTTTGTACGTTGTGTGTTGCTGTAGCAGATGATTTGCATACCTTGTCCAAGGAAAAGAAGCTGAGTCATTGTTCGGTAGTCAAAAACGATATTCGGCACACCCTACTTGATTATTGCATGATGAATGAGCTGGGCTATGATTTCTCCGAGGATACGATTCTCGATTTTGAAAAAGCATGAGGGGTGTCTCCATGACCAATAAATTAATCATTTTTCCGTTTGATTATGAAACGATAGCCCTAGTTAGGAACTTGAATCTATTAGGAAGTTATGAGGAAGTTGTCCTTATTTCTTTTCAAGGGTCGGGGATGATCGGGAAAGATGCCTGTGTAACGGACAAGGGGGAAGTGACAGGCTTCATCGTGAAGCCAGAGTCTTGTTTGGAGCAAGAAATGGAGCGTTGTGATGCTATATTACTGGTGAAATCCAATTTCAAGCTGGATGTAGCTGAGGTGTATCTTCCCGTGATCAAGAAGGCTGGACAACTTGGCAAAAAAGTCATGTGTAATTTCACTTTGCCAGACTCATGTATGGAATTCATCGAACCCTGTGAGGAGCATGAGGACAAGCTGATTTTAAAAAATACATTTGATGTACGCACGAAAGATATTTTACCGCCTGACCCGGGCTCTGTTATTCATGATTTTTTTACACCGGTTCTATTTGTATTAGGGCTGAACGAGCGAACGCATAAGCTTAATTTACAGTTTAACCTTCGGCAGAAGCTTGAAGCACAAGGATATCGGGTGTTGCAAATCACATCTAATGGATGCGGGGAGCTGATTGGTGCACATTCTTTTCCACAGTTTATGTTTGAGAGCGGTATGACGGAAACCCAGAAGATTATCATGTTTAATCGGTATTTGAAAAAAATAGAGCAGAGCGAAAAGCCTGATCTAATACTCGTGGGCATTCCAGGTGGGATTGTTCCTTTTAACAATACGTTCACGAATTATTTTGGAGTAACCTCTTTTTTGGTATCCCGTGCTGTCAGACCGGATGGACTGATCTGTTGTCTTCACTATGATGAATACAATATAAAATATTTGGAGCATGTGAAACAGTACATGGAAAACCGCTTTTCCTCTTCCTTATTGGGATACGCCATATGTAACAATGTATTCGACAGTTACTCTTCTTCCACGGTCAATATGCAATATGCATCTGTTGATCATCGTTTCGTGGAAGAGAAAAAACAGGAATTTTCCAATTATTCCGTGCCCGTACTCCATCTGTCCAACGATGAAGATATGAATAGGCTGACGGAGAATATTTTACATTATTTTTCGGTTGATCATAATGTAGTTCAGTTGTAATGGAGGGAAGAACATGAACTTTACTCAGGATGTAACGGGAACAGGAATGACACTGGAAAATATATTTTGGAAGCTTTTTAAAATAAAAGCGGGCGAGATCAATAAAGAGGCTACATTACTGGGGCCTGATATGGGGTTGTTCCCCAGGGATCTGGTATATCTATTATTTGAAGTGGAAAAAAGTTTTGCTATCCTAATTCCGGAAGAGCGTATAGTGGGAGGGGGGTTGCTTACATATAACAGTTTGTATGAGACGATAAAGGGCTGCTTAACAGTGGAAAAGGAATGAAGGATTTGTGAAAATGATGATAAAACATACAAAAACATACAAAAATATCCGATATACCTCTAGAATCACTTATTTCAGGATTTTGCAAAATTCGATTTCAGTCGCTTACTCGATTTTTGAAAAAATCCTCATTTAGAAGAGAATTGGAGGTTTTAGGATGAATGTATCATTTACATCATCTCACCAATCGCCGTTCCGCACCGCAGATAACAACCGACTTGAACTACGGCATCCCTTTTCCGCTCAGGCTGAAAAGAAGGGTATAGGCAAGCCACAAAACAAGGTTATTCAACAATTGACAGAACAAAAGCAAAATTTGATGGAGAGGCGTTCGGACTATTTAAGTAATGCGCTCAAGCGTGGTCTCGGTCCAGAAGCTGTAAAAGCTGAAATGGAAGAGATAGATAAGCAGATTCAGCAAATTGACGAGAACATTCAAAAGCAGTCACTGGAAGAGCAAAAAAAGGCTTTAGGCATGGATGAGGAGAGTAAAAAAGAAGCTCAAAAAGGTAGAAAGGAAGAATATACGCCTAAGACTGCTGAGGAGCAGCAGCAAAGATTGGTCACCTATACAATGCATAGTGTTGTATCTGCAAACAATGAGTTGAAGAGTGCCAAAATAGCCAAAACGGCACAAATCACATTGGGAAGCGAGGCTAAGGGGTGGGAAAACGCTAACCCTGCAAAATCAGCGTCTTTGCGTGAAAAGGCAGAAGGACTTAATGGAAAGATCATGGAAATCGCTGCGAATATTAATGAGCGTATCAGTGAAGCAGTGAATAACGAACCGATGATTACAGATCGGGTTGAACCTAAGGAAGAGCAGGAGGCAAATCCAGAGGCAGGCAGGGTGTGGACTGAACAAGAGCTCAATGCTTATCTGGACTCGGCCAAAGACGGGGCGAAGACTGCAGGCACGAAGGTGAATATTGCAGTCTGATCCAGCTATTATGTACATGGTTTGCTAAATTAGGAGGGTGCTTTCAGACGAACGCTATCGTTCGCAGAGGCACCCTCCGCTTACTCTAATAGAACGGAACAGAGCCGTGAGATTCATTCCACAATCCGAAGAGACAGGGGGAGAAAACATGAATGGCAAGATTCATGTAGCCATTATTGACGACGGGGTTAATGCTGGCTTTTTAAACACCCAATTATTATATAACGTCGAAATAGCTCATGGAGACGTAGAAGATGGACGTACCTTAAATCACGGTACGCTATGTGCAGCTATTGTACAAACGTATTTTCCAGATGCGATCATTAGCAGTGTAAAAATAATGAACCATAGAAAAGGAAATGCAACTCAGCTTTGTGCTGCGCTGGATTGGTGTGTAAAACATGGTGTACAGGTAGCAAATATCAGCCTGGGGAGTATAAATTATCGAGATCGAAGCATGCTGCGGGAGGCTGTAAATGATGCAGCTATGGCGGGATTAATTATAGTATGTGCTGCACAAAACGGAGGACTTCTTACTTATCCGGCCTCCTTTGCCAATGTGATTGGTGTGCGCTGCGATCATAGCGGTATACTCACAGCAGGACAATATACATATGATGCTGAGTTAGCATTCTCAAGCGGTATCGATTTTATCGCTTTTGCCAAGCATGAACTAGTAGGTGCAGCTGGAGAGGCTGTACAATGTCCCAACAGCAATAGCTATGCCACTCCATTGATTACAGCACACATATGTAAAGTTTTGCAGCAGTCCAAAGCTGTTCCTTCCATAGAACAGCTAAAACATATGTTACATAAGTATAGCTATCTTCCGATACAGGATACTAAATTACCCGTAATGCGTTACGGACATCCGGATTGGATACGGCGCGCCTATGTGTTTATAGAGGAGTGTGCAATTAGTTCGAAAGCACCCTATTATTTTCAGACCCAATGTGAAGCTCAACCCTCTGGCGACAAAGTTGCCGCGATCATCGAACAAGCCATCCTGCGGGAGCGAGAACAACAGGATACAGCGCTCGAAGGTGGACAACGGGTATGCGACCTGACAGATACGATTGTCTTGCTAGGGGAAATGGAGCCAGTGAGCTTGCAGGAAGTGGAACAATTGGCTTCACGGTATGGAAAACATGTCGTCTATATCTCTAAAAATCAACGACACACCCCATCACTGAATTTTTCATCTTGCTATTTGCGCTGGTGGCAGCAAGAGGAGGGGCTCTTTATGGCGCAGGAGGAGGCTAGCTCAATAGAGGATTCACGCATTCCGCATATTTGTATTTATTATGATAAGGGCATTGACATTATTTATTTTTTGCATGAGTTGAGAGGGGCCTTTGCCCGGGATGAATACCAAAGCTGGATCGCGGTGGACCAGTCCGCGGCAGTGTTGCATGATATGGAGTATACGCTCCCTTTGGATGCAAGCAATGGATTACAGGAACTGTTATATAATGCGGGTAAAATGGCATATAACGCTTATACGGATATTGCTATTTTGTGTGTAAAGGCTGCGAATACTGAGGATTGCACCAAAGAACGAGTTTTATTAGGCGTAGATATTGAGCTTTCTTTGCTGGTGAAAGTGGAAACTGAAGGTATTTACATATCTATACGGACAGAGCAGGGATATTTGAAAGAATGGGTCCTCTCAGACTTAAACGCGGGCGATATAGGTGGTATTTATACATATTTAGAACAACTGTTGGTAGACTGATATTCACTATTTAAAACAGACTGCAAGATACGGCAGTAGCACTATTTTGAACGCACCTATAATCCGTTATTATTATTATTTGGCAAAGTGGTTATTCACTCAATAAGTTTGTTTATAAAACAAAATATTTAGAAATACGTAACCAATTGCTTATCGTTTATTATAAATATTAATAAATATATTAAGTATTTAATGATAATATTGACTATGATAAATAGGGTGTGTTATATTAAAACCGTAAATAAAACGGCATCTTAATCTTGGTGGTAGAACGGATTTTATTTTCGCATTCAGAGAGGATGGTTTAGGTGGCAGCAGCTGTAAAAGCAAAGATGATTGTAGACAAATCTTTTCGTATTGCTGAAGTCGATAAACGCATTTATGGCTCTTTTGTAGAGCATCTCGGGCGTGCCGTATATGGCGGTATTTACGAGCCTACTCATTCAACTAGTGATGAAAGCGGTTTCCGTAATGATGTTAAAGAGTTGGTAAAACAGCTTGATGTTCCTATTATACGCTATCCGGGCGGTAATTTTGTATCCGGTTACAATTGGGAAGACGGTGTCGGCCCTGTCGCGTCCAGACCTAGACAGTTGGAGCTGGCGTGGAGAACGGTCGAGCCAAATGAAGTAGGCACGAATGAATTTTTCAAATGGGCCAAGGATGTAGGTTCCGAAGTCATGATGGCGGTTAATCTGGGTACACGCGGAATTGATGCTGCGCGTAATCTGGTGGAATATTGCAACCACACAGGCGGCTCCTATTGGAGTGATCTACGTCGTAGTCACGGGGTTGAGCAACCACATAAGATTAAAACTTGGTGTCTTGGTAACGAGATGGATGGCCCATGGCAGATTGGTCACAAGACAGCAGAAGAATATGGCCGTCTGGCTGTTGAATCTGCAAAAGCTATGAAGCTGATTGATCCTGACATTGAGCTTGTATCCTGTGGAAGCTCCAGTTCCACGATGCCAACGTTCCCGGAATGGGAAGCAACCACACTGGATCATACCTATGAGGTAGCCGACTATATTTCCTTGCACCAATACTACGGCAATCATGACAATGATACGGCTAATTATCTGGCACGCTCTATGGATATGGATCATTTTATCCATACGGTCATTTCGACTTGTGACTATATCAAAGCAAAGAAACGCAGCAAGAAAAAAATGATGCTCAGCTTTGACGAATGGAACGTATGGTACCACTCCAATGATGCGGACAAAAAAATTGATCCGTGGTCTGTGGCACCACCGCAGCTTGAGGATATCTATAACTTTGAGGATGCATTGTTGGTAGGCAGCATGTTGATTACGTTCCTGCGCCACGCGGATCGTGTGAAAATGGCTTGTCTCGCCCAACTGGTCAACGTTATTGCGCCAATCATGACCGAGAATAGTGGAAAGGCGTGGAAACAAACGATCTTCTATCCGTATCTGCATGCCTCCCGTTATGGTCGTGGGATATCGCTGATGCCTGTCGTGGATTCGGAAAAATACGACTCCAAGGACTTCACAGACATCCCTTATCTGGACAGCGCTGTAGTTTATGATGAAGAGGGAGACGCGCTGACTGTCTTTGCAGTGAACCGTCATTTGTCTGAATCGCTGGAGCTGACAGTAGATGTACGCAGTTTTGAAGGCTACCGCATTGTCGAGCATACTGTATTGGAGCATGATGATCTTAAAGCGACCAACAGTCCAGCCGGTGAAAAAGTTACGCCTCACAACGGCGGTAACGCCAAGCTTGATGACGGAATTGTAAAAGCTCATTTGGGCAAAGCATCGTGGAACGTTATCCGTCTCGCTAAGTCTCATTAATTCTCTTCTGTAAAAGGGTACAGCTTCGACTGTACCTAAATAAGCTCGCATTCTCTCTTGTAAGAGTATTACAAGAGCGGCAATGCGAGCTTTTTGCGTAAAATGAGCCATTTGTCCCTCCATAGATATAGGGTTCTGAGAGAAGGGTGGATTTTAAATAAATATTATGTTTATTACTAAATTTAACTAGACAAAGATGACCTTTATTCACTAAGTGCTCGTACTCCGTACATTTTTATGAAGTTAATTAGACCCAGTGCCAGACTTCCCAGGTGAAAAAAGACCCTATTATGTCGTTGTCAACGTACTGATATCTGAAATGCAGGGTGTGCAATCCGACTTAAATCCACGTTATACTTTAAAAGACAGTCTATTTAAATCCAAATGGTGGTTGTAGTATTTCGAGAAAGGAATGATCTCTATGAGTCAAACAGACGAATATCGTTTTCAAGTGAACTTGGGCGGTATGATTGATATTTTGGCCAATCATTTATATAGCAGTCCACGAGTGTTTATACGTGAGGTTCTGCAAAATGCAACAGATGCGATCACGGCTCGCAAGGAGCTGCGGAAGGTTGCTACTGAAAGTAATGTATTAAAAGAAGACAAGACCCTTGAAGCTACAGCTTCTGAGAGTAACAACTATGAAGGCAAAGTCATCGTAGAGTTATCTGGTGCCGGGGAGCAACAGGTATTGATGATTCAGGATAACGGCATTGGGTTGTCAGAAGAAGACATTCACCGTTTTTTATCGATTATCGGTCAGTCTTCCAAGAAGGGAGCCGATTTGCTGGCTTCTGAGACTTCGTTTATCGGACGATTTGGGATTGGGTTGCTATCCTGCTTTATGGTGAGCGATGAAATTGTGGTGCTGACCCGCTCGGTGAAGGAAGGCGTCTCCATGGAATGGAGAGGGAAGCCGGATGGGACGTATACGATTCGTCGATTGGAGACCGAACTGCCTGTAGGAACGCAAATTTATTTGCGCTGCAAGCCGGGAAGTGAGTTTTATTATGAGCCGGCGCATGTAGAGGAGTCTTTATTCTATTATGGTGCGTTGCTGCCGTATCCGGTCATACTGTCTGTAGACGGGGAGACCAAGCGCGTCAATCTTCCATCGACGAGCTGGATGCAGGACCCAGAACAATTACGGAGCCGCCGTAGTGAGGTGCTAGATTTAGGCTATCGCCTGATGGGCGAGCGCTTCAGTGATTTTATACCGTTGCGGACGGCATCGGGCAGAACAGGCGGGATTGCATTCATTTTGCCTCGTAGTGTTAATCTGAACAGCAAGCGGCTGCACCGGGTGTACTTGAAGCATATGTTGGTGTCCGATAAGGCGGAAAATGTATTGCCAGAATGGGCATTCTTCATTAAAAGCCTGATTTGGACAGATGAATTGCAACCAACGGCATCACGTGAATATTTTTATGAAAATGAGCAGCTTGATGCGGTTCGTTCTGAATTGGGGACCTGTATTCGGGAAGAACTGCTACGCATGGCGGAATATGAACCAGACCGTTTGCAACACTGGATTCGTTTGCACGAGCTGTCCATGAAGGCGCTCGCGGTCGAGGATGATGAATTTCTGCGGATTATGCATCGCTGGTTTTCCTTCGAAAGTACATTTGGGCGGCGTGAACTGAGTGAACTGATCCGAGAGGCGGGCGGACGTCCGTTGCATTACACATCGACAGTAGATGAGTATCGTCAGATTACGCATGTGGCGGCGGCGCAATCCATGTTGGTGATCAATGGCGGCTATATTTATGATTCAGACATTTTGGAAAAGCTGCATTGGATTGACCCTAACCTGCAAACAGAGCGTCTTAGCCCTGAGGAAGTATCTCTATCATTTACCGGGCTAACACAGGAAGAGCGCGAGAATTATTACGGTGTACTACGTGTCATGGATGCTGCTTTGCAGCCAATGCGTTGTCGCGCTGAGTTGAAGCGTTTTGAGCCTGCGAGTTTGCCAGTATTGTATACCATTTCTCAGGATGCACTGACCTTGCGCTCCATGGAAAACACGGTTGAGGAGACAACCTCACTTTTTTCCAATGTGCTTGATAGTCTGAAAGCAGGAGTCCAGCAAAATTCGGGCTACTCCACTTTATACTTTAATCTGAACAACCCGGTGGTGGCCCGAATTCTTGAAGCTACCGATACGCAGATGGTTACGGCTGCTACAGAAATGATGTATGTGAATGCGCTTATGATGGGTCACTATCCGATGAACCGCAGTGAGCTAGGGCTGATGAACCGGAGTGTACTGCATTTTATCAATTGGGGATTAGGGAACGGACAGAATACGTAATTGCGTAATTAAGGGAGGATTCAAATGGAAGAGACAATATATGAATTGATGGAGCAGGCGCAGGATATGCCCGGAGGGGCGGCAAAGCTGGCGATTCTGGAAGAGGCTGTTCGCTTGGCAGACACTTCCGGATTGAAGGAACTCGCTTATGAAATTCGGGGAGAGATTGTAGACTGCGCTATTTTTAACGGATACCCATTGAAGTCGCTGATTGCTTTTTCGTGGCAGTTGGGCCAATTTGATCAAAATCCAGAGGAATACGACGCAGATGAGCTGTTGTGGAATTACAAATGGATACTTGGGAAGGTGTGCAGCTTTTCCAATATATCGAAGACTCAAATAGAAGATCTGGCGGAGGATATGCGCAGACGTTATGCCGAATACGGGTATAATGAGCGTCCATATTACTATTATAAGTTCCGCATCGCGATGGACATGGGAAATCTGGAAGAAGCACGGCGATATCTGGATACCTTCCGCTTGATCGAACGGGACAGTATGAGTGATTGTGAAGCCTGCGAGCAGAGCCAGATGGTGCGGTTCTACTACTTGGCCGGAGAGGATGAGCAGGCGCTTGCCGTGGCAAAACCGATTTTGTCGGGTCGTATGAGATGTGCAGAAGTGCCGCATGTGACGCTCTCGCAGGTGCTATTGCCGCTTTATCGTCAAGGCGAGGTTGATCAGGCAAAGGAGCAGCATCGTAAAGGCTATCGCCTAGTCCGGGATGACCGTGACTTTCTGAAAACGATAGCAGAGCATATCGAATATTTGACGATTGCTGATCCGGTTCAAGGGATCGAAGTGGTAGAGCGTCATCTACATATGGCGCTAGACTATGAGAGCGGGCTGGAGCAGATGTATTTTTACGCGACGATGGTGAGTCTGCTGCAAAAGTTGGATACTTCGGGAGAAAAACGGTTGATCCGGTTGCCGGCTTCCTTGGAATGGGGGAAAGAGGAGCGCACATTGACGGAAATCATTGCGTATTTTAGGCCACTGGCAGAGTCAGCGGCGGCTGATTTTGATCGACGGAACGGGAATACGTTTTATTCCGAGTGGATCGGGAAAATTGTTCAAACGGCATAGAAGAAGTGTAGCTGTGACGAATATTTTATACTGCCCAAACAATGAGCAGGTATAATGTTCCTGTGAAATGACAGGAGGGGTTATGTGGTGACTGTAACCGGAAAGGTGATTAATTTCGCACACCGCGGAGCTTCAGGTGTATGTCCTGAGAATACGATGGCGGCATTCCGCCACGCCTTGGAACTGGGAGCAACAGGTATAGAAACGGATGTGCAGCGTACCCAAGATGGGCATCTGGTGCTGATTCACGATGAGTCGCTGAAGCGTACGACAGGTTGCTCACTGGATGTAAGGGATATTACGCTGGAAGAATTAAATAAATTGGATGCGGGCGGCTGGTTTGGTGAGAAATTCCGAGGTGAGCGGGTCCCAATGCTGGATGAGCTACTGGAACTAGCCCAGTCCTCCTCGAATACAATAATTAATTTAGAGTTGAAAAATAGCATTTATCTCTATCCGGGAATGGAGGAAGAGGTCATTGCTACCGTGAAGCGTTTTGGATTAGAACAGCGGGTAATCATATCCAGCTTTAATCACGAATCGCTGGCGCTCTGTGCGCAGCTTGCTCCTGAAATCAAGACGGGGGCGCTGTATATCGAAATTATGGTCCGCCCATCCGAGTATGCCACCCAATTTGGGGTTACCGCACTTCATGCCTACAAACAAGTGGTTACACCAGAAGCTGTATCAAAGGCTTTGGCATTAGGCGTCGTCTACCACCCATGGACGGTGAATGAGCCAGAAGAAATGAAGCGTCTGCTAGAGGCCGGGGTAAACGGCATTATCACGGACTATCCTGATCGGTTGGCGCACTTATTGGCTGTCCGCTCTTCCTAGGTTGAAGACACAGTGGAACTGCAACTAAGGTTTGCAGGGATATGAGCGTGGCTATTTATTGAAGAAAAAGACTCTCCTGTACGCACTCGTTTTTACGAGGCGAGGGAGAGTCTTTTTTGCCCTAAGCCGAAGAGCGTATCATCCACGATGGCCTTGATTCCTTTCTACTTGATGCCGAGCCGCATACGATAGCTGAACAGAATGTCTAGTGTTCTGCCCTGAAAATGATTCTCTACCAGGTTCACGAAGCGGGCTACATCGCCGTCAAGCGTTCTATTGCCAAGTTTTAAGAGACTTTGAATACCCCCTTGGCTGAGAGCGAGCCCTGTATAACGAGCTGCGTCACACTGCTCACGGTTGTGGAAAACAATCTCCCGGGTATATCGGAATTGCCCGCTGCGTTGCAGATTAGCTAAATGCTGATCCTTGCTCCATTTATGAGCTTGCTGCTCTACTGGGGCTTCCTGTTCCAAAAGGGTATCCGCTTTGGTGATAAGCTCTGTATAAGCTTGCTCTATCTGCCATTGCAGCACCGGAGGCCAGTCACAGTCAAAGGCTGCGAACACGCCGCCCTGAGCCAAGACCCTGCCCGCTTCCTGAAGCGTGCTCTCGGGGTCCATCCAGTGAAAGGATTGAGAGCAGGTGATGACGTCTACAGTTCCGTCCTCAAAGGGCAGGTTGTTGGAGAACCCGCTTTTGAAGGAAATGGTTCCTGCCTTTGTCGTTCCTGCTGTCTCCAGCTTGTGCTGCGCTTTTCCTCTCATGTCCGAGTTAGGCTCGATACCGACGACTTGCCGAGCGGCGTTTTCCCATATGAAAGTTGAAAGTCCTGTACCGCAGCCAATATCGGCAACGAGCTCTACGTTTCGCTCCAGATAGCGGCTGACGATTTCCACGACGAGTGACGGTGCTTCCGGGCGGTGCTGATCGTAGTTGTCGGCAAAACCGTTGAAACGATCCACATTGCTTTGCAGATTTCCTTTAGGTATCATAGGTCTTTTCCTCCTTAGTTTCGACCGGGCGGCTGAGCAGATTCAAATGCTGCTGTACTCCTACATTGTACAGGTTTACATGTTCATCCATCTACTCTCGTGATTTCACAGCACCCGTCGGATTTCGGAGGGGAAATTCCCTATTTTATCATTGAAGCAAGCGCCCACTCGCGCATCATGGAGTCAAGCATTGGACGCAAATCTTCGCGTTGCATACCCATGTGGAGCACGGCTTCCAGATATCCAGCTTTATCTCCAATATCATAACGTGTGCCTTCCAGTTCCAAGGCGAGCAGTTGGTTCTGCAATGCTACCTGATGGAGTGCGTCTGTCAATTGATATTCACCGCCTGCCCCAGTGGACAGGTTTTCCAATATAGAGAAAATGGAAGGCTCCAATACATACCGACCAATGACTGCCTGCCGCGAAGGGGCATCTGCCGGAGAAGGTTTTTCAACAAGCCCGCCGACTTCGTGGATGAGACCGTTCTGGTGAGTAGAGTCAATAATGCCGTATTTACTCACATCTTGTTCTTCCACCGTGCGCACGCCGACCACTTGCTTGCCAGTCGCCTCGTAGACATCCATCATTTGACGGATTGCCGGGGTGGAGGAATTCATAATATCATCGCCCAGCAACACGGCAAATGGTTCATCGCCGATGAACTGACGAGCGCAGCTTACCGCGTGTCCCAAGCCGAGAGGTTCTTTTTGACGGATATAGTGAATGACTGCTTTACCCCCGATGCTTTGAACTTCACGCAGAAGATCGTATTTACCTTTGCTCTCCAGTACCTGCTCCAACTCCACAGACTTGTCAAAATGATCCTCGATGGCTTTTTTATTACGCCCCGTTACGATAATGATGCTCTCAATTCCGGACTTGATAGCTTCTTCTACGATATATTGAATAGCCGGCTTGTCTACGATGGGAAGCATCTCTTTCGGTAAAGCTTTCGTAGCTGGTAGAAAACGGGTTCCTAATCCGGCGGCTGGAATAACAGCTTTTGTAATTTTTCTCATAGAAACTCACTTTCCTTTCGGGATGGGGAACCAAATACCCAGTATCGGCTCCCGATATAATTGATGATCATTCCGACTGCGGTGGCGATCAGCTTGCCTAAAGCAAGTGGCAACTCGGTTCCCGTGTGAAGCACTTGTAGTAATAAGGAGGTTATCCCTAATACGATGAGATTGATGACGATAAATTTAGGTAATTGCCCCTTGTTAGTGTTGTTTGATAGTTGTTTGTTGAATGTCCATTTGCTGTTCAAAATATAACTATTGGCTGTGCCGCAGCTGTACGAAATGATCTGCGCCACAATGACCGGAATTCCGGCCCAAGCCAGCAGCATAAAAATGATATAATCTACACCCGTATTCACCAGACCTACGATGCCAAATCGGATCATAGGAAGCAGCTGGGCCATGCGATTTTTCATGGGTTAGGCTCCATGGCCGGATTTGGGTCCGGTATATACCGCACTGTTGCCACGCACTGTGCGTCCTGCCGAAATCAGGCTCTCACGGGCTCCTTGCATGTACAGGGACTCGCGTGGTTCAGGGACCTTCATAGCATGTGTCGGACCGTTTTCGTATTGTCCACCCAGATGCTCACGGACAATGTATAGCGGACGTGCTTTGGTTTCGTCATAAATCCGTCCAACATATTCACCCATAATACCGAGAATGATGAGGATTACCCCGTCGAAGATCAGGCTGATGCTAATCATGGACGACCAGCCCTTCATCACATAGGAGTCGGTGAAAAAGTTGAGAAACAGTACGTACATCAGATATAGGAAGCCGGACATGGAGAGAAGCGCACCGATATAACCTGCCAGCTTGAGCGGCTTAATCGAAAAGGATGTGATCCCGTCCAGACTGAGCTTGATCATTCGTTTCAACGGATACTTGGTTTCGCCTGCGAGCCGCTCGTCGCGCTCATATTCTACAGCAGTTTGTTTGAATCCGATCCAGCTGACCAGTCCACGAACGAATCGGTTATTTTCTGGCAGCCGTTTCAATTCTTCTATGACCTTGCGATCCATTAGGCGGAAGTCCCCGGTGTCGACCGGGATATTAATATCCGTTGATGCTTTAAGTACACGGTAGAAGAGGCTGGCAGACCATTTCTTGAAGCGAGTTTCTCCATTGCGTTTGAGCCTTTTGGCGTAAACCACTTCATAGCCTTCCTTCCACTTGTTAGCCATCTCAACAATCAGTTCCGGCGGGTCCTGGAGGTCGGCGTCAATGACGACGACCGCCTCCCCCACCGCATAATCCATCCCGGCGGTAATCGCTAGCTGATGACCAAAGTTGCGAGAGAAATCAATCAATACAATCGTGTCATCTCTGAGACTGAATTCCTTGATCAATTGGACGCTGCGGTCCGAACTTCCATCATTGACGAAGATCAGCTCGTAGGGCTCACCCATTGAGCCCATGACTTGTTTCAGCCTCCGGTAGGTTTCCGTAATAACGGCTTCCTCGTTGTACATCGGAATAACTATGGAATAACGGATGGGTTCACTCATTCGTAGTTCCTCCTCATTTATAATGTGATTTCGTATAAAGTACCGCTTCCGCCACGTTCGTCTCCGCCAGGGCCACCTTGACCATCCTGGGCGTTCGCATTGCTGTTCGTGGTGTCGCTTCCGCTCTCGGTGGCTTTAACGTCTGTACTTGTTTCGTCTGTTGTTGTTTTCCATTCATCTGTAGGGATCAACTTGCCGTGTTCTTTGATCCATGTAGTGACTTCAGAGTTACCGCCGTCCGGTCCGCCGCCTCCACCAGAAATCATGAAGTACTTCACTTGGCCGCTTTCGACCAGTGCCTTAATTTTATCGACGGTATAGACTGGATCGGAAGATACAAAACCGTTCATAATAATTACTTTTTGTCCGGCCTCGACCAGGTAAGGAGCAGCCGTTGAATAATTACTTGCTGCGAAAAGGTAGGTTTCACCTGTGTTATTTTTTTGCAAATAGCTCAACATTTTTTGATCTAAGCTTTGGCTACCGTTGGGTCCCCCCATTCCTCTGGAACGGGTAGAAGATTTTTGCTCCGTGTCTGTACTTGTTTGTGTGCTTGAAGTATTTCCATCAGGACTGGAATTCTCTGCATTATTGGTCTGGTTATTCGTTTGAGTTCCTTCGGCTTGTTGTCCATTGGCGCTCTGACCTCTATTGCGATCATTGCCACCTGGCATTCCGCCACCACCACCGCCGCCAAATTGAGTGGGTCCGGCTTGTGGAATCATGCTGTTCCCTCCGTAGATGATCGGTGTCAATGCCCAATATGCAGGACCGATAAACATAGCGAGTACACTTGCAATGATGGCGAACCTTGTGAACTTCTCAGATTTCATTCGTGCCACTACCTGCAGCACCGTGCCGATGATCCCTAAGATCAATACCGTGATGGACCAGCCGCTGCCAATGGTATCGTTGTAATTTTGCAAAACAAACCAGCTAAATACCGAGGTTGCCAATACTGCTGCGGGTAACAGCCAGGAGAGCCAGTTGGAACGCTCACGATACTGCTTCCACAATTCTACGAATCCTGCTCCAAAGAGCGCTGCAATTGGTGGCGCGAGCATAATCAGGTAATAATGATGAAAGAATCCTGCTACGCTGAAAAATGCAGCTACGGGAATCAACCAGGTCAGCCAGAAGATGACCTCTTTGTGTTTTTGTGTGATATTACGACGTCGAATGCTTGCAAGCAGGCCGATGGAAGCAATTAATGCAAATGGAAGCAGCCAGCTGGCTTGACCTGACAGGGAGGATTGGAACAACCGTAAAGGTCCTTTTTCGCCAGTACCGAACATGCCGCCACCAGAATTCCCTCCCGGTCCACCGCCTGGACCGCCCTGGCCACCTTGCCCGTCTCCAGGACCACCTTGTCCGTTGCCGCCAAATCCACCCGGTGGCATTTGACCACCTGCACCCATGTTGTTGGCACCTGAGTCATCTGTAGAAGTAGTGCTGTCCAATGATGTGGTCGTCTGAGCCTGATCCGTGTTTGTGTTGCTGCTATTCGTTGCAGCGTTATTGTTCCGATCCGTACGTTCTCCGCCACGATTGCCACCTGTACCCTGATCTCCTGTCAGACGGGACAGGCCGTTATAACCAAAGGCCAAATTCAGCACAGAGTTCGTACCGCTACTCCCCATATAAGGGCGTTCATCTGCCGGAGTAGAGTCCACTACGACTGCCCAAGAGAGTGATACGATCAGGAGGACAACTGCTGATCCTACCAGTGTTGCTGCTTTTCGCTTCCAGTTAAACTTGGAAGCCAGCAGATAGAACAGACCCAGTGCGGGAACGATCATATAGGCTTGTAACATTTTTTCGTTAAAGGCGATGCCTACGACTGCGAAAGCAGCAAGGATCAGCCCGGTTTTGCTATTTCTAAGGCCTCTGAACAATAGCCATGTTGCGAGCAACAGTGTGAAAACCAACATAGCGTCGATGTTATTCGTACGGCTAACCGCTACGGCTATCGGTGTCGTTGCCATGGCGAAGGCGGCCAAACGTGCGGCCATCGTACCGAAGCTCGGTTTGACGAGCAAGTAAACGAGCAAGACCGATCCGACTTGAGCCAGCGCCTGTGGCAAGATAACGCTCCATCCGTGAAGCCCGAATATATAGGCGCTCAGTGTCTGAATCCAGAACACCACAGGGGGTTTGTCTACCGTTACCGATCCGGCAGAATCAAGTGAGGCGAAAAAGAAGTTGTGAAAGCTTTGTAGCATGCTTGCTACGGCCGTCGTGTAGTAGGTGTTTACATATTTGTCTTGCCAGATGTTGTATCCGTTCAAAAATGCGGATATCAGCATAATGATGATCAGGGGGATGTCCGCCCTGGTCTTAAACCATTTCTTAATCATGTTCATTCCACTCCCTGTGAAAGTTTCTTTGTATTTATTCCGATCTTGGCCCGGTGAACTACCGGCTTGCTATTATCATGCCAGACGTACCTTAATGCGTTCTGAGCGCTCCCTGAACGTTAGCTGAAAGCTGAGCAGGGGTGCTTTTTTTGCGACAGGATTCAGGTATATTAGATACAGGTGAAAATGAATCGACTTTTATATGAGAAAAATGCAGCAACATGAAAGGGAAGATGAATAATGAATCCAATACACGGAGTTAAAATTATGCTGGCAGATGATGAGCCTCATATTTTGCAATTTTTAGAGCTTGGACTGATTAATGAAGGATATGAAGTCAGAACCGCCGAGAACGGGAGTCAAGCGCTCGATTTGGCAAAAGAGTTTCGCCCGCATGTAGCGGTGCTGGATGTGATGATGCCGGAAATGAACGGTTTTGAGGTGTGCCAAAGTCTCAAGGAGACGGAGGATAACATCGCGGTCATTATGCTGACTGCCAAGGATGATGTCGACGATCGGGTAAAGGGATTAAAACTCGGCGCGGATGATTATGTTGTAAAACCCTTCAGTTTTAATGAGCTGCTGGCTCGCATTGAAGCGCGCTTGCGCAATCAGTTCCCCGATCTGCTGGGAGAAGTGGTTCACGGCCCCTTTCAAGTGGATGATCGACGGAAGGAAATCCGTTATCAGAGTCAGGTGCTGGAACTGTCGCCTACCGAATATGAACTATTGAAGTTTTTGGTGTTGAATCACGGGATTGTGTTAAGTAAAAGTCGTATTCTGGACCGGGTATGGGGGTACGATTTTGGAGGCGAGGATAATATTGTTGAGGTGTACATTCGCTCCTTGCGTGAAAAACTCAAAGACAAGGAGCACCGGGTCATTCGTACGCTGCGCGGTGTGGGATACCGGGTGGATCTGCTATGAAGGCGGGCGGGAAAAGTCGGAGAAAATATGCACTCCGTTCTCTCCGATCCCAGCTTTTGGCCAGAACGTTACTCATTTTGGCTTTGTTGCTTGTATTGATTGGTTTTCTACAATATTTTCTGATGAAAGATTTTCTGTATCGCAGTCGGGCAGAAGCCATGAATACACAGCTGAATTCAATTCCTGCCGATTTATTGATTAAGGATTCGCAGGAAAAGAGCGGGGCTGGGGTAACCGTTCCTCAAGATGAGTCCAATCGAAGGAGTAATCGACCGGGACCGTTTCTGTTTTGGCCGGATATGTCGCTTGCTTCTATAGGTATAGACGGCACCTTCCAGAGCTTGTCCAATGAAAATGGACTTAAACCGCCGCGTCTCACCACTCAGCAGTATCAAGCAATGCAGCAGAGTAAGCGCATGCGTCACGGCTATCAATTAATCACGGATGCCCAGGGGAAAGAGCAACTGGTTGTATTCCGTCCGCTTGGTCCACCTGACCGTTCTTCCGGTTTACTTCAAATGGGCGTATCCACGACTTCTATGCAAGAGCAGTTGATTAACCAGCTCCGCACCTTTATTTTATTGTCTCTGATTGCACTTGCGATTGGGTTGGCGCTTATGCTTCCGGTGCTGCGCCGCACGTTGGTACCCCTTTCCAGGATGGTTGAGGCTGTCAAACGTATTGATGCGGGCAATCTGGCCGAGCGCTTTGACGCAGAGCAAGGGCAGTATGAGGTGGATCGTTTGGCGGTTTCATTTAACGGAATGCTGGAACGGCTGGAGCATTCTTTTGCAGCCGAACGGGAATTGCAGATGCAGATGAGACGATTTATTGCGGACGCCTCCCATGAACTGCGCACCCCGCTCACGTCTATTCACGGCTTCTTGGAAGTGTTGCTTCGTGGAGCTGCATCCAATCCGAAGCAGCTCCAATCAGCATTAGAAAGTATGTATGGTGAATCCAAGCGGATGAATAAGCTTGTCTCTGACTTGCTATTGTTGGCTAAGCTGGATCGAACACCGGAGTTAAAGCTGGAAGACATACCATTAGATGCGTTGCTGCTGGAAATGAAACCGCAGCTTCTTATGCTAGCAGGTACACGTAAAGTGGTTTTTGATATGACGGCAGGTATACGGGTATTGGCAGAAGGGGATAAAATCAAGCAGGTCGTGCTCAATCTGTTTCACAATGCGGTTCAGCATACCGATATGGAAAGAGGTGTAATCCAGGTAAACCTGTCTGCAGGTAAGAAGTTGGTGGATATCCAAATTCGTGATAACGGGCCAGGCATGAGTAAAGAACAGCTGGAGCGGATATTTGAGCGTTTTTATCGTGGAGATGAATCGCGTACACGTAGCTCAGGCGGGGCAGGTCTTGGTCTGGCCATTACACAGTCTATCGTGGAAGCACACGGCGGGAACATTACAGCCGAAAGCACCCTGGGAACGGGAAGTGTATTCAAAGTAACGCTACCTTTAGCGGGAACAGTATAGTATTGCAGATTATGGCGTAACATAGAAATAGCCCCCCTAACCGCAGCTTTGGTTATAACACGGCTCGGGAGGCTTTTTAATTGTTAGTTAATCAGCGCAGCTTTTTGTAAGAGCACATGCAGCACCTTGGCAGATGCCTCACGGGTTGTAGGTGCATTCGGCTGGAAGTAGGAGGAGCCTTTAATCGCTTCTCCGTTAATGATGCCTGCTGCACTTACTTTTTCAATACTGTCCTTGGCATAGCCTGCAAAGGATGAAGCATCATGGTACGGTGTACGTGCAGAGCCATCGGCTGCTGCTTTGATTTGAAGCAGGTCTATAGCTTTACCCAGCACGACAGCAATTTCTTGACGACTGATATTAGCATTCGGATCGAACTTGTCGCTGCTGCGGCCCGTAATCAATCCAGCTTCATAAGCGGCTGCCACATCGCCGGAGTACCAGCTACCTGCCGGGATATCACTGAATGGTCCAGCAGTACCTGGTGCCAGGCCGAGTGCTCGGGTTACCAGGGCTGCAAATTCTGCACGTGTCACGTTTTTCTTCGGTGAGAAAGTCGTGTCGGTCGTGCCGTTAATCAGCAACTTGTTTGCCAGCGATTGAATTTCGGATTGGGCATACGACGATGAGATATCTTCAAAGCTAACGGGACGTGTCGCCGCTGCATACGTCGAGAAGCCCGGACGGCTTACCTTGACGACGGTAGATCCATCAGCCTGCTTGGTGAAGACGGATGGAACGGGATAAACATTTCCGTTTGCCGTATAGAGTACACCGGCTGTATTAGAATCAATTTGACCAGGTACGGTAAAGGATCTGCTAATAAACTGTCCTGGAGCAACTTTGAGCGATTGACTCTTGCCACCAGTGACAATGTTAGCTTCAAACCCTACCGGGGTGCCGATCACATTGGAGCCTTTCAACTTGCCTGTAAATGTACCGCTCGCCTCTGCCTGGCTGCTGATGATCACTTCAATGCCTGCACCAGCAGGAACATTTTTCAGAGCGGATACTGGCAAAGCCAGAGAGGAGCCTGTATTGCTTACAATCAAGCTGCTTCCTGCTGCAGCCTTGCCCAGCGTTACCAGTTGTGTGGAAGTGAGCGATGCTTTCGTCGTTTGGCCTGCTTGGCTAGTAGCCGACAGTACAATAGCTGTCGGGCTGGAACCTGCTGCTGTCACGGTAGCCTGCAAATCTGCATCGGTTACTGTCAGCGACTGTACATTATTGTTCAATGCAACGGCTGTAGTGACAGTTTTAACAGCCTGTCCTTGCTTCACTACGCTTTGAAGTGGAGGAGCAGATGTAGGAACAGGGGGGGATGTGTTCGTTGCAGCAGAAGGTGTAGTATTGCTTCTGCCGCCACCTCCACCACCTCCGCCTCCACCACTACCGCTGGATGCGGCGCTATTATCCACACGAATAGCTTTAGTGGCGGTGAACAGTTTAGGGCCATCGGTATTGCGTTCAACTTCGCCCTTTTCATTCAGTTCAGGAGAACTGACTTCCAGCTTGTACACGCCATCTTTCAAGTGTTGAATAACGGGTTGACCATTAGCATCCAGCACAGGCTTGCCATTGTCATCTAATTCCACGTAACTTCCGTCAATACCCTTAAAGGAATATACGCCTTGTTTGAGGCGAGCGTTAGCTCCTTGTTCTTTGGAAGTCGTTATTCCATCAATCAGACCGATCAATTTATCATCTACGCCGTATACATAAAGCGCGATCTGGTTGGTTTTATCTGTGGTCAGGCGGAAAGCCAAATCTGTTGAGCGCTGAGCACCTGTCCGACTTGGGTAAATAATCGGGTTGGTAACACTCAGGTCCTGTAAGCCAAAGCCTGTCGTTGGATTTTCTTTGCCCACATGAACGACGAACGGCAAATGTAGTGTTGGCAGTCCGGCGCTTTTCAGAATAATTTCCCCTTCATATACACCTGTGGCTGCACCCGAATTTGGTTGCACAGACAGGAAGAACGGTTGCGATTTACCCGGTTCTGCCGAAATTGCTCCATTCGCGCCAACACCTTGCAACTGAACGGCAATGTTGCTCACGTCAGGTGTAGCAATCGGCTTAGTTGGATCAGAGGTTACATTATCATGTAACACGGTGCTGGCTTCATATTGCACAGTGTTAGCCGACAAGTTTTTGAGTTGAAGCTGAATCTGCTTCGCATCACTACCAGGTCGTAACACCCCGAAGCTGGCGGAAGGATTGTAATTCACAACCTCCTGCCGATTAAAGTTTTTGTCGAGAATCGTAATCTTTTCGACGGTTTCCAGCAGGGCTGGCGTCTGAATCGCATTAGCGATGTTTACAAGGCCTGCACCTTGGGAATACACATCATATTGGATTTTATCCTCATCAAAGAGTGTAACCGAAGTGTTTGCCAGAGCAGCGCGGATATCAAACGGTGTCCAGTTCGGATGTTGCTGCTTCAGCAACACGGCAAGTCCAGCCACATGCGGAGATGCCATACTCGTTCCGTTGCTGCGTTTGTAAGCTTGCTCATAGGATGCATCCGGATAGAACTTGGCGAAGGCAGGGTAGGTTGACATGATGCTAACCCCTGGTGCGCTCACGTCCGGCTTGATGCTCAGCAGTTCATCGCCATTGGGTCCGCGGGAGCTAAATCCGGCCATGGTATTACCAGGATTGTCAGTACGATGATACTCTTCTCCAAAAGCAATAAAGAATTTTTGTTTGTGGTTTTGGCTTTCAATGATTTGTCTTGCCAGTGCTCTACCTTCTTTTCCTGTCATGTCAAAGGTAGGGATATAATCTACATTGTCTCCTTGATTCGAATTAATGTAACCATCGTAACCAGGGATAGCTTCACTCAGATTGGCTCGTGTGCTGTCGCCAGATTTCGCTTGACCATTAAAAATAATAATAGCCTTTGCACCATTTTGTTGTGCGTTTGCGATCTTGTCTACGAAGCCCAAGACGCCACGCGATACGATCACAACCTTATCTTTTACATCTTTAGAAGTGAAATCATCTGGATATCCCAAATTGGCATAAACCAATTCCAATGGTTCTGTCCCCATAATAGAAGAAAAATCCTCATGAAAAGTTTGCCAAGCCATCATATTAAAATTGTAATAGGTATCTGATGTAACTGTTAAAGGCTTTTCATCATTACCATAGGTTACAAGATTGACGGATGCTTTATTTGAATAGCTATGGCTCGGGGAAGTGGCTGCACCGACGGAAATCGCCAGCTGGGATGTTGCGGGAGAACCCATGGAATAAAAGTAGGGTCCTTGTTGGGCCGCATTACCATTCGCTATGACCGCGACTACGCCGGAAAGTACAGCATTATTAATAGCAATGGAATCCGGGGAGTTCGGGTCCTTTTCGGAATCCGAGCCCAGCGACAGGTTAATGACGTTTATACCATCTTTGACAGCACGTTCAATACCATCAATGACCTGTGCGGAGGAACCGGAGGAGCGACCCGTCTTGGTATTGCGTCCAAGCACTTTATACACGTATAAGTCCGATTTATAGGCAATACCCTTTTGCACAATATCCGAGGATTTATTGGCGGCTTTACCAGCAATTGTGCCAGAGACGTGAGTACCATGTGTCGTTCCGCTAAAACCTGTGCCGAATGGATCATTCTCCTTTTCGAGGAACGGTTCCTCGTAAGGGTCGTTGTCCTGTTCAAAAGAGTCATATCCGCCTTTGTAGGCTTCTTTCAAGTCCGGATGCTCATAATCGATACCGGTATCAATAACCCCGACCTTGATTCCCGCGCCATTCAATCCTTTGGCCCAGGCTTCAGGAACACCAATCTGGTCCAGCGGTGCGTTATCATAAGTGGCTTCACTGGCTGTAAGTGTTGGCGGGTCCTGTACGGGGATGGAATAATACGTTTTGTTTTCATGAATGGATTTTACGCCTGGCAGTTTAGCCAGTTCTGGAATCTTATTGGCTGGCAGTGTGACCTCCAAGCCGTTAAGCACCGTGTTGTACTGGTAATTCACCTGAAGAGAAATACCATGCTCAGCGGCTTGGTCTACGAACGTAGTTTGCTCAGTGGCAATCGCGGATTCCGCTTTTTGCTCAGATTGAGCTGTAAAAGCTTGGACGCCTGAACGTGCTGCATATTTGTCCACGGCTAAGGGCTCACCATCAAGCTGTACGATGACTCTGACCTGACGGGAAGAATCTGTGCTGAGCTCTGGCGAAATGAAGGCCGGAGCCGCCTCAATAGTCAATGCTTGCTGAGCTTCCAGAAATGAGTTGATTTGCAGATCTGCGCTAGCAGCAGAACTGACAGACGGCAGAGACAAGCTTACCGTCAAGGCAAGAGCGAGTGATACGACAGGTATTTTTTGCAGAATGATCGGCTTTTTCAAAGATTTCCCTCTTTTCAATCAAAATATGATATCTCTACATACTAGGATTTGAAGCCACTGCCGTTATTCTCACGCCTCCCTTAATATCTAAAATAATAGAATTGACCACTGGTGACTAACTTGCCAGTTTTGAGGCATATCTTACCATATTGGTGGGATATATTACTATATGTTTTTTATATTTTTAGAAAAAATAAGGTTAACATTACATGTAGATTCCATGGAAATGTTATGAATTTACTAGATTATTTTTGTAAACAATCGAAGAGGAATGGGAGAATGCGAGATTTAATGATATAATCTGCATTGGAATTGTTGAGGTTTCACAATCATGTAAAATGCCTAAGGCAAAGGAGTCGATTATGTTGGCAAAAACATTGATTTTCGGGCATAAAAATCCGGATACGGATACCATTTGCTCAGCTATTGCTTATGCAGACTTAAAAACCAAACTGGGCGCGGACGTAGAGCCGGTTCGTCTGGGCGAGGTGAACGGGGAAACGCAGTATGCACTGGATTATTTCAAAGTGAGCGCGCCACGTCTGGTTGAGCAGGTTGCTGCTGAAACGGACAACGTCATTCTGGTCGATCATAATGAACGCCAGCAAAGCGCCGCTGATATTGACAAGGTACGTGTAACTGAAGTCATCGACCATCACCGGATCGCTAACTTTGAAACAAGCCAGCCGTTATACTTCCGCGCTGAGCCAGTGGGTTGCACAGCCACCATTTTGAACAAGCTCTACAAGGAAAATGGTGTAGCAATTCCGAAAGATATCGCAGGTCTAATGTTGTCCGCGATTATTTCCGATTCTCTGTTGTTTAAATCCCCAACCTGCACGGATCAAGACGTAGCTGCTGCTCGTGAACTGGCTGAAATTGCTGGTGTGGATGCAGATCGTTACGGATTTGACTTGCTTAAAGCGGGAGCTGACTTGAGTGGTCATACCATTGAACAGTTAGTAAGTCTGGATGCCAAAGAATTTCAGATGAATGGTCGCAAAGTGGAAATTGCTCAAGTGAACGCAGTAGACGTAAACGATGTGTTGTCCCGTCAAGCTGATCTGGAAGCTGCATTGGCCCAAACCATTGAAGCTAAAAATCTTGATCTGTTCTTGTTCGTCGTAACAGACATTGTGAACAGTGATTCCATTGGTATTGCGCTGGGAAGCCAAGCCCAGGCAGTCGAAAAAGCCTATAATGTTCAGTTGGACGACAATAAGGCTGTTCTGAAAGGCGTCGTATCGCGCAAATCGCAAATTGTACCTGTATTGACTGACGCTTTTAACAGTTTGTAATGATAAATAATAAGCCTCCTGAACCCGACTGCATAATGGCAGTGGCAGCAGGAGGCTTATTTTTATTTCTTCAGTTCTGCCAGACGTTCCGATGCGGAACTCAAATGCCAATTTCAACTTCAGCGCTGCCCATCATGAAACCGCTACCATGAAAAATGAAGAATACAGGGAGTGGATGATCCTTTCTTTCCGATGTACTTTGGGAGAATACGAAGGTTTGAAATCGGACGCAGCACCCATTCTGCCAGCAGATATGCGGGCAAGTTTGACGAACAGTTTTTGCCTCAGTCTTCGCACCATTTTTCTCTCTTCTCTCTGGAGTCGGTTAGACGCGAACCTTTGACATCTTCAAACGCAGAACGTACGCGTGACAAATAGGTTTGGAACTGACAGATTTCCGACTCACTAAAGTCTGACATCAGACGTGAAGCCAGCCCTACGAAAAAGGGATCCATCTGTTGAATTTTACTTTTTCCTTTATCGTTCAGGGACACGAACACTCCCCGCTTGTCATTGGGATCGTCATATTTATTAATGAATCCCTCTTGTTCGAGAGAAATAACCATGGAACTGATTGCTGCCCGGCTTACACCCATCTTTTCAGCCAAAGCAGAAGGAGAAGACATTTCATCTCTTTGTGCTGAAAGTACACAAAGCGCGATATATTGCCCGTAGGAGAGACCAAATTCACGTGAACGCTTCTCCATGTTTTTACGTATTTCATAAGTTATGGAAAATAAATCTACCAAAACACCAATTGGTTTATTGCCACCTGGAAAGAGATTATAGGCCAGTTGACGAATTTCGGAGTCCAAAAAAAAGAACATGCGATCCACCTCGATGTAGTTAATTAGTTAACTGTAATTTAATTAACCACTGGTTGCAATGATTTATACAAACTTTGTTCCGCATTTTTTGAAAATATATCTGTAAAACGTCACATCCAGGGGCCGATACACTGATCGAGGTCCTGATTCACAAAGGCTTGTATGGAGGGCTGACGCAGGGTACGTCCTTCTTGCCACCGCCACTCACTATATTGAACCTTGGCGGTATACATGGGTTGCACCCAAAACGCATCTTGATGCCGATCCGGTTTATTGCTAAAGGGTCGTTCCGATATGGTATGTGGTAGCAGGCGCTCGGTAAGCTGACGCCAATCTTCCCGAGTCAGCTTGCCCGTACCCACATGCCCGATATAGCGCAGCATTCCTTGTTTATCATATTGGCCCAGCAACACAGCGTTGATAATGCCTCCGTTCAGGGTATAGCCACCGATAACGGCAATGATATCGCCATAATTTTTGACCTTGAGCCATCGTCCGTCCTTTCCGCCCAATGTGTACGGACTATCTAGCTTTTTACACACAATACCTTCCATTCCTTGGCTGCACATAACCTGAAATAGAGCTTGTCCATCAGGATGAGCGGGAGCCAGTTGAATCCGTTCATTCGGTATGATGATCTGATGCAGCAGTTCAAGCCTTTCCTGTAACGGTTTAAGATGAACCCACTCCCCGTTCAGATAAATAATATCAAACAACATGTAAGTAGCAGGCACAGCTTCATAGGCTGACTGAATTCGATCCGTCCGACGAATCAGATCCCGTCGCATAATTTCATGGAACGATGGTTTACCGTCGGCACCGAGTGCGATCATTTCCCCGTCCAATATGACCGAATCAGCCTTGCAGTAGGAGGGGAAGAGAGCAAGCTCCGGGTATAAAAGCGTTCGTTCGTGCTGTTTGCGGTTGAACAGGCGTGTGCTGCCCTGGTTGTGATACGTCAAAATTCTCGTACCGTCCCATTTTATTTCGTAACGCCAAAGGCCTGTTGCATCTACAGGTACTTTTTCGCTCAGTTCCGGTTCAAACGGGATGACGGGTTTTATTTCTGTACGCAACGCAGCACCTCCCTTGCCTTTATATGAATAAATATAGTGTCGACGATAGATCTTATTTTATGTATCAGGATTTTGCAAAATTTGATTCCAGTCGCTCCGAAGTGCAAGATATAGACGAACTAAACCATTTCGATCTATATCTTGTTCATTGGAAGTCGCTTATGGGATTTTTGCAAAATCCTCGTATGTGATGTTTCTCTGATCCCTAAATAGGGGAATGATAAGAATATCTAGCGTCGGCATGAAGTGATTGCATTAATTCGTTAGCATGAGTTTTACGGGATTTTCTTCAGTCAGAAAGGGGATTGGTCTCATGAGACAAATTCGCGAGGAGGACCATGCAGTAGTCATGGTGGATGATGGACAGGTAGTTGCAGAAGTAGGTTATAAATCCGTAGATGACCACTCATTGGTCATTGACCATACATTTGTATCCGAGCAGTTACGGGGTCAAAAAATTGGCAAGGAGCTCATCGACAGAGTGGTTGAGATGGCAAGAAATCAGCATAAAAAGGTTATCCCTGCTTGCTCGTACGCACTTGCTCTGTTCAAGCGCCATAAAGAATACAGTGACGTGTGGCAGCAATGAATATGGATCATCAAGGCTGCTTAACTGCATAACCGACACAACACCGGAGCGGGTAATCAGACTCTTCCGGTGTTTTTTTTGTGTGCATAAAGCTTTTAAAAAGAATGCATTCTACCGTTGATATAGGGAAACAAAGGGCTATCCTCAAATGTTGAAGCACATTTCTTGCCGGATGGCTGTGAAATTGTTCATACTGTTGTCACTTCACAGGCTAACTATGAGTTCTATATAATATATTATGGTTATGACCGCAAAAATAATGAAAACCTGAATTTAAACGAAGGAGACGCTCATGATGAATAAAGCGAGTGAGGACAAGCAGTACGTTCCAACGAGCAATCGTAATTTTACAACCTTGATTATCACCGTTTCCATTATAGCCAACGTGATTATTTTGCTGCTATTCTTTTCGCCGATCGGATACCAGGGGAGTGTCAGTTTTGATCTCACTATTTTCCCAAGGTTGAATGCGATTTTTAACAGCTTCACGTTTATTTTCCTGGTGGCTGCATTGGTTGCTATTTTCAAGAAGAACATCAAGGTGCATAAAACCTTTATTCTGCTGGCCTTTGCCAGTACCGTTTTATTTTTATTTTCCTACCTGACCTTTCACTACATTTCGCCGGAAACTGCAAAATATGGCGGTGTGGGTATCCTTCGTCCGATTTACTTTACATTGTTGATTTCGCATAGCATACTGGCTGCAATTATTGTACCGCTGGCACTGTTCACGGTTGTATGGGGATGGACGATGCAGGTAGCAAAACATCGTAAGATTGCGCGCTGGACGATGCCAATTTGGCTATATGTGAGCTTGACCGGGGTACTGGTGTACGTTTTCATGGCCCCATACTATTAATAGATGTGAACCCTTTGATGGGTTGATTTAGGGAAATGGCGTCTCTGCTGAAGAGGCGTCTTTTTTGTATCCAATAAAAGAAAAATTATTCCTTCTAAATTTATTTTATTAAAAAAACGTTCCTTCTATAACGGTATTTCTGCTATAATTTGCCTTAATCAACTAAGAACAAGGGGGTCACCATGTGACAAAGAAAGCGAAAGGCAGGTTACGGTTGCTTGTATCTATGCTGGCGCTGGTTGTACTGCTGAGCAGCTGCGGTGGTGGAGGATCAAAGTCGGAAAAGGTTGACGGAGGGAAAGTAACACTGCAATTTTGGACCATTGCACTACAACCTACATTTACCCCGTATTTCAATCGGGTGATTGCCGATTATGAGCAGAAGAACCCCAATGTCAAAATTGACTGGAAGGATTACCCTTATGACGCAGTAACCAACAAGCTGTTGACAAGTATCGCTAGCAACAGCAGTCCGGATGTAGTTAATCTCAATACAGAATTTGCTAGCCAAATGGGCTCCAAGGGTGCTGTTGTTGATATGAATGAGCATTTGTCGCCCGAGGAAAAGGCTGCTTATTTCGAGGGTATTTATAATTCCACAGTCATTAACGGTAAAGCTTATGCGCTGCCCTGGTATACCGGTACAGAAGTACTTTACATGAATACAAAGCTGGTCAAAGCCGCCGGATTGGACCCTGCTCATCCGCCCAAAACCCGGGAGGAATTGTCTGAATGGGGCCGTCAGATCAATAGAAAAATTGGCAAGGCAGGCTATGCTCAGCAGCTTGTATCCAAGCTTTTCGCTGTGGACGGCATTCCTATCCTAAATAAAGAAAAGACAGCGGCGGCGTTCAATACACCAGAAGCAGTCACCATGATTGATAATCTAAAAAAACAGATGGAAGATGGCGTTGTACTCAAGGAAGACGCTGACTTCTCACAACAAGTGAAATATTATGCCGGCGAGCAGGTTGCTTTCGAGCTGGCAGGCCCCACGTTCATCAATTTTATCAAAACGGCAGCGCCAGACGTTTATAAGAACACAATTGCTGTCCCTGTCCCAACTGGCAAAGCCGATGTGCGGCTCTCCAACTCTATGGACTTGGTCGTACCTGCTAAGTCTGTACATGTGGACGAAGCAGTGAAATTTGCTGTTTTCTTGACAAACGCAGAGAGTCAAACTGCTTTTTCTAAAGCGGCGAATACACTACCTTCCACGAAAGACTCCATTAAGGATCCATATTTTACTCAGTCTGACAAATCATTAGAAGCACAAGCCAAGGTAGTATCCGCGCAAAGTTTGGATAAGGCGACAGATTATATGGTTGGTGTGCCCAATGCCAAAGATGTGAATAGTGCCATCGCGCGAGCCTTGCAAAATATTTTATTGAACGGAAGAGATACGAAGGAGACGCTAACTGCTCTGGAGCAGGAAGTAAACGATATTTTAAAGCAATAGGTTTGACAGGGGGGGGAGTGAATACTCCCCTGTTCATTTATCGAAATCAGGTGGTGATGCAGCATGATCAAATGGTTGAGGTCGGAGTCTTTTACGGCCTGGGCTTTTATGACGCCGGGACTGTTATTGCTTGCCGTCTTTGTATTTTGGCCTATTATTTACAGCATTCCGCTGGCATTGACAGACTACTCTGTCATATCAGATACCCATTTTGTCGGTTTGGATAATTTTGAAGCGGCGTTTAAGGACCGTAACTTTCTTATTTCGATTTGGAACTCATTGTTGTACGTGCTCATTGTCCCCTTTCTCCAAATTTTCTCCATCCTGATGGCTGTGCTTGTGAATAGCCGTATCCCGGGAATCAAAATATTCCGCACGACCTACTACATCCCTGTTGTGACTTCAATGGTAGCGGTAGCCTTAATTTGGAGCTGGCTGTTGGGCAATAACAGCGTAGTGAACTACTTGCTCATACAGATCGGCCTGATTAGCAAAGACATACACTGGTTATCGGACAGCAACTTGGCCTTGTATGTACTGATGTTCATCACAATGTGGAAGGGACTCGGGTATTATATGATGCTCTATCTGGCTGGATTACAAAACATTCCTCAAGATCTGTACGAAGCCGCTAGAGTCGACGGTGCAAGCCGATGGCGTCTGATTGTTCATATTACTCTTCCACTGCTAAGACCTTACGTTCTGTTCTGTACCCTTATATCACTCATGTCAGCTATCCGCGTATTTGATGAAGTATATGTACTAACCAAGGGTGGACCGGGAACGGCCACGTTGACATCGAGCTTGTATATTTTTCAAAAGGGGATGGAGCAGTTTAATTTTGGGTATGCTTCGGCGCTTGGCTTAATTGTCGGTGCAATGATTGCCGTACTTAGTATTATCGTATTCCGATTCAATAGGAAAGGTGGTGTCAATCCCTATTGATGAATCTAAAGGATGACAAATTGCTATGCTCATCTCTTCCTAAAAAGGAAAGTAGCCGCAGCATGCGCAGTCTCGCCCGAATGCTGAGAATGACGGTCATCTACATGCTTCTAGTGCTACTCGCCCTCTTTTTAATGGGACCGTTCCTCTGGCTGCTCAGCGTATCCCTCATGCCAGGCCGTAACATTTTTTCAACGCCGCCCGCTATTTTTCCGACCTTTATTAATTTCGACAACTATGTTCAGGTGTGGCAGTTCATGAATTTCCCGAAATATATGCTGAATACGGTCATCATTACGGTGTTGGGCGTTGTGCTCAATGTGGTACTCGCCAGTCTGACAGGATATCCCTTGGCTGTGTTTCGTTTTAAGGGTAAAAATCTGGTGTTTACGCTGCTGATTGCCACGATGATTATTCCTTCCTACACCGCATTTATTGTGCATTATCTGACCATTCAAGGGCTTCATCTGGGCAATACATATTTGGGTGTAGTGTTGCCTGGGGCAGTCTCCGTGTTCAACATTTTTCTGATGCGACAGACGTTTATTCATATTCCCACCGATGTACGTGATTCCGGTAAAATGGACGGCGCTTCGGAGTTTCGAATTTGGTGGCAGCTGGTGCTTCCGCTGGTCAAGCCAGCGCTTGCTGTAATTTCTCTGTTGGAGGCGATGTCGTTCTGGAACAGCTTTCTGTGGCCTATCGTTATTTTGAACGATACGGAGCTATATCCGCTAGCAGCTGCGCTCACGTATCTCAACGGTCAATTTGCCTATAACTTCGGCTGGATTGCTGCCGGCACAATGATTTCGGTACTGCCGATCATTATATTGTTCCTGTTTACACAGCGCTACTATATGGAAGGTTTGGCGGGAGCGGTAAAAGGATAGCCAGTAGTCACGGCTACGAAGAGCCTGTGAATGGAAGGAGACGATTGCGATGGAACTGTCCGAAGGAACGGGGCCTTATTCGAGTGTAGGGCTAGCACCGCAGGAGATTCAATATTATTTTCGTGATGTGTATGACAGCGGGGAAAGGCTGGTTATCTCCGAACCGCGACTGATCTGTGAACTGTCCTCTCGCTTTGCAATGAATCAGGAGTATGAAGGTGTGCTGGACCCTGAGGGACCGATCAAGCTTATTGTGCCTCCAGGGCCGGGTGTACCGACTGAAACACGGGGAAGCGTGCAGTTGGTGCTCGAATATGACGGAATGCTTGCTGCAGACGGATATCGGTTGGACATTCAGAAGGACGGGCGGATTGAAATTCATGCTTCCAATAAAAGAGGGCTCAAATACGGTATGGATGCCCTGCATCTCCTGCTTCAAGTGGAACAGGAGCGATGTACTTTGCCGGTGATGTCTATTCGGGATGAGCCTTCCTTCCCGGTCAGAGGAATTATTGAGGGCTTTTACGGGAAACCGTGGAGTTTCGCGGATCGGCTGGATGCCGTTCGGTTTATGGCTACGCATCGGATGAACACATTCATGTATGCCCCCAAGGATGATCCATATCATCGTGAGCTATGGAGAGAGCCGTACCCTGAGGATACGTTTGCCCAGATTTGCGAATTAAAGGAAGCCTGCGAACGGCATGAGGTTGATTTCCATTATTGTATCAGCCCAGGGAACGACCTGAGCTTTGGCAGTGATGAAGACTTCCTTAAATTGACTGAAAAGCTGGCGGCCGTGATTGCGATTGGCGTACGTCATTTTTCTGTGTTAATGGATGACATTGACTACGTACTCAAAGGGGGAAATCGACATTTGCTGGGCCGCTCGGGTCACGCTCATGTCTTTTTGACGAACAAGGTGCATGCATGGCTAGCTGAACGACTGCCTGAATTTACGCTGACGGTCTGTCCTTCGGAATATTGGTCATATTGGGATACCGAATACAAAAAGGATTTCCGTGAGCGGCTGCATCCGGAGATTAAGGTGTTCTGGACCGGGTACTTTGTTTTTGCTCCACAGATTAGTCGCGAGCACGCCGCTGATAATCATGTATTCTTCGGGCATGAGCTGTGGCTGTGGGATAACATCCCGGTGAATGATTGTGACCATGATCGGTTATTCCTTGATCCGCTGCGCGGACGATATTCCGGGCTACCAGACTGTGGACATACCGGTATGGTGGCCAACCCGATGAATCAGTGGGAATGCTCCAAAGTGACGCTCATTACGATGTCCCACTTTATGTGGAACAGTGAACGGTATATGCCTGAGCGATCTTGGGAATGGGCTGCGCAGGAGTTAGTGGGAGAGCGTGCGGATGAATTGATGTTTTTTTGTCGTCAAAACAGGAACAGCCGACTAGGCGGCAACGCGTATGAGGACGTGGACCTTGCTTTGCAAATGCGCGATATCCCTGCGCTGGATATGTACTTTGAGCGGCTGCTTCAGGCCGTGAGCGTCCTACGGAGCGTGCCTGCCGGTGATCCAGCAGCAGGATTCGTGTCCCAGGCCGCACCGTGGCTGGAACGTGCCGAGCTGGATGCGAGCCTGTGGCAGGTGCTGCGTCAAGCTGCACTCAGCAGCGAGCGACAGGACGATGCACAGTCGGGGGAGAGCGGCACGCCGAGGGAAGCTGTTGACGAGCAAGAGCCGTCACCTCTGACAGACGAAATCGTAGGAGAACTGCGAAGCGGTATCACTGCTTGCTTAGAAGCGGAGGCTCGGCTGGGTAGCAATCCGGCGATCCGTGCTGCTGCGCAGTGGGGTTATGTCGATCAGGACGAACAAGGAAAATATCGGCTGATTTTGTGAGTATTTGTGCTGGATTAAGCAACCAAGGCAGCATAGCTGCCCTGAAAATAATCATTTGCCGTTAGGATAACGGTAATTTTCAGGAGAGGTGGAACGTATGGTGAAGCCCAAAACCCGATTACTTTTTATACCGCTGGATGAGCGGCCCTGTAATTATCAATTTCCTTATTTACTGGCACAGGGTACAGACTTTGAGATGGAGCGGCCCCCATTAGAATGGATGGGACAAAAGAAAACCCCTGGCGATACGACCAGACTATGGGCATGGCTCGAAGAACGCGCAGCGGCGGCTGATGGAGCCATTGTTGCGATGGATACGTTGCTGTACGGAGGAATCGTACCTTCTCGACTACACAGTATGTCGAGCGAGCAGGTCAAAGATAGAGTGAATCGGCTTCGCAGGCTAAAACAGCTATATCCGCAACTGACCCTGTATGCATTTCAACTGATTATGCGCTGTCCGCAATATTCTTTGGCTGATGAAGAACCGGATTACTATGCCGATTGGGGTCGTGAGATATTCAGAAAGGGCTTCATTGAGCATCGTCAGGAGCTGGGGATTGCTACCGCAGAAGAGTTACTCGAATTAGCTGATATCAACGAGCGTCTGCCAATGGAAATATTGGATGATTACCTAGGGCGTCGCCATGTGAATTTGGAGGCCAATGAAGTTGCGCTGGATCTCGTAGCAGAAGGTATCATTGATTTTATGATCATCCCACAGGATGATTCGGCTCCCTACGGCTATACCGCCAAGGATCAGCAGCGGCTAAGAAGTCGTATTTCTGAGCTTGGGCTGGATTTGAATGTATACATGTACCCGGGGGCAGATGAAGTGGGTTGTACGTTGCTGGCTCGTTGGGTTAACAAGATGAATAATGTAGTCCCACTGGTGTATCCCCGATTGTCTGCTTTGCAGGGGGCATTCGTAGTACCGCTTTTTGAAGATCGCTATTTTTACGAAACCTTAAAATATCAGATTATGGCGGCAGGTGGGCTGATCGCTTCCTCAGCAACGGAGGCTGATTTGATTTTGTTGGCTAACACACCTGGTGACACGATGGCAGAGGCTTCATCCCAGCAGCGTGCAATGACCGGATATGATGTGCATCGGAATGTAGTAGAGCTGGTTGAGTACGGTTCTTATATGCTGCAATATGCAGGTCAAAATGTTGCAGTTGCTGATGTGGGCTACGCCAACGGCGCAGATCTCAAGCTACTTAGACTATTGAAGCAAAAAGGACTGCTTTTTAAGCTGGCGGGTTATGCAGGCTGGAATACCAGTTCTAACACGCTGGGCACCGTCATTGCCCAGTCCATGCTGTATACCCACTATGGCTCTACGGAGGAACATTTGGATTTTCTGTCGCTGCGCTACGCCGAGGATGCCTGTTATTGCGCTGTGGTACGTACGGCTATGAATAACGGAATTGTGGAGCAGATGGGTTTTACCAAGTTTATGCTCGATGGACCGAGAGGCTCGGTAGCTGCGGTTATTCGCGGACGGCTGGAGCAGGCGCTCAATGAATATGTGAACGGGCCGGAAGGCCGCGTGGAAATTATAGATTGCTACATGCCGTGGAACCGCACCTTTGAAGTCGCATTAACCGTACGGCATCATGCTGAGAAGAGAGGGTGATTCCTATGGGAATGGAAGGTGTATTATCCAAAGTTCAGCACGGACTGATCGTGTCCTGTCAGGCGCTACCAGGCGAACCGTTACATGGAGCAGATTCTATGGTCAAAATGGCGCTTGCCGCACAGCAGGGTGGAGCTGTGGCGATACGCGCCAATGGCGCATCGGATGTACGTGCGATTAAACAGGCAATTTCTCTACCAGTGATTGGCTTGGTTAAGCGGGATTATGATGATTCTGATATTTACATTACGCCTACCCTTCGTGAAATGGAGGAACTGGTGGAGGCAGGCGCGGATATCATTGCGCTGGATGCCACATTACGACCGCGCCCAGCGGGATGCAAGCTGAAGAGGCTCATAGATTATGCCCATGAGCAGGGAGTCACTTCCATGGCAGATATATCGACACTGGAGGAGGCACTTCATGCGGCCTCCCTTGGCGCAGACTGCGTATCCACCACGTTATCCGGGTATACGCCGTACTCTGCTCAGATTGAGGGTCCTGATCTGGAGCTGGTTCGGAGAGCGTCGGAACTGGTTCCCGTTCCTTTAATTGCAGAGGGCAAAATCTATGATCCAGCGCAGGTTGAGGAAGCATTCCGAATGGGAGCACATGCAGTGGTTGTAGGCTCGGCGATTACCAGACCCCAATTGATTACGCAGCGGTTTGCCGATGCCGCAAGGAAGGCAGTGAAATGCATCTATGGAGATGAACGACCGAATTAAAACGTATTATCCTTCATTAACGAAATCGGAGCAGAAAGTTGCCTTGTGCGTACTGGAGCATCCCGCAGACATCATATATTTCTCTGTGACGGAGCTGGCGGATTTTGCAGGTACAGGCGAAACGACCGTCATGCGCTTTTGTCGGAAGATTGGTTTCAAAGGTTATCAGGATTTCCGACTGTCCCTAGCGCAAAACCAGACTTATCGTAAAACTGATATGGGCGAGGAGAACATCGACCCAGATGACGAACAAGATATTACGCGTACGGTGTATCACAACATGCTCGATATTTTGCACTCCAGTATGGGGCTGCTGGACCATTCAGAGCTTGGTCGTGCGATTGCGTGTCTCGATCAAGCGGGCTATGTTCAATTTTTCGGCGTAGGTGCTTCGGGGATTTCCGCGCAGGATGCTAAAAACCGTTTCTTACGCATCGGGCGTCGCGCCGAGGCTGTGGCAGACGGACATATTCAGTCGATGATGGCGGTGTCCATGAACCCGGGTGATGTGGCTATCGGCATTAGTGTATCAGGAAGTACGCTGGATACGAACGATATGCTGTATAAAGCCAAGCAAAACGGTGCAACTGTTATCGCAATTACAAATTATGCGAAATCACCCATTACCTCCATTGCAGATATCGTGTTGCTAACAGCGGGCAAAGAAGCGCCGATAGAAGGTGGTTCAATCGGTGCTAAAATCTCACAACTATTCGTGATTGACCTCATCTGCGAAGGGCTTGCTCGCAAGCACACGAGTCACACCAAACAGATGAAGGAAAAAACAGCGAGGGCCGTTATTGAACGAAGCTATTGAGATTTTTCAGTTGTGAATTGAAAACTGTGCGTTTCGACAGGTTCAATGACTTGTGTTTGTGGTGCTTATGAATGGCTATTTCATGTATTGCTATTAATAGAGGGTTTGTACAAAGAGCTAGTAAGCTTTTATGTAGGTAACAAGGAGGTTGGTGTGGTGGCAGCTGCTGTGAACAGAGTCATTGGAATCGACATTGGGGGCACATCGGTGAAGGCCGCCATAGTGGCACGGGACGGATCGGTGCTTGATGAAATCCGGCTGGATACGGACGCTTCCCGGGGACGTGAATGGGTATTGTCGCAGGTGTCAGAATCTGTGCTCGGACTGTTGCGTTCTTTTGGAGATACCAGCCTCGGTGCCCATATAGATGTAGGCGCTCTTGGCATTGCTACTGCTGGCAGAGTAAATGTGGAGAGCGGCGAAGTTGTGTATGCCACAGATAACCTACCTGGCTGGCAAGGTACATCCTTAGTAACATGGGCTAGGGAAAAACTGGCTTTACGAGCGGTTGCTGATAATGATGCGAACGCCGCTTTACTTGGAGAAGCGTGGCAGGGAGCGGGGAAGGGCAAGCGACGCTTGGTGATGCTCACGTTGGGAACAGGTGTCGGAGGTGCATATATGGAAAATGGCCTCTTGTGCAGAGGGGCTCATTGGAGCGGCGGTGATTGGGGGCACAGTATTCTATTCCCCGGAGGACACCCCTGTAATTGCGGAAGAAAAGGGTGCGCCGAGCAATATGTATCGGGGAGCGCCCTCTTACGTCGAGGTAGGGAACACGTCGGTAAATTGTACCGCTCGGGAAACGAGATTGTGAAAGAGGCCGTTCACGGTAACCAGGAGGCAATTCAGGTGCTGGATGATTACACCGCAGATTTAGCTGTACTTCTAGCTAACATCTCAGTGACTCTTGATCCTGAGAGGATCATTGTAGGCGGAGGAGTATCGGACACGGGAGAGGTCTGGTGGCCCATGCTGGAAAAGCATCTGCACCAATTTGGAGTTCAAACGGAAGTAAGTCGGGCATTGTTGGGCAATCGCGCTGGAATTATCGGTGCTGCACGGCTTGCCTTCGAAATGACCGAGTCCTAGTACAAGAATGAAAGGGGAACGAACCATGACGCAAAAACGGCTTGATACCGACATTGTTGTGATTGGCGGAGGCCTGGGGGGGACATCGGCAGCTCTCGCGGCGGCGAAGGCTGGCATGAGAGTCATCGTGACAGAGGAGACGGACTGGTTAGGGGGGCAGTTAACTTCACAGGCGGTTCCCCCAGATGAGCATCGATGGATCGAACAATTTGGTTGCACAGCAACATACCGTGAGTTCCGTAATCGTGTACGTGACTATTACCGTCAGAACTATCCGTTAACCGAAGAAGCTCGAAATAATCTCATTCTCAACCCTGGGAACGGTTGGGTAAGCCGTCTGGCCCATGAACCACGGGTAGCTCTGCGGGTGCTTGAAGATATGCTCGCTCCCTATTTGAATACGGGGCGCGTTCATGTATACTATCACACCGTGCCTATTGCCGTTCAGACGGATGGGGACTGTATTACTTCTGTAACTGTCCGTACCTCGAATAGCGCTGATCATAAGTGTGGATTTAGAGTGCTGCACGGAGCGTTTTATCTGGATGCGACAGAGTGTGGTGATCTCCTTCCAATGGCAGGCGTGGAGCATACGAGTGGAGCGGAGTCGCGGGCTGCTACGGGTGAGCCTCATGCACTGGAGTGTGCTAACCCTTTTGATATGCAATCTATCACACATGTGGCTGCCGTAGACTATATTCCCCAGGAAAGCTTCATTATAGAGCGGCCGCAACAATATGATTTCTGGAGAAATTATATTCCTTCCTTTTCCCGTTTTCCGATTTTGAGCTGGTTTGCTACTGACGCGGATGATACCAGTAAACTAAAACAGTTCACATTGTTTCCTAACGATCAGGGCATTGTATCCTTATGGGATTATCGTCGTATTGTAGATCCCTCGATATGGAGCAAACCGCTAAATGATGGTGAGGTAACTCTTTTAAACTGGGCGCAAAATGATTATTACCTTGGGCCATTGATCGGTGTCACTGCTCAGGAGCAGGCAAAACATCGAGAAGGAGCGCGTGAGTTGACTCGTTCATTAATATATTGGCTTCAAACCGAAGCGCCCCGGTTAGATGGAGGGTTCGGCTATCCGGGAATTCGACTACGGGGTGATGTTCTCGGCACATCTGACGGTCTGGCTAAAACGGCTTATATTCGCGAGTCACGCCGAATTCAGGCCAAGTATATGATATCTGAGTTTGATGTAAGTCGTGAGCTTCGGGGAGAAGAGGGACCCAAGCGATATATAGATAGTGTAGGTGTAGGTAGCTATCATTTGGATCTTCATCCAACTACGGTATCTCAGCGAACATTCTACATCCCTAACTATCCTTATGAAATTCCATTGGGCTCACTTATTCCGGTGAGGGTGCGCAATTTACTTCCTGCCTGCAAAAATATAGGGATGACCCAAATAGCCAATGGCTGCTATCGATTGCATCCTACAGAATGGAATATAGGAGAATCATCAGGAAGTCTAGCGGCTTACTGTGTCTCCAACGAAGTATATCCCATTGAAGTGAGCCGATCAGCAGAGCATCTTGGATGTTTTCAAAATGTTCTTCTTCGCCAAGGTGTGGAACTGCACTGGCCTGCAGAGGTATTTGAGCCAGAGGAAGTCATCAGCTAATGAAGGGGCAACTAGCCCCTCGACTGATTTTAAATGAGCTGAAAGATGAGTGGATTTATTCTAAAATAAAAAAACAAAAAAAAGTTCTTGCTAAGTTGCTGGGGTTTATGATATATTATTTGAGCTGACAACAAAACAGCAGTTTCAAAAGCGAAAAGCTTGGGTGAAATGATTTTTAAAAAAAAAGAAAAAATAACCCTTGCATTTTTGAAACGAACATGATATGATCTTATAGCTGCTGAAAAACGCAGCGAAAGAGAAATGTTTGATCTTTGAAAACTGAACAACGAGTGAGTAAAACGATTTTGTTCGCAAAATCAAACAAGAGATATTTTATCTCGTCAGTTTCAAAATGAGCTTATCGCTCTTTCTATAAACCAGCTTCGGTTGGTCTTTAATGGAGAGTTTGATCCTGGCTCAGGACGAACGCTGGCGGCGTGCCTAATACATGCAAGTCGAGCGGGGTTATTTAGAAGCTT